>JAQWBH010000349.1 GCA_028707405.1 Parabacteroides sp. | reverse complement strand
ACCTAACTTAGGGACAGCCTCTTAAATTTAACTTATATTAAATAAACGATGAATTGGGAAAGTTGAGTTATTAAATTTCCTTTTACCAGTCTTTAGCGCCTTCAAAGGGACCGCCGCGGGGAAGCTCTCAATAATTCCAGTTTTCAGGTTTTACCGGTAATCTGTTAAGCTCCTCTTTATAAAAGCGCCACTTTGGCAAATGTTCATTCATGTAGGCGGTAAATATCTCATTATGTTTTCTTTCCAATAAATGGACCATTTCATGCACTACAACGTATTCGAGACATTCCGGTGGTTTTTTAGCTAGTTCTAAGTTCAGCCAGATACGTTTTGCTTCACAATTACAGCTTCCCCATTTAGTCTTCATTTTCTTGATGCCAAACGCATGCACTTTCACATTTAACGTCTGTTCCCATTTTTCAATGAGTACCGGCAAAACCATTTTTAATTGAGCCCGGTACCATTCATCCATAATATGTTGCCTCTTTTTTGTGTCTGCGCCAGGGCGGACATAGAGTACAATGGTGCTATATTCTAATTCAATCTTTGGTGCTGCTTCTACCTCAACTACCTTCAGCAGGTAGCGCTTTCCATTATAGTAATGACTCTCGCGATTTAGAAATTCTCTGGGTGCTTCTCTATCCTGAGCTCTAAATTTGGCCTGCTGTTTTTTAATCCACTTCAGTTTTGACAGGGCATAGACGCGTATAGTATCTAAATCTATGCGCAGGGGTGCAGCAATGCGGACCCTGCCATCCGGTGGATACACGCTCAGGTGAATATTCTTTATATTTTTTTGTTCAACATCTATTACTATATCTCCAAGTTGTAACTGTTCCACTTTAGTATTCACCCTGTTTCTCAATATTCGCACTTGAACAATCCGGAATTTCCAGACCGTTGAATAAGTGCTTCCTACTCTTCTAACTGTTTAATTTCTTTAGCATTTCTGGGGGTAACTATGCTCTTACCTGTTTTGGCTTCGATTTCCCTGCGGGCATTTCCGGCGATTGTACCACCCTGTCTGGCTATTTCTTGATTATCTTCAAAGCTGTTTGGGTTGTTTTCTTTTGATATTTCGGTGGTAGTCGCTTCCGCAAGCATATTCAACACCAATTCAAGATTCGTCATATTGTCCCAGAGATTTTCCTTTTTCAATGCTTTCAAGCGCTTATATTCCCTGGTTGTATGTCCGGACTATGCTTGCGTAAGCATTGGCTTCCCCCTTCCTTTGACTAATCATAAAATCCCCCTACAGCAAAAACGTATTGTTCGTTTATTATTAAAAAATCTATAACTTTTTTTCAATCAAGCGTTTGATGGATTCATCTTTGTCTATATAGTCATAACTTTGACCCTGAAATAGTGCTTCTATGCAGTTCGTTCGTTCTTCCCACTCAAGGTTAAACGATTTACGTCCAAATTTTTCTGAATAAGTAAGGCTTCGGAACTCTACCCGCTCGTCTTCCGGCCGGTCTTTTTGCAAGTGATAAAGGAATATCAATAAGAGGGTTAAAGATGGCTACCCATCCTCGTATGATTGCATAAACCGGTTTTCTTTGTTAATAAATATCTCCCGTATGATCCTACTGTGGGCATCAATGCTCTTGGCCATGATTAGCCTCCTTAACACTTACAAATACAACAAGTGTAAGATAGCTATACCTAGTTTATCAGTTATATCGTTTCGATAAACGCTACAAAATCATCAACTTCTTTAAATTTTACCGCATTGCCCAAAGCTTCAAAATGCTTATATCCGCATTCAATTTTTGCACTTTCCGTTGGACGTAGTGAGTCACTTAGAATATTGGCCTTTGTTTCAAGTACAAAATAGAGCTTCTGTTCGCCATCTTGGTCAATTAATAACGCCCAGTCTGGATTATAGGTACCTAGGGGGGTCGGGATTTTGAACCAGTCAGGTAGCTTCGCATATAGCTTAATACTCTGATTGTTTTCAAATTTCTGTGCAAAGCCAGCCTCATTATCGGAATCGTAAATAACATATTCGTAAACAGATTTCGTACTTTCAATCATATTTTTAGAGAGATAGCCGAAAAGCTCGTTACTCTCAAACAGCTCCTGGGCATAGTACTCCTCGGCACCAATTTTAGTATATTTGATCCCATCAACGATTGATAATCGCATTTTGGCAGATATCATCCTGGCTGCCTCGTCCATATATTTTTGCGGATTTTTCTTAAACAGATGCAAAGTTTGGCTCCGTTTTAGAATCTCGACAATGGTTCGACGCGTTAGATTCGTTTCATTTTGAAGGAAAGTTAGAACATCTGGCAAGTTTTCTTTCTGGTTCGTAGCATAAACGGCTGTACGATCATTTTCTCTGACGCCAATCCCGCCTGCTTCGATATCGAATAGTGCCTTGGTATAGATAAGCTTAGGTGCTTCAACCTTCAGGTTCCGACGCATTTCCTCACAACACTTTTCGATCAGTTCCTCGCTGTCAAAATCAACTGAATAGGTGGTTTTGTATTTGATTTTCTCCCACAGTAGTTTGAAATCATCGCTCAGGAATACCTGTTTATTAAGGTTGACTGTCTGTTTATCAGCATTATTCTTAATATTGAGATTACCACTGACTTTCTTTGACAATGCAACAATTGTGTTTCTGTTTACTTCATACTCCTGAGGAAGCTCTAGCGTATTGTTCTTCAAAGCAGTTTTTAACTTGTCTGACACTTTGCCATTGCCGTCAATATAGCCCTTTTGCTCATAGAAAGAGAATAGTTTTTCTGAGGCTTGTTGCCCCAAATAAGCAGTGCTGCCATCCGCTTGCGTAATGGGGATATTAGCAAAGGAATGTGTTTCGAGCACCCCGAATTTAATGCCCTCTTCTTTCTCTATTTCCGATTGCAGGGCTTTGGCAAAACTTTCATAGCTTTCGTTGGCCATGACGGTAAGTGTGTTTACCTCAAAACCATGCAGTCGCTCACCGTCCTGGTTGACGCAAAGGCGAAGTCCTCGCCCGATTTCCTGGCGCTTTTTTACCTCTGATTTGCTTTCATTCAGGGTGCAAATCTGAAAGACATTGGGATTATCCCACCCTTCACGTAAAGCTGAATGGGAGAAGATAAAACGCAGCTTGCTGTCAAAGCTCAAAAGCCTTTCCTTATCACGCATGATCAGACTGTAGGCATCATTATCAGCGGCAGTATTTCCGCTGGTATCCTTTAACGTACCCTTTTTATCTTGCGAAAAATAGCCATTGTGAACACCGTCCGGGGCAGTATCAACATCGATCTCTTTAAAAAGCGTATTATACTTCGGCCTGGTGATGAGGTTCTTATATTCTTCCTCAAATATCAATGCATATTTGCCCTTTTGCGGGTTTCCCTCAGCATCATAATAACGGTAATTAGCCACCCGGTCGACAAAAAATAGGCTAAGGACTTTCACTCCAATTCGGTTAAGTCTTAGCTCTTTATCCAGATGCTCCTCAATGGTCTTCCTGATCTGCAGACGCTTAATAGCGAGGTTATCAATATCACCTACGGGCGAACCTATGCGCAGCACTTCAGAATTGCTGGTAAAATCAACATATTCATTGCCAGGCTCACAGTATATCTCATTGACAATGTAGCCTTCGTAAAGCTCACGTCCTCCAGATTTATCGCATAAATCATCTCCACGCCTGACGATTTTCGTTTTACGCTCCACTTTACCCTTCTTATGTATATCCATTTCGATTTTGGCGGTAATCGGTGACTTTTTGTTATCCACTGATATCAGCTTCATATAGGCCTTATTATGATAATCCCTGGATTCAAAGGCAGCGACCTCTATCTGTTTTACAAGGCTTAGCTCGTAGGCATCGACCGAATCAAGCTTGTAAACCAAATTGTGCTTGTCCACATGGGTAGCGGAATAACGCAGGGTACACAGGGGATTGAGCGATTTGATCGCTTCCTTCGATTTCGGCGTAGTATCCACTGACTGCGGCTCGTCAATAATGACAATCGGGTGGGTTTCTCTAATTAGCTCAATCGGCTTCATCCCATTCAGTTTATCATTGGCACGATGGATAATATTAGCCTTGCTTTCCTTTTCAATATCCTCAAAGCTTCTGCGGAAAGCGTCAATATTGATAACCATAATCTCAACGTTATCACTGACGGCAAAATTACGAACCTGTTCCAGCATATCGCTGCTATAGATGAAAAACTCGTAAATACTGTTATCATACAGCCCTTTGAAATGTTCCCGGGTGATTTGCAGGGACTTATAAACGCCCTCTTTTATGGCGATAGATGGCACAACGATAATAAACTTGGAAAAGCCATAGTTTTTGTGAAGTTCAAGAATCGTGCGCAAATACACGTAGGTCTTACCAGTACCTGTTTCCATTTCAACATCAAAATCATATTGACCTGGCTTCAAGTTTTTCGTCTGGGCGATGCCATTTCTAAGCTGCACCGCGTTAAGGTTATTCAGGATATCTTCCTCATCAATTTCCAAACGGTTCCCAATCCCGTGATCGGTATCATAAAGCCCTATTTGCCTTCCCCACCCGGTAACAGTAAAGTTAGACTGCATCGGTGTTTGCCCCTTAAATAATTCCACTACGGCGGTAACCGCCTATTTTTGGTATTCCAAATCCTTATCGAATTGAAGTTTCACTATTAAATCACCCATTCCATTGTCTATAGGGGCAATTCATGAATTGCCCCTACGGCTATTTTTCCAGTTTTTTAATTTCTTTGGCATTTTGGGAAATAACGACGCTCTTGCCGGTTTTTTCTTCAATTTCCCTACGGGCATTTCCGGCGATTGTACCACCCTGTCTGGCTATTTCTTGATTATCTTCAAAACTAATTGGATTATTTTCTTTCGATATTTCGGTAGTAGTCGCTTCCGCGAGCATATTCAGCACCAGTTCTAGATTCGTCATATTGTCCCGGAGATTTTCTTTCTTCAATGCTTTCAAACGCTTATATTCCCTGGTTGTATGTCCAGACCATGCTTTCGTAATTTCATCAGTAAGGATGGCGTATTCCAATCCTTTTTTTACCCCTCTATTGTCCCATTCATCAGTTAGTTCTTTCCTAACCTCAATGCTTTTCAAGCGTTGATTGATCCAAGCA
>JAQWBH010000348.1 GCA_028707405.1 Parabacteroides sp. | reverse complement strand
TAGACGCCAGCGAAATCCTTCGTCGTATCCAACTTGAAATTTACGATAAAGAAGAATTTGAGAAAGCGATGGCCTGGACAAAAGAAAACTGTATGTCGCGTGAAGGCGAAGATTTCAATCCGGAACATCTTAAACATAGCAGGGAACAGAAAGACAAAGATTGGGAATTTGTGGTCAAGATGACATTGATCATGCGTGATTTGATGATTGGAAATTCCAAACTCGATGAAATGGGATTCGGGGAAGAAGCGCTCGGGCATAATGCCATTGCAGGAGGTTTCCAGGGACAACGGCAATGGACTGATTTTTTGCCGGACGGCGATTTTTCGGAAGCTATCCTGAACTCTTCTTTCGACTGGAACGGAAAACGCGAAGCGTTCACGTTTGCTACGGAGGACGATCATTTGAACGGAATCAGTATGCTTTTCAGTCATCTGCTGACCAACACTTCGCAAATGTTTGCCGATGTCCGCACCTATTGGAGTCCCGAGGCCATTGAGCGGGTCAGCGGTTGGAAGCCCGATGGATTGTTGAAGGACGGGGCTATCCACCTGATCAACTCGGGCTCCTGTACGTTGGATGGAACCGGGCAACAATCGGATAAGGATGGAAATCCCGTAATGAAGCCTTTTTGGGAAATTACCGACGAGGAAGTCACAAAAATGCTTGAAGCCACCACTTGGCATCCCGCATCGTTGGAATATATGCGTGGAGGCGGATTTTCCTCTCAATTTCTGACCAAACCGGGGATGCCGGTCACCATGTGCCGGTTGAATTTGATAAAAGGATTGGGTCCGGTATTGCAGATAGCAGAGGGTTGGACAGCCACTTTTCCCGGTCACGTATTTAACATTATCAATAAAAGAACGGACAAAACATGGCCCTCTACTTTTTTTGTTCCCAGAATTACCGGAAAAGGGCGATTCACGGATATTTATTCGGTAATGAATTATTGGGGAGCCAATCACGGCGCTATCAGTTACGGACATATTGGGGCCGATTTGATTACGTTGGCTTCGGCACTTTCTATTCCCGTGAATATGCACAATGTGGATGATAAAAAGATTTTCCGGCCCGATGCCTGGTCGGCATTCGGATCTGACAATGAAGGTGCGGATTATCGTGCATGCGCTGTTTACGGACCAATTTACCAATAAAAATATTTGTATTTGATTAAAATAGTTCCTATGAAAACTTTTTTTAAAAAAATGGGTTTCTTTTTATTAGTATTTTATTCTGTTTTAAGTTATTATCAGATCAAAAAATGGATATTGTGAATACAACTTTGGTTAAGTATATTCTGCATGGTGTTATTTTTTATGAGGATGGAGACAATATGGAGGATGGCCTACAAATATGACATGTCTGAACGCTATTTTGGCAATTCCTATTAATCAATTGACTATAAGGGTTGGCATTTTATCGTGCTTAATTCCTAAAACGTTACAGTCGACAAGGATTTTAAAGGATTTATTCACGATAGGCAAATGGAGTGGCTACAAAATGATTTAAAAAACGTGGATAGAACCACTACTACTGCGGTGGTAACACATATTCCATTGATTAGCACGTGGCGGCTCGTGAATGGTGGGAACGGAACGATGGTTGAGAATTCTACCAATGTTTTGAAATTATTTAACGACCACAATTTAAAACTCGTGCAAAAGGGTCATATCCATTGGAAGGAATATGGGTTTATTAACGACAGGTTTCACCTCATCACCGGTGGCTCCATTGCCGGGAACGGATAGAAAGGACATTGCCATAATACCAAAGAAGGTTTTGTGCATGTAAAGGTTAATAAAGAAGAAATTACTTGGAAATATGTGGATCACGGATGGGAACGGAAACGATTAAAACTTCAAGTATCAGAAACAGGTAATTGAACAATAGCTGATCTATGGTTTCTATATGAGGTTGCAAATAAGATATTTAAACAAAAAAACTTGCGAAAAAACAGTAATTTAAAATCTAAAACAATGAGATTACTGGTTTTATCCTGTGTTCTACTTTTTTCTGCAGGATTTTCTAACCAGGTTAATGCACAACAAAAAACTATTGAAGGTATGGTAACCGATACTCAAAAGATACCATTGCCTGGTGTGACAGTAATAGTAAAAGGTACTACACAAGGAACCATTACTAATACTGATGGAAGTTTTTCATTGACCAATATTCCTAAAAATACCACGTTGATATTTTCTTTTATTGGCATGAAAACAGAAGAAATAATTATTGGAAATCAAACGAGTATTTTAGTAAGAATGGAGGAAGAATCTATTAGTCTTGAAGAGGTAGTTGCTATCGGCTACGGTTCTCAGAAAAGAAGCAATATAACCGGCTCAATTGCGTCCGTATCAAAAGAAAGACTTGAAATTGTTCCAAATTTAAATGTAGCACAGGCAATTCAAGGTTCAATGGCTGGTGTTATTGTAAACCAAGCCCAAGCAGGTGCAGTATCTAATGAAAGCATAATGATTAGGGGAAGGAACTCTATCTTGGCAAGCAATGACCCTTTGGTTGTTGTGGACGGGGTTACTTATTACGGTAATATTCAGGATATAAACGTCAATGATATTGAATCTATTGACATCCTAAAGGATGCTTCGGCCGCAGCTATTTACGGATCGAGGGGCTCCAATGGAGTTATTTTAATCAGTACCAAAGAGGGGGTGGAAGGAAAACCAGTTTTTGATTATGAAGGGAAATTTGGGTTTCAAAATTTCATCAATATTCCTGATTACATGAGTGATGGCGAAAGGTTTTATATATTCAAAGAGACACGAGATCCCGGAAAAATTACCGCGTCTGAACAAGCTGTTTATAATACTGGAAATTGGGTGGATTGGCCTTCTTTAGCATTACGTAAAGGGTATAGCCATCAACATAATCTTTCGGTTTCAGGGGGTACGTCCAATACTAAATATTATATCGGAGGGAGTTTTCTAGATATACAGGGTGTTACGATCAATGATGATTACGAAAGAATTACGAATCGTATTAACATAGATACCAAAGTTACGGATTGGTTATCTTTAGGTACACGTACCCAACTTTCATTTAATGATATGAGCGGGGTTTCACCAAATCTTGGTCAGGTTTATCAATATAATCCTTTAACAACTGCATATGATGATAATGGAGAATTGATGATTTACCCATGGCCTGAGTATCCGGACCGCCCAAATCGATTGTCTCCCGTATTGTACGATGATACAGATAAATCGAGTCAGGTGATTACTAATAATTACGCGATTGTAACTATTCCTTTTATTAAAGGATTAAGTTATAGATTAAATTCCGGATACCATAGAGACGTAATTGATAAAAAAACTTACATGAAAAGAAACACTTCGGTGGGTTTGGAAGCTGGAGGTAGATCCGAAATAGAGCGTACAATCAGTAGTAATTTAGTAATCGAGAATATTCTTTCGTATAACAGAATATTTGATCAGCATAATTTATTTTTTACAGGATTATACAGTTACGAAGAAAATAATTTATCAACGAATGCACTGACTGCCAGCCGATTTACACATGATTACATAACTAATTATTCAATCGCACAAGCTGAAAATATTATACCAAGTTTTCTATATAACAACGATGTTCTTATTTCTCAGATGCTAAGATTAAATTATGATTATGCAGAAAGTAGGTATTTATTAACTCTTACAGGGCGTAGAGATGGTTATTCTGGATTTGGAGAAAATAATAAATGGGGATTTTTCCCATCAGTTGCTGTGGGTTGGAACATCACACAAGAAAATTTTTTCCCAGCTAATAGTATTTTCGAACAGTTTAAATTACGCTTCTCTTACGGTACCAATGGAAATCAAGCAGTAGGCGCTTTTGAATCTATAACGAGATTAAGAGAACAAAACATGGTTTCCGGTAATAATACACAACCCGGCTACGTGCCTGATAAATTAGGCGATAGAGAGCTTGGTTGGGAAACCACAAAATCCTTGAACTTTGGTTTAGATTTTAGAATGCTCAATGGAAAGATTAATGGGGACATTAACTATTTTCATTCAAATACTTACGATTTACTTCTTAATAGGACAATATCATTGGTGCATGGGATAAGTTCAATAACTCAAAATATTGGTAAAACAAAGAATAAGGGGTTAGAGGTTAGCATAGAATCAAGAAATATTTCATCTCCTGATCTTAACTGGATCACCAATGTAAACTTTACCTTTTTAAGAAATGAAATTGTTTCGCTTTATGGATATTTAGATAGCGCTGGTAATGAAGTGGATGATGTTGCTAACTCTTGGTTTATTGGACAGCCGATTTTAGTTAACTATGACTATAAAGTAATAGGTGTATGGCAACTAAGCGAAGTAGAAGAAGCCGCAAAATGGGGATCACAACCTGGATTTGTTAAGTTAGAGGATGTCAATGGAGATGGTTTTATGACAGCGGATGAAGACAGACAAATTCAAGGTCAGCGAGATCCTAAAATGATTTGGGGATTAAACAATTCTTTGTCGTTTAAAAATTTAACACTTTCAGTTTTTATGCACGGAGTACATGGCGTTACAAAGTTTAACGCAATGAAGCAGGATACTGGTGTTGGATCAGAAACTCGCGGAACAACAATTGTGAAAAATTGGTGGACTCCAGATAATCCCACAAATGAATATTATATGAATGCTTTGCATGCACATACAATGGGAGGGGCTGGAGCTAATTATTATGAGGATGCAAGTTTTATTCGCTTAAAAGATGTTTCATTATCATATAATATTCCACAAAGCATTTTAAATACTGCCGGATTGCAAAAGTTAAGAATTTTTACAACCGTGAGAAATCTTGCTACTTTTTCTTCCTGGAAAGATGGTGATCCCGAATTGGATCAGGGTCGAGGAGATTTTCCACTGAATCGTGAATTCGTTTTTGGGATTAATTTAGGATTTTGATTTCAATCAATATTAAAATGTAAAATTATGAATTACTTATATAAATTTTCAGTACTGACCGACTAAAAAATAAGGTGCAAAAAAGATAGGGACTTAACCGAAGTCTCGTCCCTAAGTTGTAAATTTGGAATTGTCTAAAAACTAAATTTCCAACCATGGGCAAAGATAAGTCAAA
>JAQWBH010000347.1 GCA_028707405.1 Parabacteroides sp. | reverse complement strand
TGCGGTTTAAAACAGGGTAATCCTTGAACGTGAAAATTCCAGCCTTGAATGCCTGAGTTGACGAAATCCTGGCAACATGGTCCGCTATCTGGAAATAGAGACTCTGTACTTCTTTCGCATATCTCTCGGTCCTTGCGTAATGTTCGTTATCGGTTTTGACTGACATAAATTGACATTTTGCTTTGTTACGCTACTGGGCCACTCTCATTTTTCAGGTCCGCGGCTTTACAAATGATATCCATTAGCGACCTTTAAAATCAAACTGTCGGTTGAAATAGATCGACATTCGCACTCATCGACTCTTCATCCTGAATCCTTTTGATCTCTGCATCGATTTCTTCCTCGCTTACATATCCGGCTCTCTGGATGGCGACACGCTGGCTCATGATTGCCTTGCCTCCGGTTGCTTTTGAAAGGTTCTCAATTTCTGCGCTGTCGTTATTCATCACAAACGGGATGATCTCATGCTCTACTTCAAGTTCGTTGATAGAATCTTTCCACTTTGCATTCATCAACCCCAAGAATGATTTCAGGACGTTGCATTCCCGGCTCAGAAATTCAATGATATCGCCCTCTTCTTCTCCTACTTTCAAGTGTGCATCGACCAATAACTGTTTCCTTGACTCTTCCGTCAAGCCGGCCCCTGTTATATCCTTCAATGCAAGTGATGGTAGCTGTAATTCTTCGGAAATATTATCCTTCATGGTCTTGATAAATGATTCTACAGCTTCATGATCAATAGGAGGTTTTACATAATCCACATTACCATCACCCTCAAACTGATAAACCTCTCTTGATACATCACCTTCCGGCTTACTGCTTGAATCCACAAGCTTTCCGGTTACTTTCATCACCGGTGCTGTATTTCTTCTCAGTATATCGCTTTGTCTCGACAAGGTGTATTCTATCTCCTTTCCATTATTCGTCTGGTCCTCCCAGATAGGCTCCGGGCGATTGATATAAGCTCCAGGTATCTTTCCGATGGCAATGCTTGCCGGGCCTTTAACTACCTCCCAATCACCCGCATCTTTCTTCCATACATACTTCTTTTCCGCAGTATATGTTTCAAAGTAGGTGATAACTTTTTGATCTACATTTACTTTATACTCGATGCTCAGAGCAATCATATCACCGTAATCGTCAAATAATGGATAGACCTCTGCCTGCTCCATTTTCGAGAAACGCTCATCCATTGGAGAATAGGTGACTGATCTCAGTTTGAATTTTGAATCAAAACCGTAATCTTTGTTTTGTTTTTCCACCACATACCAGATCGTTGCGATTTCACATGCAGCAAAATAAGCTTTGAATCGCTTTTTGTTCAATGCGTCGATTCTGACTTTCTGGTAAAGCTTTTCGAGTGCTCTCGCCTGCTCAATCTTTTCAGACTCATTGTTATGCCTGTAGGTTCTTTTCGCAGGGATAGTGAACGCCATCTGCGTCATTCGCCTTGTGGCCAGCTTCTGCACACCATAGGTGATCCTTGCAGCCTTTACCCCTTTCCTGTCTTTTCGACTTACCTTATCGGTCATTATTTCGTGTTCTGTTGAATCGTACTCGGCTTTAAGCTTTTCCCATTCCGGGACAATCACTGTTTTCTTTTTCAGGGAATCAATGATCTCTCCTGTTGTCTTTTCTTTGAAAATGTCCTGTATCATCTGAAATCGTCTAATAATTGTTGTACATTAATAGGTTTGGTTTTATCATTTATGAAGTAATCGATAGCATAGTTTAGCAAATCAACATATTCATCATGGGTTTTAGCCGGGAATCCGCAAACTTCATCAATGAATTCATCATTCCACGAACCCTGAACCAAATATATTCGTCCACTTTCAACAACGCCGCTATTGGCTTGCATTCTTGTCTCTTTACTGTCAGTCGGTGTGGGAGTGTTGGTTATATTCAACTTTGTGGACGTCTTTAATTGCTGAATAACAGATAACCCGCTTGCTTTAGGTTCAATCCTTATCGTGCTCCGATAATCGTATCTATTTGCTTTAACCCATTCCGGTAGAAACTTAACTAACTCAGGGAATTCTTTCCTTGCTTTGGCTGCACTTGTTATGTATAGATTATTGCTAAATTCAACAGCCCCGATTATACCTGTGGGGTCGTTGATTTGCTTTTCCGTATATGCCGTATCTACGAAAAAATGAATCGCAGGATTGCGGTTTTGCTTGTAAAGGAACTCGAAGTCCTGAATTGAAATAGTATTAAACCATTCTTTCTTGACGATATTCCCTCCGTCAATGATTGGGTTTTGATCATATTGCCCCGAATATGACATGGATCCCAAATCAATTTTCGCTTCATCCAGGACCTCTCTGCTCAATCGTACCGGATCTAGCAATCCATCAATGTATTTCTCTACCAGAAAACTTGGTTTTACAAATTTGCTAACCTCCGCAGGTAGACATATATGTTTTATTTTGTCAGATTTTTTTGAGAGCAAATAGCCTGTTACATCTTGTTCATGCAACCTCTGCATAATAGTGATTGTAGGTGTATTCATTTTGTCTACTTTCCTACTTGATAATGTTTTAGTGTGCTCGTTAGCGGTTATTCTTGCTAATTCGCTGTATCCCTGCTGCACATTAAGCGGATCATCATTTAAGATTACATGAGCATGTTTTCCCGTTATTGTTCCACCTGTTGAAGTAGCATACCTTGCACCTGTACTGGTATTTTCATAACTCATTTTTGCTGATTTATCAGGACGAAGTTTAATTTCAGGAAAATATTCTTGAAATTTATCCGACTGGATGATATCCCTACTCTTTGTAGCATGTTCAATAGACAGGTCCATTGAGTATGAGTTTGTGATTATTCTTATTGACTGGTCCTGTGTCCATAACCATACCGGAAACATAATTGTCGTTATCGTTGATTTTGTTGTCCCAGGTGGTATGTTTATTATCAAATCATATGGCTTCGGCAACCTGTTTACGATATAGTGAGCCAATTCCTGCATTTCATCACATAGAAATTTTATATGCCAATTATAAACAGGTTTCTCTTGAATGATAACAGACCAAAAAAACTGCACGAAAAAATAAAATCTTTTCCTGCATGATTCAGTAACAAGGTGTTTTCTTTCTCCATCAGTCACCACAATTATTTTTTACTGTTTTCTTCAATCTTTAGGCTTATATCAATCAGTGCCTGCTGCTCTTCTTCAGTTAGGCATTCAATATCTACTTTTTTGTTGTTCAGGCTCTCTCCTGCTGTTGTTACGTCAACTTCCTGCTTTTCCCTCCACCTTTCCGGCCTCCTGTTTTTGAGCCAGAAAGCTATTGCTCCAACATCAGGAGGAACCATTTTTTTAGTTGTCTTTATCTTGGATGGCTTTGGTTGACCGTCATCACCTATCTCTGTTTCGATTGTTTTCTCCTCGTATTCGAAACCGACTGCTCTTTTTAATAGAGATTTTTCTACTTCTACATCTACCGGTCTTTTCCCTCTTTTTATAGCTTCCCTAAACTCTTTATATTCATTCTGAAACCGGTAAAATGTATTTCGAGCAATACCAAGTTTAGCCCATATTTCCTTATCAATCATCCCCTCCCTGGCATACTGTTCAGCAAGCAAAGGGAATGAATCATCATAAACAGTTTTTCGTGCCATTATCTTTCTATCTCGTCTTTATGATTATCCACTATATCCATAAAAATACCAAAAGCTTGACCTGGTGTTCTGAAGCCTTTATCAAATGCGTATGTCAATAAATCCCTCAGATGCTCATATTCTTCCTGACCGACAAGCCAATTTATATCGTCTTTCTCCGTGCTGATATTTTCAAGCATATCGACAAACCTTTCCCTCGATTTCTCCAGGAGGCAGATGTTTATATACTTAAATACAGGAACTTCAATACTAGTCTCCTGTGCTTCTTTTATGATCCCATCCAGTTCCTGTTTATCAACCAACTCGATGTCCATATCAGACAAAAGAGACTGTAGGTATGAGAGCGTTTCAAGGTTTGGCGATCCGTGAATATCGTTATGGGACAATTGAATTCTTACACGTGTTGATTCATCTACCTCGTCCATTACAAAACAATGCGCTCCATCTAATCCCGCTTTTATAGCCGCCCTGATTCTATGATGTCCGGATACGCACATGAATTTATTCTTTGACGGCTGATCCATTAAGAGCGGAACCGTCGTCAACGCCCCGTCTTTTTTTATGTTCTTCACTAAACGGTTAAAGTCCTTGTCACTCATCTCTTGGGCATTCACAGGACTTTCTTCAATATTCCGGAAAAGAACATACTCTATTCTTAATTTCAATTTCTCGTCTTTCATGTGATTTTATGCTTTTGCATCCACAATGATTTCGCTGCTTTTAGGCTCGGAACAGTACCTAACTGAAACAGATATCCTAGATCATATCCACCATTTACCTTATCCTTCTTGATAAGTTCACCGTGTTTCCTGTATCTGTTTATCTGCTCATGTTGAGAGAAACATTTCGAATAAGCAGTCTTTACATCTCTTCCAAATTTATCTGAAAGGATATTCTTTACATCAGTTGTTCTCAAAACGTAGAGAAGCAAATCGGTTGAATATTCCCATTCTGACGGGGTTGTATCAGCCTTGAGGATCACATCATAATTACCATAATCAGGATTTGAAAAGCCCAATACACCAACTAGGTAATCTGAATGAGATAAGCCTATGTAAAGGTTGCATGCTCCGGGCTTTATAAACCCCTTTATGCAATCCTTTCTGAACTTCATTGCCATATCCGATGGAAGTTTCGGTATCAGTTTGAGCGGATTCTTGGAATTGAACCAATCTTCCCGGCTGGATGCCGGATGTGCTACCTTTACACTAAATCCGCAATTCTTATAACCTTTGAAATTCTCTGGTATTTCTATACTTTTATCATGAACACCTTTGTGGCAGGCCTTGCACAAAATTATTGCATTATCAATACTGCCGTTTTTCTTATTGCCATCAATATGATGAGCCTCTTTTTTAAAGAAATCAGTCTCTCCACAAACAGCACAAGGGTAAAGCAATCGTAAACGTTTACTTAGCTTTTCCCAATTTGACGAATACCTATCTTCACCAGAACCATTCATTGACTATTAAATTGAGCGTGACCTGGAGTCGAACCAGACCTC
>JAQWBH010000346.1 GCA_028707405.1 Parabacteroides sp. | reverse complement strand
CTCTTCTTTCTACATCCCCCTTCTTTCTGGGAATGCGGCTGCAAAGGTACGCCCTTTTTCGTTTCTACCAAATTTTTATACCCTTTTTTTCGTTTTTCTTTAAAAAAAATTTCTTGCCCACTCTAAAAAGAGCGCTTTACGCATCCGTTTTCGAGTTTATAGTGTTGCCCACTTTCTTGACACACAGCCTCATTACTATCGTCAAAATTCAGTTTATCCCCATATTCACTAATCCAGCCTATTTGTCGAGAAGGATTACCTACGACCAATGCGTATGGAGGAACATCATGAGTTACCACTGCTCCTGCTCCAATCATAGCATATTTTCCTATCGTATGTCCACAGACGATTGTTGCATTAGCACCGATAGTAGCCCCCTTCCCTATATGAGTCGGTTTGAACTGATTCCGACGTGAAATGGCGCTCCGCGGATTCAATACATTTGTAAACACGCAGCTCGGCCCGAGGAATACCTCATCTTCACAAGTCACTCCGGTATATATGGAAACATTATTCTGCACCTTAACATGATTTCCTAATACGACATCAGGCGAAATCACCACATTCTGTCCAATAGTACAATCCTTGCCAATCACACAGCGTTCCATAATATGTGAGAAATGCCAGATACGTGTTCCCTCTCCAATAGAGCAACCTCCATCAATTACAGCTGTTTCGTGCGCCTGATAATTTACCATATTATTTATATAATAAAAAGATTGTTGGCTTCTTTCCCAAGTCGGGCACTTTTCCTACCCACTCTTTCATCAGTGACGTATGGATATACTCATCCTCACATGTCACATTCGAAGCGATACATAACTTCGTTGAAGGGCGACAAAGACGTATCAAATCCTCAACAAGGCGGTTGTTGCGATATGGCGTTTCAATAAACATCTGTGTCTGATCATCAGAATAAACACGCGATTCCAGCTTCTTGATCATTGCTGTCCGCTCCGTCGCTTCAATCGGCAGATATCCATTGAATGCAAAACTCTGTCCATTAAATCCGGACCCCATCAGTGAGAGCAAAATCGAGGACGGACCTACCAAAGGCACAACGTGATAATGCTTACGTTGAGCCATGGCGACAACATCAGCTCCCGGATCGGCCACCGCCGGACAACCCGCCTCGGAAATCACACCCATATTCTCACCATTAGCCAAAGGAGTAAGATAACCAGACACTTCTTCAGGTGAAGTGTGCGTATTCAACTCATAAAACATCAGGTCATCAATAACGATAGACGGCTCGACCTTCTTCAGAAAACGTCGTGCGGTACGAACATTTTCCACAATAAAATGATGGATTGTCATAATCATATCATGATTATAATCGGGGAACACCTTTCGATGCTCGGTATCACCTAAAGTTACCGGTATGAGGAAAAGAGATGCTTGCATACTGTCAGTTTTCGGCAAAGTTAGTATTTTTGCCTCAAATATTCAGAATATGATGACACTTCCTGAAGAATTTATTATTCGTACACGAGCATTATTGGGAGAATCCTACGATGCATTTGAAGCGGCATTACAAGAAGATATGCCCATAAGCATCCGTATCAATAAGCAAAAAGAGATTCCTTTGCCTGAAGAATCCGTACCTGTCATGTGGTGCGATAGCGGCTACTATCTTCCCGAAAGGCCTTCGTTTACCTTTGATCCTCTTTTTCATGCAGGCACGTATTATGTACAAGAGGCTTCATCCATGTTTCTGGAGCAGGTCATTCGCAGTACCGTTACCTCTCCAGTTACTTGTCTTGATCTATGTGCCGCACCGGGAGGAAAGTCCACCCATCTGCTAAGTCTGTTGCCTAAAGGCAGCCTATTGGTAAGCAACGAAGTAATCCGCAGTCGATGCAATATTCTGGCAGAAAATATAGCTAAATGGGGTAACTCGAATTGTATAGTAACAAACAATGACCCGGAAGTTTTGGGCAATCTGACGCACCTGTTTGATATAATTGTAGCAGACGTTCCCTGCTCCGGCGAAGGAATGTTTCGCAAGAACACCGACAGTGCCAATCAATGGAGCGAAGACAACATAGCACTGTGCGCAGCTCGCAGCCGACGCATCATCCATGATGTATGGAATGCACTCAAACCGGGCGGTATACTCATATTCAGCACTTGTACATACAATACAGAAGAAGATGAAGAAAACATTCATTATATAGCAGAATCCCTTGGAGCCGAACCTGTGAATATTCCGGTAAAGAAAGAGTGGCAAATCACCGGTGCACTAAAATATAATCTACCTGTATATCGATTCTTGCCACATAAGACGCGAGGAGAAGGATTTTTTCTGGCTGCATTACGCAAGAGAGAAGATATTATAACACCTGCTCATTTGAAAAACAAAGGGAAAAAAGATAAATCTATTCCTGCCGTTCCTTTAGAAGTAAAAAGCTGGTTACAAAAATCCGATCAGTACAGTTTCAGGATGCGTGGAAATATAGCCCAGGCTATTCCTTCTCAATGGCAAAATCTCTACCAACTATTGGCAGACAGACTGCATATCCTTTCTGCCGGGATCGATTTAGCAGAAATCAAAGGCAAAGATCTGTTGCCCACTCAATTTCTCGCCATGAGTACTGCCCTTAATAAGAAGGCCTTTACAGCTGTATCACTGGAATATAGAGAAGCCATAAAGTATCTGCAGAAAGAAACATTAACCTTGCCCGAAAACACACCAAAAGGTTTTATACTCCTCACCTATAATCAGTTCCCAATCGGTTTTGCAAAGCATTTAGGCAGCCGGACAAACAATCTATATCCACAAGAATGGCGAATTCGAAGCAGAACGACAATAACTGATAATTAAGTATGGCAAGAACCCATTGGCAAAATTATGTTATAAGCCAACAACCAATCTATTGTATTGAATTATTGTTCTATTGAAACATCTTATGCTTAGCATAGATTAAATTTCAGCAATCGTAAAGATATATTTTTATAACCCTACCCATGGATCGATCAATCCATATATGTTGTTCAGTAAATAAGTTAGCACCTACAGAAAGATTCTTCAAGACCTGTGGAAAGTTCTTCTGCTGAAAAGATAAAACAAGTCATGAGTAAGACTTAGAAAATAATAGTTCTAAAAACAAACTCTTCAAGGATGCATATGATTTATGATACGCACATCCGTTAGTTGAATTTAATTCCGCCGACGGAACCCCAAGAAAACTATTTGGCTAATTTCATCAGTTTTTTGATAACTTCCGGGTTATACCCCATTGATTCAGCCTTCTTAAAATCGATAGCTGCACGTTCTTTTTCATACTGTGCCAGCTTTATCTTACCTCGCAAAACATACAAAGGAGCAGTTGGTTCACTTTCAGTAAAAACCTTCTCGATATCTGCCATGGCCCTACCATTCTTTCCCATCAGAAAATAGAGTTCTGCACGTGCCTCATAAAGCGCCCAGTTCTTAGGTTTCTCACTTATAAGATAATCCAGAATTTTCTCGCTTTCATTGAAGTTTCCTCGTTCTTTCTCAAGAATAGCATGCCCCAAACGCGCATTCACCGACTTATCATTCAATTTCAATATATGATCAAAATCCTGTTCAGCATCCAGAAAATGCTTTTGCCCGACATATATCAGCCCTCGGTGATACAATGCATCTTCATTTTTAGGATCAGTGGCCAAAAGCACATTATAATCAGCAAGAGCCTTCTCATTATCCCCCATTTCCATATAAAGTGAAGCACGGTTAATCAAAATAGTCGGCTCGTTGGTATGCCCACTCAGTGCAGAAGTATACGAAACAAGAGCTTCATCCAGCTTTCCTTGCCGACGTTGTATCGTTCCAAGATTAGTCAGCAGGGCATAATTCAAAGGATTTGCCGGTTCTTTGCGCAGAGCAGATTTCAGACTTTCCTCGGCAGAAACCAGATCGTTTTTATCTAAAAAATCGTAGCTCTTTTTCAGAAACTCTTCATACGTCTGAGCGAATCCGCTGAAACTCAAAAGCAAACCAAAACATATCATTAAGATTCTCATATATTTCTATTTAAACCATTTTTAATGCTGCGCAAAGCTACATAATAAAATCGCATCTTTCTCAAAATCAAAAAACTTTATACCTTTGCCACACTTTATAATAAGATCAGTTAATTAAATTCTACGCATATGATGTTTTTATTAGCGACAATAGTTTCGACTACAAGATTGGAACGAATGATTGACAAACTACTCGAACAGGGAGCATCTCTAGGGTTGACATTGATCAAAGCATTCTTAATTTTCATTATCGGTCATTACCTTATAAAGTTAATCAACAAGATTATCAAACGTATCTTGGCACGACGCGACATCGAAATGTCGGTAAAAACTTTTGTCGGCAGTCTTGTCAACGTTGTTCTTACCATATTATTAATCATTTCCGTAGTCGGTGCTCTAGGAGTACAAACGGCCTCGTTTGCCGCCCTATTGGCCTCTGCCGGTGTTGCTGTCGGTATGGCATTGAGCGGGAACCTGTCGAATTTCGCAGGAGGACTTATTATCTTGCTTTTCAAGCCATTCAAGGTAGGCGATTATATTGAAGGGCAAGGTACCGGCGGAACGGTTAAAGAAATACAAATCTTCCACACCATCTTGGTCACCATTGATAATAGAACAGTATATATCCCTAACGGAGCACTCAGCAGCGGAGCCGTTGTAAACTTTAGCCGGCAAGATACTCGACGTATCGAATGGACCTTCAGTATAGACTATGGCGAAAACTATGACAAAGTAAAACAAGTGATAGAAAGCATTCTGGCACGCGAAACCCGTATCCTGCCTGATCCGGTTCCATTCATTGCCTTAAACACCTTGGCCGACAGCAGTGTGAACGTCATCGTTCGGGTCTGGGTAAAAAGTGAAAACTATTGGAACGTATATTACGATATTAATCAAGCCGTATATACTACATTCAACGAACAAGGCATAGACTTCCCATTTCCACAACTGACAATTCATAAGGGGGGAGAATAAGATTTTCATTATTAAACATATTCTATTTGACACTATCCAATATATTGTGTAAACTATAACTCGGGTCTTTAGATTCGAGTTATTTTATTACCTTTAAAAACAAATAATATGGATAGTGTTATGGCAAAACGAGAAAATCGCCAGGCAGTTCCTGC
>JAQWBH010000345.1 GCA_028707405.1 Parabacteroides sp. | reverse complement strand
TTTGGCTTTTCTGAACTGACGCGCAGCTTCTATCTCCAGCTTGAAAAGACTTAGCATCTGCTCATCGTCATTTGTAGCCATCGCTTCCGGGTGCCATTGAATACTAAAGATGTTTTTTTCTTGATGTTCCATGGCTTCGTTAATACCGTCAGGTGCTTTAGCCGTCTCAATAAATTCGGGTGCTAAAGTTTTTACGGCCTGATGATGAAAGGAGTTCACCAGGAGTGTATTCTCGTCGGCAAAAAGGTTGCGGAATCTGGTACCCCCCTCTGTTATCTTAACAGAGTGAGAGGCCTGTTCACGAGGCAACAGCTGGCTATGCTTTAATATTTTACGGTCGTTTTGGCTGTATATATCCTGAAATATACTGCCACCAAAAGCTACGTTAATTATCTGATGACCCCGACAAATTCCCATGATCGGTACTTGGCGATTCATGGCCAGTCTGAGGATAATCAAATCGTACTCATCCCGGTAGGTATCGACGTCTTGTAGTTGAGGTATAGGCTCTTCGTCCAAATAGAGAGGATTAATATCTCCACCGCCACTCATTATTAATCCGTCTATCTCTCCGATGATGACAGTGAGTGCTTCAATATCTGTGATAACCGGTATTAGGACAGGAGCACCACCCGCTTTTAATGCGGCTTGAACATACGTTTCGGCTATGCATGTCTGTCCCTCTTTCCGATTGGCGGATATTCCTATTATGGGAGGTCGATTATCATTCCTTTGTGGAATGAATGCGTCAACCTCTCTATTTAATGCTTCTAGATTTGGACGACGAACCTTTATATTCATTATGCATCAATATTTGCATACGTTGCATTCTCTTCTATAAATTCACGACGCGGCCCTACATCTTCGCCCATCAACATGGCGAAAATTTGATCGGCTTCAGCCGCACTGTCGATTGTAATCTGTTTTAGTGTACGGTTTTCCGGATTCATGGTCGTATCCCATAACTGGTGATCGTTCATTTCACCCAAACCTTTGTATCGTTGCGTGTGAATTTGGCTTTCGTTGCCGGCTCCGTATTTGTTGATGAAATTCATACGTTGTTGATCCGTCCAGCAATACTCTTCAATCTTGCCTTTTTTGCAAAGGTAAAGAGGAGGAGTTGCCAAATATACGTAACCGTTTTCGATCAATCTGCGCATACGTCGGAAGAAAAAGGTCAAAATCAGAGTGGCAATATGCGAACCATCGACATCGGCATCGGTCATGATAATGACTTTATGATAACGAAGTTTGGTAAGATTCAATCCTTTAGGATCTTCCTCTGTCCCAATGTTTACTCCCATTGAACGGAAAATATTTTGGATTTCTTCACTATCAAAAATCTTATGATCCATAGCTTTCTCTACGTTTAATATTTTACCACGAAGAGGAAGTATGGCTTGGAAATGGCGGTCACGTCCCTGCTTAGCTGTACCACCTGCCGAATCTCCCTCGACAAGGAACAACTCGCATTCTGTTGCATCCTTTGATGAACAGTCGGCTAATTTGCCGGGCAACCCTCCATTAGTCAACGGTGATTTGCGTTGAACCAGTTCGCGGGCTTTGCGTGCAGCCTGTCGTGCCTGAGCTGCCAGAACAACTTTGTCGACAATCGTTTTTGCCTCTTTGGGATGTTCTTCAAGATAGTATCCTAAAGCTTCACCAACAGCCATATCTACAGCTCCGGTTACTTCGCTGTTGCCTAGTTTTGTTTTAGTCTGACCTTCAAACTGAGGTTCGGCAACTTTGATAGAGATTACCGCTGTTAAGCCTTCGCGGAAGTCATCACCCTGAATTTCTACTTTCGCTTTTTCAAGCAGTTTGGAATCTTCTGCATATTTCTTTAGCGTACGTGTCAATCCACGACGGAATCCTGCCAGATGAGTACCCCCTTCAATGGTGTTGATATCGTTAACATAGGAAAATACACTTTCATTGAACGAGGTATTGTATGTCATCGCCACTTCTACCGGGACACCCTGCTTTTCAGTAACGATATGAATCACATCAGGAATAAGTTCTTCTTTTGATCGATCTACATAGTGCACAAACTCTTTTAGCCCTTCTTTGGAATGGAAAATGTCAGATTTGTAGCTGCCGTTTTCTTTTTTTACCCGCTTATCGGTCAGTGTCAGTTTAATACCTGAATTCAGAAAAGACAATTCACGCAAGCGAGTGGCTAATATGTCGTATTTATATTCAGTTACAGTGAAGATACTATCATCCGGTTTGAAAACGATAGTTGTACCTGTAGAATCAGAATCTCCAATGATTTGTACATTATGGAGCGGTTTTCCACAAGAGAACTCTTGCATGTATATTTTCCCGTTTCTACGAACTTCAGCACGCAGGTAAGTGGAAAGTGCATTTACACAGGAAACACCCACACCGTGTAAACCGCCGGATACTTTGTATGTCCCCTTATCGAATTTACCGCCGGCATGTAATACTGTTAGCACAAGTTCAAGAGCGGAAATGCCCTCTTTCTCGTGTATCTCAACAGGTATGCCACGCCCGTTGTCAATAACCGTTATGGAATTGTCTTCATTAATGAACACGTCAATTTGATCACAGAAGCAGGCTAATGCCTCGTCGATTGAGTTATCAACAACTTCGTATACCAGATGATGGAGGCCTTTCTCACTGATGTCACCAATATACATAGCTGGTCTCTTTCGAACAGCCTCTAACCCTTCAAGTACTTGAATACTTTCTGCCGAGTATTCTTCAGTAGAAGCATTCTTCTTTTCTTCACTCATGAGTTCTTAATTATTTATTATATAATTCTTGTCTTCAAAAAAGCTAACAAATTTACTGAAAATAATTGACGTAGCAGCAAAAACATATGTAAAAATAGCCAAATTATCATTCGACTTACAATTGATGAATGACAAGGTTTAGACGCAACAATAAGAGGCAAAATCGTTTAATTCTGTCTCTTCTGATGAAAGTAGTCTGTGGGGGAATCGAACCCCCCTTTCAAGAATGAAAATCTTGCGTCCTACCGATAGACGAACGGACCGCTGAGTTAAAAAAACCGGGCTTTCTTAGTTAGAGTCCGGCCTTATACTTTTATAAGAGGCTTTTTTATGCCAGCTTGTTGACGTATTTAGCCAACTCGGATTTCAAATTGCCGGCTTTATTCTTGTGAATAATGTGTTTCTTAGCAAGCTTGTCCAACATAGCACAAACTTTCGGAAATTGAGTCTGAGCCTCATTTTTATCTTCCGTAGAACGCAAAACCTTCATAGCGTTTCTAGCCGTTTTTGCATAATACCGATTGTGCAGACGTCTTTTTTCAGTCTGTCTGATTCTTTTGATTGCTGACTTATGATTTGCCATTTCTAAGCTATCTCTTTATTTGTTCTTTATTTTATTTATTTGTAGTCTGTGGGGGAATCGAACCCCCCTTTCAAGAATGAAAATCTTGCGTCCTACCGATAGACGAACGGACCATCGTTCAAAAATTTTGCTTTGAGCATAGTATGAAACAATAGGTTTCTCGAATGCGACTGCAAAGATAGACCTTCTTTGTGAACTACCAAAACATTTTGACGGAAATTTTAATGTGCATTTATTTTTGTTTTTATTCGATTCTCTAAAACGGATTCTATGTGTTAAATTAACTGGGAAGAAGATTAAAAGTACAGCTGATGGAAGCTCAAAGATAAAATCCTTGTATATTTGTTATTGAAAATGAAGTAACGACATGCTATATAAAACTCGCGGAATAGTGCTGCATACGCTGGCTTATAATGATAAGTACACTATTATATATATGTATACGGAATCTTTTGGGCGTTCTACCTATTTGGTGACGCGAAGCAGAGGTAAAAAATCCATGCTTACGAAAGCCCTTTTTATGCCGCTTGCTTCTTTGGAAATGGAGGTAGAACATCTTAATAACCGCGACTTAAATAGAATTCGGGAAGCTCGTTTGTGCTATCCAATTACAGAACTGTTTTGCAACCCTATAAAGAATGTGTTGGGGCTTTTTTTGTCCGAAGTGTTATTCCGGATCATACGTGAGAGAGAAGCTGATGCGCGTTTATTTGCCTATCTTTATGATTCAATTCGTTTACTTGAACTTACGAATAAGGGAATAGCTAATTTTCATATTGTCTTTTTGCTTAATCTATTGCATTATCTGGGTATCTTTCCCAATGAAGAATCGTATGCAACAGATTCTTATTTTGATATGATGAATGGTGTGTTCGTATGTTTACGTCCATCGCATGATTACTATTTGGACAAAGAAGAAAGTGCGTTCTTTGGCAGGCTGTTGAAGATTCGTTTTGAGAACATGTCACTCTATTCTTTCTCGCGGAAAGAGCGGGTGAACGTAATTAATCATATATTGGACTATTATCGTCTTCATCTTCCCGAATTTCCTGAAATTAAATCATTGTCTGTCATGCAAAGTCTTTTTGATTAATCCTTACGGCTTTATGGGAGGAATATCTTCAATGTTTATTGTGTATCTATATTGACAAGTTTATTAGCATGAATTTAGGTAGTGACAAGTTATCCGGGTTTAAACAAGTGGAAAACGAACAGGCGATTTCGGTAAAAATCAAATGTATACACTTCCAGATAAAATAGTATATACTTTTGAAGTTAAAAGTATATACTTTTATACCCTCAAAGTATATACTTTCGTATACCAAGAGTATATACTTTTTTAGAAGAGGGAAGTGCCTCTGCGATGAGGTATTTTACCCGCCCGAACCTTCTGAAATATACGGCGTCACCGTAGATGTATGGTTTAATATACTGATATATAGAATAATGATATGATATTTGCAGATAAGTGGGTATGTGATGCTGACAATTTTAGCATCACTGCACTTATATGCTAAATATAAATCAATTACGGAAATGACGACGACGCTAAAACTTTACGAATGAAACGTAGCGTCACAATTAATCAGTTGCCATATTGCTGTTTACAGTATACTGTGATCCCGTAAGGCAATAATTTGTGAACTGTTATGTATGGGTTTTTACATTCGGTGTAAGCGTCTCCGCGATTCTATATTGTAGTAACTTTCTCTTTTGTTTATTTTTGTTCCATTAAATTCATTTCTACAATTATGGAACAGCAAACAGCGTTGAATCGCTATGAACGAACTTGGCTCAG
>JAQWBH010000049.1 GCA_028707405.1 Parabacteroides sp. | reverse complement strand
TTGAGCGATGGTATTGTAATCAATCATATCCCGTATTTTATTATAAAAAAGGTTGACAGAGACAGCAAAACGGCTATGAGTGTATTCTGTGTTGAATGAAAAGTAATCACTCTTTTCTGGTTTAAGATTTGTGTTTCCAATGGTTATTCTATCGATGGTTTTAGCAATATCTGTTGCATACATCTCTGATAGCGTAGGAGTTCTAAAGCCAGTTGCATAAGATCCCCTGAAATTGAGATGATTAAGCTTATACATTAAAGCAACATTTGGCGTAGCATAGTTTTTAAAATTTTCGTGATAAAGATATCTTAATCCTAGCAGAGCCTGCAATGAGCGAGTGATTCTTATTTCATCCTGGGCAAATAGCGCTATGGTGTAGGCACTTTCTTTGTTGATATTATCAGTCTGACTCTTTAGTATATCAAACATATATTCGGTGCCAACAGATATTTTGTTCCATGAGTTGACATTGAAAATATCTTTGATGGTCGCATCATGAAAACGTGTACGTTTTCGTACCTGTTCATCGCCTTTTAAAGCACTGTTTTTGGCGTCATCTTTGAAAAAGCAGTAAGTGGATATAAAGTAATCGGCATAATAATCAGCTGTAATATAGGTATTTTTATTAATCATATATTTGCTACCTATACCGTAGGAATAGGTAGTATGCAGCATGTCGTAGGAGTATACATCTTGGGGACGACTGGTCTTATTATTGTAATATCCGCCTCGCAGGTAAAAGGATAGTTTATCAGTAGGATCAAATGTGAAGCGTTGAGTGATATTATCAGAATGGAATCCGCTTGAAGCAATTTTGTTTGTCGCTTTCAATGCATTATTGATTTCTTCAAAAGGACTGAGTTGCCAACTATCGGCTTCTTGTCTTTGATATGAAGTGTATGAGCCGAATTCTCTTTCAGCAATATCTGCATTTACAGATGATACTAGTCGGCCTTTGTTAGCATAGTGCGTGTTACTGGATATACTCACAGCATTCTTTGCATCATCTGATATAATATTGATTACACCTCCGATTGCATTAGTTCCATAGAGAGCAGATGATGCACCGTTAAGTATTTCTATCCGTTTGACATGTTGGATATTTATACGGGAATAAGTATCGTCACCGCTCATTCTTTTGCCATTCAACAGAAAGATGAAGTAGTTATCGGGTAATCCATTTAAGCTGAGAGTCGTTCCCATCCCATTTGTCATGCTTGAAAAAGATGGAGTTAATTTCTGAAGGGCTTCGTCTAGAGTTGAAATGCCTGAATTGTTTAAATCCTTTGAAGTGATAACGGCAACAGGAACCGGACTATCGGTCATGCGATGATGTGTTCCTGTTCCGGTAACAACCACTTGTCCAATATTCATATAGCTCTCATGCATTCTTATGTCCAATTCTTTTTGTTCATTATCGGCTGTTATGGATAAGGGTTCATAACTAAGATGTGTGATGCAGAGAGTGTGCTTCCCTGAAGAAAGATTATTTATATTGAATTCGCCTTCGCTGTTTGTACTGCATCCTGCAAGACTATTATCAATACGAATATTCGCACCAATAACAGGATCATTGGTTTCAATGTCTACAATTTTGCCATGGATGTTTATTTGTGCATGGATACTTGAACACATACAACAATACATGACAATGACTGTCATGAATAAATTTATTCTCATTTACGAGAAAATTAGAATTTTAATAACTGGTTTTCTTGACCCCGAGAAAACAACATTATTTGTTAGGTACGGCAGGTTTCCTGACTTCACTCCGAGAGAAGAGCCTTCCCATTCTTCTATAACAGAACAGTGGCATATAGGATACTTCTCCTTTGAAAATATGAGTGTTACAGTAGCGGGCACTGTTTCGGCTTATACACCGAATTCCCTTTTAATGCAATTTATGAATATAAATAGCATCACCGAACCAAGCGCAAAGTTAGATAAATGTTTTATATTTGTAACATATTAACGAGAAATTTTCGAATGACATCACATTTACTTATTGGTGCAATTGCTTCCGGATGCGGAAAAACAACCTTTACAATAGGTTTGTTGAGAGCTTTGAAAAAGCGGGGGTTACAAGTCCAGCCGTTTAAATGTGGCCCTGATTATATTGATACGCAGTATCATGCTATTGCTGCGGCAAAACAGTCAGTTAATCTGGACACTTGGATGTCATCCACAAATCATATACATTATTTATATACGAAATATGGTCATGTCGCCGATGTTTGTGTGACCGAAGGCGTTATGGGGTTGTTCGATGGTTATCGGAAAGCCGAGGGAAGTAGTGCTCAAATTGCTCAAATATTAAATATTCCAGTAGTTTTACTTGTTAATTCCAAATCGTCGGCCTATTCGGTGGCTCCGCTTATTTATGGTTTTATGCATTTTAATCCGGAAGTCAGAATTGTGGGTGTTGTGTTTAATCAAGTTTCTTCGGCATCACATTTCCTTTATTTGAAGAATGCTTGTGAAGATGTTGGCGTAGCCTGTTTGGGCTATCTTCCGCAAACGGAAGGATTGCAGATACCTTCTCGTCATTTAGGGTTGACTTTGTCTGAAGAAGATGCGATGGATCGATTTGCTGAACGAGCCTCTGACTTAATTGAGCAATATGTGGATATAGGAGCCTTGCTTGGTATTTGCAAGTCGGAAAATCCGGATGTAGTGGATGCTTTATCTTCAAAGGTTTCGTTTAGAAGTTTAAGAATAGCCATTGCCAGAGACGAAGCCTTTAATTTCGTATATCAGGAGAATTTGTCACGGTTATCGGATTGGGGTGATATCGTCTATTTTAGTCCATTGCACAGCGATATATTACCCGATGCGGATTTAGTATATTTACCGGGGGGCTATCCGGAATTTTTTGCTTATCGTCTGAGTCAAAGGAAAAGATTGATGGCACAAATAAGAGATTATGCCGAAAGTGGCGGAAAGATGTTTGCAGAATGTGGCGGGATGATGTATCTGACTCGTTCGCTCACCTTGAAAAAAGGTAAAAACTATGCAATGGTCGGAGTTCTGCCTTTAGATTCAACGATGGAAAATGCCCGGCTTCATCTGGGGTATCGGCAACTGAAATATAACGGACTGGATTTGAAAGGACATGAGTTTCATTATTCGGAAGTGATTGCATCAAATGAATTGGTTTCAATCGCTCAGCAGTATAATGCAAGCGGAATAAAGACGGATACTGCATTATATCGATATAAAAATGTATTGGCAGGATATACACATCTTTATTGGGGAGAAGCGGAACTCTTGAAATTGTGGGAATAAAGATGATTTGATTTATTTAACTAAAAAGTATAGTTCATAAACTAAAACATTTAGTTACTTTGCACAAAAACAAGAAAGCGATGAAACAATTGACTGCAAAGGAAGAAGAAGTGATGGATTTTTATTGGGAAAAAGGTCCGCTGTTTGTGAAACAACTGCTGGAGTTCTACGACGAACCGAAGCCGCATTTTAATACCTTATCGACGATTGTGCGGGGACTGGAAGAGAAAGGCTTTCTGTCCCATCGGGCATATGGCAATACCTATCAATATTATAGTATTGTTTCGAAAGAAACGTATAGCGAAGGAACATTGAAAAATGTTGTCGCCAAATATTTTAATAATTCCTATCTCAACGTGATCTCTTCGTTGGTAAAGGAAGAAGATATTTCGGTGAACGAATTGAAACAGCTCATTGAGGAAGTAGAAAAGAACCAAAAAGGAATGTGAAGCGGATATGGGTGCATTTTTAGTGTTCATGATCAAGTCGACGTTAAGTCTGGCGGCATTTTATCTGTTTTACAGACTGTTGTTGAATGGCAATACTTTTCACAGATTGAACAGAGTGATATTGCTGGGAATTGTCATTTTATCGACGGTCATTCCACTTATACACTTTTCTACAAACGCTTCGGTTGTCTTGCAACAACCCTTACGTAACATAGAATATCTGCTGCTGATGGCTACTTCCCATAATGTTGCTGAAGCCGATATTTCTCAGTTGCTCTTGTTTATTGCGATTATTTTTACTATTTACCTGTGTGGTTGTCTGTTTTTCTTGTTTCGTTTTATTTATTCTCTCAGGCAAATTCTCGGACTTATTTCTTTAGGCGAAAAACATTATATAAGAAATGGTATTTATCTGGTGGTGGTTTGTCAAGACATAGCTCCTTTCAGCTGGATGAAATATATTGTCATTTCTAAGGTTGATTTGGAAGATAATGGGAAGGCTATATGGTTGCATGAAAAGGCGCATATCAATGCTGGTCATTCTGTTGATATGCTTTTTATGAGTTTATTTTCGATAATCCATTGGTTTAATCCGGCCGTTTGGTTGCTGAAGGAAGATTTACAGAATGTACATGAGTATGAAGCAGACGAGCAGGTGATAAATCATGGTGTCAATATAAAACAGTATCAGTTATTATTAATAAAAAAAGCTGTCGGTTCACAGCGCTTCACTTCTATGGCCAACAGCTTTAATCACAGTAAATTAAAAAGTAGAATTACTATGATGTTAAAAAGTAAATCAAATTCGTATGCGCGGTTGAAGTACTTATATGTACTCCCGCTCTCGGCATTAGCCGTTGTTGCTTTTGCCCGTCCGGAAATCTCTCAACAGTTTGAGAAGATTTCGAGTGTCAAAGTTATTCAATCTTCAGCAGTTGTGCAAGCAAATGCGGTTGAAAAAGTACAGATGCAAAGTAAGGCTTTGTCTGACGTAGTATCTGCCGATTCATTGCCGGCAGGAAAGTCGAAAGCGGCTACGATTCCTATTTCGTCCGCCGCTTCTGAAGATAAGGGCAAACCATTGTTCTATCTTGATGGAGTCGAAATTACAGAATCGAGAGCTTCTTCCTTGAATGCAAGCATTATCGAGAGCGTGTCTGTTCTGAAAGATAAGGCTGCATTGGAAAAGTATGGAGAGAAAGGAAAGAACGGTGTGATTCTGATTTCAACTAAGAAACAGGAAAAGGCTTCATTATCCGGTGTAACACTTTATTCAAAGGAAGCCATAAAGATCTGTCCGAAAACATCAAATCCTGGTGTAACACTCGATTCAAAGGAAACCCCTGTTTACATTGTCGATGGCAAAGAGATCTCACAGAGTGAAATGGAGGCTATTGCGACAGATAAGATTGAATCGGTGAATGTGTTAAAAGGTGAGCATTCGAAAGCCGTGTATGGCAATAAGTATGAAGGCCGTTCGGTTGTTGTGATCAAGTTGAAGGATAATTGAAAGATGATTACCTGAGTCACTTATAAATGTTAAATAAAACATTCGAATGGAACATCCGTTTCATTCGAATAAAATGGTTTTTATATTCGAATGTATAAGAAAATGCATTCGGTTGTATTTTGAAATACAATCGGATGTATTTTTTGTTTTCCGTAAATCAACAAAATGAATCATTAAATACTAAAAGTACAACAATAAGGGTTCATAATAGACAAAAAAGTTATTACTTTGCAATTGATAAGAAATAGTTGGTAACAAGAAAAACAAGCAGATAAAGATTATGATTTGGAATGAAACATTCGAATGTATGAGCCGCGATGAGATGCGAAAACTGCAGAGTATTCGCTTAAAGCGAGTAGTTGAACATGTCTATCATAACACACCTTTTTATCGTAAGAAGATGCAGGAGATGGGCATAACGCCGGACGACATTCAGTCTATTGATGACATTGTTAAACTCCCTTTTACTGTAAAAAAGGATTTGCGTGATAATTATCCTTTTGGATTGATGGCAGTACCCATGTCAGAGATCGTTCGCTTACATGCTTCTTCAGGTACTACAGGCAAGCCGATAGTTGTCGGTTATACCCGTAAGGATCTGTCAGTCTGGGCGGAAGCAGTTGCCCGTTGCCTGACTGCCTATGGTTTAACACGTAATGATTCGGTTCAGGTCTCTTATGGATACGGTCTGTTTACCGGTGGCTTGGGCGCTCATGCCGGGGTTGAAAATATTGGAGGAACTGTTATTCCAATGAGTAGTGGCAATACGCAAAAGCAGATACAGTTGATGCATGATTTTGGCGCAAAAGCGCTGGCTTGCACGCCATCATATGCACTGCATATTGCAGAAACAATTCAGGAATCGGGTATTCCTATTGAGGAGTTTAAGTTGCGTGTGGGCGTTTTCGGTGCAGAACCGTGGACAGAAAATATGCGCAAGGAGCTTCAGGAAAAGCTGCATATTAAAGCATATGATATATATGGACTGACAGAGATATGTGGACCTGGCGTCGGAGGAGAATGCGAATGCCAGAACGGAACCCATCTATGGGAAGACAATTTCTTCCCGGAGATTATAGATCCAGTAACATTAAAACCGGTTGAACCCGGGCAACAGGGTGAGTTGGTCTTCACAACACTTACCAAGGAAGGAATGCCGATGATCCGTTACCGTACGCGGGATTTGACTCATTTGATTTATGATAAGTGCGATTGTGGAAGGACAGCTGTCCGTATGGGACGAATATTGGGCCGTAGTGATGATATGCTGATTATCCGTGGCGTAAATGTATTTCCGTCGACAGTTGAATCTATACTGCTGGAGTTGCCAGAATTTGAGCCTCAATATATGATTCTGGTTGATCGTGTGAACAATACCGATACTTTCCAGATTCAAGTTGAAGTACGTCCTGAATACTATTCGGATGAAATGAACAAGATGATTGCTTTGAAGAAAAAAATTACGAACCGTATGCAGAGTGTAATAGGCTTGCAGCCGGATATTAAGATCGTTGAGCCGCGCAGCATCGAACGGAGTATAGGCAAGGCAAAGCATGTGATTGACAAACGTGAATTCAAATAACCATAATAAGAACTACTATGCTAATTAAACAATTATCAATCTTTCTTGAAAATAAGAAAGGGCGTTTTACTGAAGTAGCTAAAATATTGGGTGAAGCCGGAATTAATATGTCTGCATTCACCGTGTCCGAAAATTCTGATTTCGGTATCTTGCGCTTGATTGTATCAGATACCGACAAGGCCATCAAAGTATTGCGTGATCGCCTTTATGCAGTCAGTGTAGCCGAAGTAGTATGTCTGCATTGTCCGAATCAGCCGGGTGCTCTGGCTAAAGCAATGGATATCATCACAAAGGCCGGTATATTTATTGAATATATGTATGCATTCTCTCAGGGTGAAGCCGCAAATGTAATCATTCGTCCCGATAATGTTGAACGTTGTGCTGAGGTGTTGAAAGAAAATAAGTTAGAGTTAATAGCTGCCAACGATTTGTATAAGTTGTAAATATTAACCTTCAAACGACAATTATTTCTCGAAAATAGCTTAACTTTGCGCACTAAATGCAAGATGGATGAAAAAGGGCTTATTTTTTTTGGTGATGATGCTCTTGTTAACTTCCTGCGGGGAGTTTAATAAGATATTGAAAAGTACGGACTATGAAGTAAAGTACTCTTATGCAAAGAAATATTTTAATGCAAAGCAGTATTCAAAGTCTGCCACTTTATTGGATGAGTTGGTCCCCATTTTCAAAGGAACTTCCAATGCTGAGGAATCATTGTATTTATTAGCACAAAGTTATTACGGAGAGAAAGATTATCAGACGGCTTCGCAATACTTCAAGACTTATTATACAACTTATCCGAAAGGGGAGTATACGGAATTGTGTCGTTTTTATTCCGGATACGGATTGTATTTGGACTCTCCTGATCCCCGCTTGGACCAGAAGCAAACGTATGAGGCTATTCAAGAATTGCAGCTTTATCTTGAATATTATCCGCAGAGCGAACGTGCAAAGCAGGCACAAAATATTCTATTCGAGCTACAGGAGAAGTTGGCGTATAAGGAATTGATGGCAGTACGTTTGTATTTTAACTTGGGTACTTATATGGGTAACAATTATCTCTCGTCGGTAATTACTGCCGAGAATGCTTTGAAAAATTATCCATATTCGAAATATCGTGAAGAGTTGATGTATTATGTGCTCCGTTCGAAGTATGAACTGGCTTTAGTAAGTATAGAAGAAAAACTGCAGAGTCGTTATCGTGATGTTGTTGACGAATATTATGCTTACAAAAATGAATATCCGGAAGGAAAATACATGAAAGAAGTAACGAAGTATTTTGAATATGCAAATAAGCGAATAGTGAATACATATTAAAGGAATAAATATATTAATACAAGTATGGATTACAAAAAAACAAATGCACCTTCGACGACTATTACGCGTGATGTTATGGGTTTATGTACAGACACGGGTAATATTTATGAATCGGTAGCCATTATCTGTAAGAGATCTAATCAGATTTCCGTACTGATGAAGCAGGATTTGGAAAAGAAACTTCAAGAGTTTGCTTCATATAACGATAACTTGGAAGAAGTTTTTGAGAATAGGGAGCAGATTGAGATTTCTCGTTATTATGAGAAACTACCGAAACCTACACTAATTGCTACTCAGGAATTTATTGAAGGTAAGATCTATTATAAGAATCCCGCCAAAGAAAAGAACAACTTTTAATGTTTATTTGAAGGCTATAGCGAACTGTAGTGTTAAGATGATAGGTGGACAGTTGGCATAGGAGAAACTCAGTTTGATATCCTTTGCAATTGTCCATTGTTTTTCTTGACTAGGGTGTGAACTAATTAACGTGTTATTAAAATGTTACAAAGAATACAAACTGTTTATTTATTGATTATCGTTGGATTGATGGTCGTTTTGTTGTTTTTGCCGCTGGCTGTATTGCAGGCAGGAGATCAGTTATATACATTCGATGTCATGGGCATCAGTACGATGTCTGCAACCTCGCAACTTATTTATCCTACTTGGGGATTATTCGTTTTGACTGCTGCAGTCGCTTTGATTGCATTTATTACAATATTCTTATTTAAGAAGCGGATCTTGCAGATCCGTATGTGCATTTTTAATGCGATATTGATGCTGGGCATTTACGGTATGTTTGCCTTCTTTGTTTCTCATTTGAATGGACCTTTGGCAGATGCCAGGCTGTCCATAAAGTTTGCATGTGCATTGCCGGTAGTTGGTTTGATCCTGGATTATTTAGCTATCCGTAATATCGGTGCGGACGAAGCATTGGTACGTTCACTCGAACGTTTAAGATGATTCGTTCTAGCCTTGCTTTATCCTCATTGTGGGGAGTTTGATAGATGAACTTTGATAACTTTTTATTGAGATATGGGGAAACAGGTTTTTCAAACTGATGATACTTCGCGGTGGAAGAAGTTTAAATGGAGCATGCGTTTTGTTCTGTTCATTGCGGGCATGCTTGTTGCAGCCCTCATTGTAATGCTTATAATTGATCAAATCCCTAACCTTCCTTTCAGACAAGATTATAGAAGTGCGGTTACAGCATCAAAACCTTTTTTGCAAGAGACGAAGTTGTCGAAAGAATATAAAGGCTTTCGCGATCATATTAAAGAAACAAAATGGCACTCTAATTATGAGAAGGAGCGATTGGCAACGCTGAAACGTTATCGTCAGTTCCAGAATAAAAGAGATTCGAACCAAATTAAGTGTATTGAAAGCTGGACCAAATTTCCGGCCGGTATTCGTTCTGCATTTTATGTAGCATGGGATCCTCAGTCGTTATTTTCTTTGAAACGTAATATTCGTCATCTTAATTTGATTATGCCGGAGTGGTTTTTCATCGATCCAAATACGGATGAGTTAAAGACGAATGTTGACCCAATGGGGTATAGCTTTATGCGTAAAAGTGGTATTCCTATTATGCCCATGTTGAGTAATAACTATGACCGTGAATTCCGACCTGAAGCCATTGGTCGCATATTGCATGATCCGGTAAAAAGAAGGAATATGATAAACCGGGTAGTGAATGAATGCGTTAAAAACAAATTTGTCGGCGTAAATATTGACTTTGAGGATTTGAATGAAAGCAGTGATGAATACCTGATTCAGTTTGTGAAGGAGATGTCGTTGGCCTGTCATGCAAAAGGGTTGCTGGTTACACAAGATATTATGCCATTCAATGACGATTATAACGTGAGTAAGCTGGCTAAGTATGACGATTACTTGTTTTTGATGTCATACGATGAATATTCTGCCGATAGTGATCCCGGTCCTATCAGTTCGCAGAAATGGATTGAAGCCACTGTGGCTGATTTGGCAAAGAAAGTTCCGCTAGACAAAATAGTGTTAGGTATAGGTGCTTTCGGGTACGATTGGCCGGCATTGCCTAACCTGAGTCCGAACCTAACTTATCAGCAAGCTTTATCCAAAGCATCTGCTAGTGGTGCTACCATCAATTTTGATAATAATACGTATAATCTGAATTATGCCTATGAGGATGATAAGAACATTGTTCATCAGGTATATTTTACTGATGCAGCAACCCATTTTAATACTATGCGTTTTGGTGTAGAAAACGGATTGGCGGGTTTTGGCGTATGGCGTTTGGGTAGTGAGGACAGTCGGATATGGAAATTTTATAACAAGGATTTACGACGGGATGCTCTTTCTAAAATAACCAAGAAGGATTTGGAAGAGGTGAAGATGGTCAATGATGTCGATTATATTGGAGATGGAGAAGTCCTTGATGTTCTGAATACACCGCATCCAGGTGAAATTAAGACTGAAATTGATAGTACGGACATGCTTGTATCGGAAGAACAATATGTTAAGATTCCGAGTACATATCAGATTCGTAAATATGGAGAGGCGGAAGAGAAACAGTTGCTCATCACGTTCGATGACGGACCCGATGAAACTTATACGCCTAAAATATTGAATATTCTTTCTAAATATCATATTCATGCTGCGTTTTTTGTTGTTGGCCTTCAGGCTGAGAAAAATCTGCCGTTGTTGAAGCGTGAGTTTAGGGAAGGACATCTGATAGGAAATCATACTTTTACGCATAGGAATGTAGCGCTTAATACGCCGAATCGTACTTTTATGGAATTGAAATTGACACGTTTGCTCATCGAATGTGTTACAGGACACAGTACAATTCTTTTCCGGGCGCCATACAATGCAGATAGTGAGCCTGCCAATATGGAAGAGATCATTCCAGTTGTGCTGGCTCGGCAGGAAAATTATCTGGATGTAGGTGAGACGATTGATCCGGAAGACTGGCAGATTGGAATTAAAGCACAAACTATTTTTAATCGTGTCGTCAAAGCGGTAGAACAAGGACGCGGACATATTATTTTGTTGCACGATGCCGGAGGCGAAACACGGGCTGAAACGGTGAAAGCTCTTCCGATGATTATTGAATATTTTTTGAAGAAAGGTTATACTTTTACAACCCTTCCACAAATATTGGGAGAAGATAAGCAAGAATTGATGCCTGAGGTCAAGAAAGGTAAAGAATACTATGTGATGCAGGCTAATTTGGCTTTGGCAGAGCTTACTTATGAAGTGTCAACTTTTCTGGCTGTATTGTTCGTCTTCTTCATCATTCTGGGCATGGGACGTTTGTTCTTTATGATGATACTTACTTTTCGCGAAAAGACAAAGAAGAATGATGTCATTTATGATTATGCCACATTGAAAGATGCGCCGTTGGTGTCAATCATTGTCCCTGCTTATAATGAAGAAGTCAATGCTGTTTCGTCGTTGAATAATTTGTTGAAACAGGATTATCCGAACTTTAATATCATCTTTGTGGATGATGGGAGTAAGGATGAGACCTATAAACGAGTATGCGCCGCTTTGTCCGGGCATCCAAAAGTAAATATATTTACCAAACCTAATGGGGGTAAGGCTTCTGCACTCAATTTTGGTATAGAACACACGGACGCCGATTATGTTGTATGCATTGATGCTGATACAAAACTCTTTCCGAATGCCGTTTCTTTAATGATGTTGCATTTTGTTCAATCAAGAAATATTAATGTAGGCGCTGTGGCCGGAAATGTAAAAGTAGGCAATCAGCGTAATATGCTTACCTTCTGGCAAGCTATTGAATATACGACTAGTCAGAACTTTGATCGTATGGCTTACGCAAATATCAATGCGATCACTGTTGTTCCAGGTGCGATAGGGGCATTTAAGAAGGCGGCCATTAATGCAGCTGGAGGTCTGACAACAGACACGTTGGCCGAAGATTGTGACCTAACCATACGAATTCTGAAAGCGGGATATATTATTGAAAACGAGAATAAAGCTGTGGCAATGACCGAAGCTCCCGAGAAAGTTAAGCAATTCGTGAAACAAAGGACAAGATGGTGTTTTGGTATCATGCAGACATTCTGGAAGCATAGAGACACTTTGATGGCCAAGAAATATAAAGGTCTTGGATTGTGGGCAATGCCCAACATGCTTATTTTCCAGTTTATCATTCCGTTTTTCTCGCCGTTAGCCGATTTCTTTATGCTGGTCGGACTGTTCTCCGGAAACGCAAGAAAAATTGGGATCTATTATTTGATATTTATGTTGGTTGATGCCAGTATATCCGTTTTTGCTTTTATTGTGGAGAAGGAGAAATTGATTAAACTTCTTTGGATTATACCGCAGCGATTCTGTTACCGATGGATCATGTATGTTGTATTGTTTAAGAGTTTCAAGAAAGCTATTAAAGGGGAACTGCAAACATGGGGCGTTCTTAAACGTACTGGAAATGTGGCTGATATTGCATCTGTAAAATCTAAAACGTAAGCATTTTATATTCACTTTGGATAGTATATACTTTTAGATTCAAAAGTATATACTTTTTATGGTATTATATATGAAGGATTTACTACTATTTACGGATTGGGAAAACATAAGTTACTTTGGCGGAAATAACTTGACTGGACGAACGAGAGAAATGGTCTTGTTTGCGGCTATTGAAAATGTCTCCTAACGCATAATAGTATCTTCCTTCCAGAATTAACGAACCAATACCCGTGTGAAGTTCTATTCCCGGTCCACCACACAAACCCCAGTCAAACTTTTTTTCTATAGCCATATCGTGTTGCGTATTATCATTGTTCGGCTTTGCACCGTTTAGATTACTATCGGTGCTCTCGCTCAGGGCATAACCTATTTTGGGACCCATATTAAAGATCACCTTGAAATGTTTACTTCCGAAGTAGATATGTGTAAGAATAGGTAAGTCTATATAGTTGATTGTCCGGGAATATTTGTATTGCGGATCGTCAAATTTTTCTTCCCATCCATATTGCGTATAATTGATTTCGGCCTGAAGTCCTAAATTTTTTTCGGTATTCCAGCGAAGGGTTAGACCGCCATTATAGCCCATTTTCATTTTGGTGTTTACAGTATAGGGGGCAAAACTGATGTTTGAGAAGTTTGTCCCGAACGAAACACCTAAGGCTAATTCCGGCTTGAATGTTGTATTTTGAGCCAGACCGGCAGTAGCGAAAAGGCACAAAATCGTTGTTATGAGTTGTTTCTTAGTCATCTTACTACAGTTCTTGTTACATTAAAATCAGTCTGGAAGTGGACGATAAAGATATTTGTGTTGATGAATCCGCTCCAGTTGTTTACACGTTCAAAATCAAAATTGGTTTGCAGGCTGTTATAATGTATCTTACCCAGATGGTTTTCAAAGCGTATTCCATATTTGTGGAGCGCATTGATAAAAAACATTCCGGTATCAAACCCTAGCATCCCGTATTTAGGAAATGAATTGATTAGATTCTTGCTGTACCATGATTTATATTTCGTATAGAAATCTGATACATTTTTTGATAGATTATCTGCATAAAAATTGCTGTAAATATAGGTGTTTAGGGCATAGAAATCGTCTAGGCTTGTACGCATATAGGTTTGCCACTCAGGATAGCCAAACAGAGTTAGGATATATTCCGGATGGTTGTCGGTAATTGTTCTGAGTGGTGATTTTATTTTGTTGAGCGCTTCTTCAGAACTGGAGGTTGGAATTACCACGTTCCTTTGATCGGATCTTAGCAAAGCTGAAATATCATTCTCGAAGCTGCTAGAATTATAATTCAGCTCCTTAAAATGAATTTTACGCTGTTTCATTTCGGCTTTAAATGATTTGATAAAGTCGGTTTTTTCTTCACTGTCTTTAATATTCAGGACTACAACATTGTCATTGCCGAATAGGTCGCATCCTGCCTGTGAGGCCTTGGCGTAAAGATAGGAATGAGGTGTGTTTACCTGATAAACATACGCGTTTGAAAGAACATCGTCGTTCTTCGACGTAAAGGGAATAACATAACGTATATGATTTTTTTGAGCGAATTTGGCTATTTCACTTATTTGATCGTTGGCTACGGCACCAATAATCAGGTTCGCCTGTTTCATAGCATTTTCTTCCAGAATCTTTTTTACTTTGCCGATACCCTCACCGGTGTCATAAACAGTGAGATCGATCGAATAGCCCATCTCTTTCAGACTGTCTATTGCCAGCAGGAGTCCCTCATAATATTCGATAAAACGAGAAGAAGTAGCATCTGGTTTTGCATTTTCTTCCATAAACGGAAGCATGAGGACCAAACGTATAGTGTTTATAGGTTCAATCTTTTTTTGAGTGGAAAGCATTTCATTTATCTCGCGTTCGTGAGGTGTTTCACTTTTACTTTCTTCTTTCTGGCCTGCGCTTATCGGAATTTTGATTGTCATCCCCGCTTTGACGCCTTTGCTTAATTCCGGATTGAGGCTGAGTAGTTCTTCACCTGTTACATTAAATTTCTTACAGATGCGGTATATGGTTTCTTTCTTTTCAATCGTATATTCAATTTTTTTGACAACAGGCTTTGTCTTTACTGCTTGCTGCTCTTGAACAGGAATGCGAATGATTCGACCTTCATTGAATGTATTGGCTGACAAACCCGGATTGGCATTGATGATGGCTGCAGCAGGTATATTATATTTGACAGTCAGCGAATAGAGCGTTTCTTTGTGTTGAATCGTGTGATAGATGTATTTACTTTCTTCTTTGCCCGGTTCTTTTGCAGTCACTTTGTGCTGCGGAATTTTTAATGTGGAACCTGCTTTGATTGATTCTTTGCTCTCCGGGTTCAGATCATAAATGTCGTCTACTTTAACGCCATACATGGTCGCAATGGAGTAGACGGTTTGTCCGCGTTCAATGGTATGAAGGAAAACATTGCTTTCATTTTCTTTATGATCCTTAATATGATTGTTTTGGGCATAAACAGTAAACCCGATAAAACATAACAGATATGTAAGAAGAAGTCTACTAACTTTATTCATTGTTTATTTTCATATTATTTGATGCAAAGATAAGCAATTAAATTATTGTCAATATATTTTGACAGAAGATAGTTGCACCAAGGAATATTGTATGTCCGCATAAAGTTGTATCTTTGAGAGCTAATTCAGAAACTTATGCGAAAGAGATTTTGTAGAAAGACGGGTGTGATTCTATATTTTCTATGTGTGGTGTTGTTTGTCCATGCTCAATATGTAGTAACTGGAGGAACGGGTACACCTTATCTGGAAGATGATAGTAATAATAGAGTCCATGTATATCTTGTGAATGGAATGAATAATCTGACAATCAGCTATACTTCTTCCTCTTCGACAACACATCAATGGTACAAGTTTAAAGCAAAGGCGCTGGATCGTGAGCCGATCGCAAGCGAACAGAATGGAACTACGTCGGTGGTCAAGAATGTAGAGGATGATTGCGGATACTACGTGGATGATCCGGCGACCGGACTAAATGGATGGTTTGTCTGGATTATTGATTACAGTAAGTATCCTTTTAATCCGCAATCGCTGACTGTAAAATACGGAGACTGCTCGAATGTCCGCCTGGCACTATCACCTCTTCCTGCTGAACTGACTTACCGTTTGCCGGCAACAGGCGCCGTGAAGAGTTTGAAACGGCAGTATGACGTCGTTTATCAGACTTTAAACTGGTCGGATGTAAATAAGCTGTTCTCTCAGATTACGAAAAAAGTATCTTTGGCCAGTGCAACGTCGGAAAATCTGGACTTTGTACCGGCTCCACTTTGTGATACAGAGTTTACATTAAGTGGTGATCAGTATGCCAAATATTTCAATCAGAGTAAGTCGCTTACTACCGATACTTATCAGGCAGTGGCTGTGGAAGCGCATGCGGATACAACTATGGTATCTGATAATGCTCCTAATTTGATTTCGGGCGATGACGGATTGTCGGCTCCGGTATCGGTACATTTTAAGGCTTATGTCAATGATCCGGTAGCGTCATTGCTCGTCTGGAAAATTTATAAAGATACAGAGGAGGATAATCCGTTGATTCGATATACTGGGGATGAGGTAGATTATACTTTTCGTGAAGCAGGGACTTTTACCGCTTTGCTTGAGGTAAGCGATCGAAGCGGCACTTGTACAGATAATTCGAATACGTTTTCTTTTAAGATTGTAGAATCGTTTCTCGATGTGCCGAATGCATTTTCTCCGGGAACAACACCGGGTATTAACGATGAGTTCCGCGTGGCTTACAAGTCTATAGTTGATTACAAGATTTGGATATTCAACCGTTGGGGTGTAGAAATGTATCATTCAACGAATCCCGGTGAAGGCTGGGATGGAAAGAAGAGTGGAAAATACGTGGCTCCGGGAGTTTATTTCTATGTGATTGAAGCTAAAGGTTCTGATGGTGTAAAACATAATAAGAAAGGTTCAATAAATATTTTGAGACCCAAAACTATTGATGATGCGATTAGGAATGAATAAAGGAATTATTGGTTTTTGTGCAGGATCTCTTGTTTGTATGGTTGCTTGTTTGTTGTTGGGACTGACTGATTCGGTGAAAGAAAGAAATATGCGTCCTGTCGTCTCGGCCATGACCTTGTCGCCTGAGATCCCCGCAGAAATCACATTTTGTGGCGAACATATTGATTTGACTCGTTATGATATTCATGAGAATTATGACCGCGAATTGAGTGGTTTCACTTATTCGCATTCGACGACAATGTTGCTCATTAAGCGGGCGAATCGTTATTTTCCGGTGATTGAACCTATACTGAAGGCAAATGGTGTCCCTGATGATTTCAAGTATCTGGCTGTAATCGAAAGCCGTTTGGAGCCAAGGGCGCAATCGAATGCTCAGGCTGTTGGTATGTGGCAACTGCTTGAGCCTACAGCCAAACAGTTTGGATTGACTGTGACAGCTACAGTGGATGAGCGTTGCGATGTGGAAAAAGCGACTGTGGTTGTATGCAAATATCTGAAAGCGGCTTATGCCAAATATCAGGATTGGGTAGCTGTGGCTGCTTCCTATAATGGAGGAATGGGACGGATTTCGGGCGAACTTTCGAAGCAGGATGCCGGCAATGTGCTTGACCTGTGGCTGAATAGCGAAACAACGCGATATGTATACAGAGCTATGGCAGTCAAACAGGTTTTTGAAGCACCATATAAGTACGGATTTATCCTGAAGGCTCAGGATTTATATAAACCAATCGGTTGTAAAGAAGTGACGGTTTCGAGCAATATTGATGATCTGTCGGCTTATGCTAAACAAAAGGGGGTGACTTATGCCGACCTTCGTCGTTTTAATCCGTGGATGAACGATCGGAAATTGATTACCGGCGGAAAAATATTCACGGTCAAAATTCCCAATGAGGCCGATATGTATTACAAAAAAACCAACACGTATGTACATAATTCCGATTGGTTGGCAAAATAAATTGATTGAATGAAGAGCGTATTAAATGATGAACGATAAGAATGCTTTGGAAGGCGGGTGTATCTCTGTATTAGGTGCCCGCGTTCATAACTTAAAAAATGTAGATGTTGAGATTCCGCGTAATAAACTTTCAGTGATAACGGGAATGAGTGGCAGCGGAAAGTCGTCTCTTGCTTTTGATACGATTTTTGCCGAAGGACAGCGGCGTTATGTTGAGACATTCTCGGCTTATGCACGCAATTTCCTTGGGAACATGGAACGTCCGGATGTCGACAAGATTACGGGTCTGAGTCCTGTTATCTCTATTGAGCAGAAAACAACTAACAAGAATCCCCGTTCAACAGTGGGAACAACAACAGAGGTCTACGACTATTTACGTTTGCTCTATGCTCGTGCCGGTGAGGCCTATTCTTATCTGAGTGGAGAGAAAATGGTGAAATATACCGAAGATCAGATATTGCAACTGATTCTTGAAAAATATAAGGGGAAGAAGACCTATCTTCTGGCGCCATTGGTTCGTAACAGAAAAGGACACTACAAGGAGTTGTTCGAACAGATTCGCAAGAAAGGATATATAAATGTGCGTGTAGACGGAGAGATGAAAGAGATTTTTCATGGGATGAAGCTGGACCGTTATAAGATGCATAGTATAGAAGTCGTTATCGATAAACTGATCGTATCCGATACGGATGAACGTCGTTTAAAAGAAAGCTTGGCTATTGCCATGAAGCAGGGCGATGGATTAGTACTTCTTCTTGATGCCAAAACAAATGAGGTACGTCATTACAGTCGCCGTCTGATGGACCCGGCAACAGGACTTTCTTACAGCGAGCCTGCACCTCATAATTTTTCTTTTAATTCACCGCAGGGTGCTTGTCCTAAATGTAAAGGGCTGGGACAAATAAACTTGCTGGATATGGATAAGATTGTGCCGAATTCGGAGCTTAGTATTTACGAAGGAGGGATTGTGGCACTTGGAAAATATAAAAACTCGCTTATCTTTTGGCAGATCGATGCTATCTGTAACAAGTATGAAGTGACACTCAAAACACCGATAAAAGAGATTCCGGAAGAGGCAATGGATGAAATCTTGAATGGTACGGAGGAACGCCTTCAGATAAAGAATGATTCATTAGGGGCTTCTAACTATTTTTTGTCCTATGAAGGAGTTGCCAAATACATACTTATGCAGCAGGATAGTGAAGCTTCGGCAACGGCACAGAAGTGGGCAGGGCAATTTATAAAGATGGCTGTTTGCCCGGAATGTCAGGGCCAGCGCTTGAATAAGGAGGCGCTGAGTTACCGCATTGACGGAAAAAATATTGCCGAGCTGTCAAACATGGATATTAAAGAGTTATATGATTGGCTGGATGGCATAGAAGATCGTCTCTCGTCCAAGCAACAGCAGATTGCTATAGAAATACTGAAAGAAATACGTTCGCGTCTGAAGTTCTTGCTGGATGTGGGATTAGATTATCTTTCTCTGGGGCGCGCTTCATCTTCTCTTTCGGGTGGTGAAAGCCAGCGTATTCGTTTGGCAACACAGATCGGAAGTCAGCTGGTCAATGTTCTTTATATCTTGGACGAACCAAGTATCGGATTGCATCAGCGTGATAACGTACGACTGATAAATTCCCTTAAAGAATTGCGTGATATTGGCAATTCTGTTATTGTTGTAGAGCATGATAAGGAGATGATGTTAAGTGCCGATTACATAGTGGATATGGGACCCAAAGCCGGTCGTTTGGGAGGTGAGGTAGTCTTTGTCGGGACACCTGACGAAATGTTGAAGTCGGATACGTTGACTTCGGCATATCTGAATGGGAAGATGAAGATAGCTATACCACAGACGCGGCGCAAAGGAAATGGTAAATATCTTACTATAAAAGGAGCTGTGGGCAATAATCTGAAAAATGTGAATATCACTTTTCCGTTGGGAACATTTATCTGTGTAACAGGTGTTTCGGGAAGCGGAAAATCGACTTTGGTCAACAGGACTTTGCAACCTATTCTCAGTCAGCACTTTTATCGTTCATTAGAAGATCCATTGCCGTATGCCTCGATTGATGGAATAGATAATGTAGATAAGATAGTGAATGTTGATCAGTCACCAATAGGTCGTTCGCCACGCAGTAACCCGGCTACTTACACGGGTATATTTTCGGATATACGCAGCCTTTTTGTTGAGTTACCAGAGTCGAAGGTCCGTGGTTATAAGGCAGGTCGTTTTTCATTTAATGTATCCGGCGGACGATGTGAGGTTTGCAAAGGAAATGGTTATAAGACAATAGAGATGAATTTCCTTCCGGATGTACTCGTGCCTTGTGAAGCCTGTCATGGAAAACGTTATAATCGTGAGACGCTGGAAGTGCGCTTTCGTGGCAAATCGATTGCAGATATTTTGGATATGACTATCAATATGGCGGTAGAGTTCTTTGAAAATATCCCATCAATCTTATATAAGATCAAAGTCTTGCAGGATGTTGGATTGGGATATATCAAGCTGGGACAACCTTCGACCACCTTGTCGGGTGGAGAAAGTCAGCGTGTGAAGCTGGCAACCGAGCTGTCGAAGCGTGATACGGGTAATACTCTTTACGTGCTTGATGAGCCGACGACTGGACTACATTTTGAAGATATTCGCGTGCTGCTTGATGTGCTTAATAAACTGGTCGATAAGGGGAATACTATCATTGTTATAGAGCATAACATGGACATAATTAAATCTGCCGATTATATAATCGATATGGGATTGGAAGGTGGACGCAATGGTGGGCAGATTCTGTTTACCGGTACGCCTGAGGCTTTGGCAAAATCAAAAGTTAAGAGTTATACGGCCCCATTTTTGAAAGAAGAATTGAGCAATAAATAGTATATTGTAAAGATGAAGAATTCAATTCAGATGATCAAGCAATGTGTGGAGAAGGATGAACCTTATTTTCTTCTTCGCGGACAGGATATATGTGCGTTGGCTGCTATTGAAACCTACTATGAAGAGGTAAAGAAGCAGGTGAAAGACCCCTATTTTTTAGAGGAGATTGAAGAGATAATGAAAGATTTCCGTGCTTTTCGCAAAGAACAGAAAATGCATGTTCCCGATTGACTTATGGCAGACGACAGCTACAGGACAATCAAGCAGATATCAGAAGGTCACTACGCCGAGAAACGCAGCCGTTTCATTGCATATGCCATCCCCGTCAAAACGGTGGAGGAGGCAAGAGATCAGCTCGATAAATATCGGAAGCAGTATTACGATGCACGCCATGTCTGCTGGGCGTATATGTTGGGTGCAGACCGATTGACATTTCGTGCTGTCGATGACGGCGAGCCGTCGTCGACAGCGGGGAAACCGATTCTGGGGCAGATCAATTCAAATGGTCTGACCGATATTTTAATTCTTGTTATTCGTTATTTCGGGGGCATCGAGTTGGGTACAAGCGGACTGATAGTGGCTTATCGTACAGCTGCCGCTGAAGCTATCGCTGCTGCCGAGATTGAAGAGCGTACAGTAGACGAAGATATTGTCGTCAGGTTTGAGTATCCTTTTCTCAATGGCATCATGCGTATAGTGAAGGAGGAGAGTCCAATCGTTGTGACGAAAAAGTTCGATATGGATTGCGAGATGACACTCCGTATTCGCAAAGGCTTGGCCGGACAGTTGAAAGAACGGCTGCTGAAGGTTGAGACCGCTACAATCAAATAATCGTATCACGAATTTTTATTTATTCATTAAAGAAACATATAATTAAATTTATGAAGCATCCGTTTAAAGTAATCCTTAA
>JAQWBH010000344.1 GCA_028707405.1 Parabacteroides sp. | reverse complement strand
CTTTGAATTCACGAAAGATGAAACCTATTACTGCAACTTTATGTACAAGACTGGAGGCAAAAGACTTTATTCCATTCTGAATGCAGGAATCATGAAAAACAAAGTCGGTGTTGGATACGGTATCGGTTACATCCAACCGATTTATAAAAGGCTGTCTGTAAACATGGATGCCATCTATAGCGCATTGCTTGCGACAAACTCCTCCGATACATACAATGGAAGAATCATAAACCTTCGATTAGGTGTCAATTACCGTATCCTAAAGCATCTGACATTGACAAGCGGCTTATCGTTCAATCACTATGATCCAGACAAAAAGAATAAAACAAGTGGTTCTGCAGGCAGGATATCATTCAGAGGGAACAGCAGTAATATTATCTCACAAGCCTTTCAAAACAACAACAAAGCAATGTGGTTTGGCTGGTTCTTTGGCGTGAGATTCTAGATATACAACTTTTCATTCTCCTTTCCTATCTTGAGTTCACTCCATAAAATACTATTCTACTTTCCCGGTCCGGGAAAGTAGAATAGTACAACTCGTTTGGCCGTTGTAAATATCCATTAGACAAGAAGATAAAAATCACCCCAGTTCGGGATAAGAAGCGACGAAAAAGGCAACTATAAAAGTCTGTAATTTCATCCTTATACAAATACTTATTAACCCATTGGCGGAATTAATTTTCATCTAATATCACCGCTAACTGGTAAGCTCATTACCACAGTATTGGAAAGCATATTTCCATAGTATTGAAAGCATATTTCCATAGTATTGGAAAGCATATTTCCATAGTATTGGAAGCCTATTTCCATAGTACTGGAAAACCTATTTCCATAGTACTGGAAAGCCTATTTCCATAGTACTGGAAAGCAATTTCTATAGTTCTGGAAAGCTCATAACCAAAGTACTGGTAATTTCGGATCATGTGGTAATATAAATAATAAGCAGTATAAGTGATTGAAAATCAAATATATACGATATATTACAAGGCCTTTCCATTCATGCTTTAATTCTGCCAATCGGTTTATTATAATGCACCAATGACGGTAATTTCAGACAATGCCGGATCATAATGCTCAGGAGTTCCAATAATTTTAATCCGAAGGAAACGACCACTTACATCACCAACAGTTTGTACGTTATCGATACGTTCTTTATTTGTATCAGCAGTTTGAGACTGATCAACCAACTTCTTCCATTTTGTCTCACCATCATCAGAAAGTTCTAATATATAACGCCAATTTCCTCTAACCGGAAAAACAAGTTTTATACTATGTACTTTTACGATCCTTTCCATGTCAACTGCCAACCATGCATCTTTATCAGTAGGCAAAGCTTTCCAGAAAGTAGCAACATTACCATCATTAGCAAATAACCCACTATGACCTTTCACCTCACTACTGGTACGTGTTGGATTAGACCGTCCGAACGCTATAAGCCGTGGATCAACTTTTTTCTCGGTAAAACGAATATAAGGACGTGGTTTAACCTTTGGAGTTTTACCTTCCACATATTTAGGATACCCCAATGAAATAATTTTAATAATCGCGCTTTTTAATCCTGGTGAAGAAGCTCTAATAACTGTTTCACCAGCATAGTATGATCTGAATTCAATAGCTGCTTTTCCATCCCGAATAGCTATATCTGAATTTTTAGAGAATGTAATACTCGGACCCGTAGGAAATTGCCCGGGACCAGAAATGACAGACAAAGTTACTTCAGGACAATTACTGATCGCTATCCCATTTCTATCTACTACAGTAACTATGATTTGGGAATCATCCGTTCCATTTACTGATTTTATGATTCTTTTATCTGCTGAAAGTTCAAGCCCATAAGGGATACCATTTTCGGGCCACTTAGGTGGAGCAATACCACGATATGCATTTCTATACCAATACCATTGACGTTTAGGAAGACGGAAATAGTCCACAAAGCCCATAGAACCAAATTTACGTCCAGCTATACTTCCATGATCAAATGCACACCAGAGAACTTCTCCGCTCCTCCATGGAAAATGCCAGGAATTGAAATCATTGGGATTGGCTCCTGATACTTCTGTTAAGTCCCCCCATCCGGGAGCATATTTGCCGGGTCTGTCTACCATTGTAGAACCATATTCTGACACAAAATTAGGAATACCGGGATTAATAAATTCAGGAAGTCTGGCTCCATCGCCATTATAGCCTGCCACATCACCTATTTTATCTATTCCACCACGTTGTGCACCATTTATAGTTGCCGGCCGGGTAGGATCAAGCTTATGGGTATAATCAACCAGTTCTTTTAATAATTTCCTGACTTTTGGCATAACCTTTCTTTCACAAAAGAAAACTTCATTATCCATACTCCATAAAACGATACTTGGATGATTACGGTTAATACGAATCATATCACGTAGACTTGCTTTTACGCTGGCTTCAAATCCCAGATCATTAACAGAATCTGTAGGGTAAGCACTTGCTCCCCATGGATTTTTAAAATTGGCTGTACCCCAGAAACAATTCTCAGAACAGAACAATATTCCGAATTTATCACAAGCCGTAGCAAAAGCGGGAGAATGTGGATAATGTGATCCTCGGATAAAATCAAGACCAGCTTCTTTTACCATCTTCACATCTCTATAAAAACCAGCATCAGTTACAGCATCACCCCATCCGGCATGATCCTGATGAACATTTGCACCTCTAAAATAATAATGTTTTCCATTAAAAAAAAAACCTTTATCTGCTGTCCATTTAAACCATCTAAAACCAAAGGGCGTCATATAATCATCGACAACTTGTTGCTTATCCTTTACAACGGTCTTAACTACATACATATTAGGAGATTGGGGTGACCACAGTTTAGGATTACTAATAGGAGAACTGGTTTGGTCAAATGTATAAACAGAATTAGAAGGTATTTCCTTTGTCGATTCAATCCTTCCCACTAGAATTCCGTTTTTATCTTGGATAGAGGAAACAAGAGTTACTGATTCGGCTTTTTCAGAACTATTTACTACTTCTGTTTTTATATTAACTTTTCCGGATGATCTGGAAAGTTGGGGAGTCGTGACAAATGTGCCATACCATGTCACATGGACAGGATTTGTTATAATCAGTCTCACATTTCTATAAATACCTCCGGAAAAAGTATGTTCACCAGCACGTGGAGCTAACTGAGGATCCCATATATTATTAACACGAATAGCTATGACATTATCACCCCTTTTCAATGATTTTGTTATATCAAAAGAGAATCCGGTATATCCTCCTTTATGAATACCTATAAATTTTCCATTTACGAATAATTCGGCTACTTGAAAACCTCCGTCAAATTCAATAAATACCTTTTTTTCTTTTATTGAAACAGGCATTTTAAAATGTTTTCTATACCAACCATAACCAACATAAAATCGATCAGCTGCGAAATATGGTATTGAAAAAGAATGGGGTAAATTCATAGATTCCCAACCCGTATCATTAAAATCAGTTTTACTTGCATTTTTAAAATCACCTAATTTAAACAACCATCCCCTATTAAAATTTAATGATGTTCTCGCATTATGTAAATTATTTAAATTGGTATCTCTTGACGACTTTTTATCAAGGGAATCTTCCCTCTTTAAATTTTTCATGTAGGATAAACTGTTTTCTAAAATTTCACTATATGAGGATATTGGAAACAACATAAAGCCACCAATAAACAATAATGCAATGTATGTTTTCTTAAAAATCATATTTATTAATTATTAAAATGCCGCCAATCAGAATCAAATAAATTATGAACACCTTTAATATTCTCCACTGGCTAGAATACTGTCTTATATATCTTTCATTATAAATAAGGATCATTTGTTGGAACAAAGATATGTAAAATAAATATTGGGAACAACTGTACATGTAACAAATAATAGAGCAGATTGTTACAATCGATAAAAAACAAGACTCCATAATTTACAAAGCAGATAAATATCAAATGATTTAATATCATTTAATTCATTCTCATATACAATATTAGAGATTTAGAGTACATTTGTACACTAAAGAAAAGATGCAATCAGTAATTATCCAAGTATATAGAAAGGTATTTCAATATAAATTATAGAACAGATTCTTATACATAAATAAAAATGAATGATTATGAATAAAATGAAGTTATACCAAGTAGATGCTTTTACCGACACTTTGTTTTCTGGGAATCCTGCCGCAGTATGCATACTAGATTCACGGATAGATGAAAGACTGATGCAGAATATCGGTAGTGAAAACAACTTGGCTGAAACGGCTTTTGTGGTGCCACAAGGGAAAGACTATGAAATAAGATGGTTTACTCCGGCTACAGAAGTTGATTTATGTGGTCATGCTACCCTTGCATCAGCATTCGTGCTCTTTAACCTGCTCAACTACCAAGAGCCGTTGATTAAGTTTCATTCCCCAAGAAGTGGATTATTGACAGTAAGGAAGAAAGACGATTTACTCATAATGGATTTCCCGACAGACCAACTTGCATTGCTTCCTGAAGACCAGAACATATCATTCAAGAAATGCATAGGTTTACGACCTATAGAAATTTATAAAGGAAAAACAGATTATATAGCAGTCATAGAAAACGAACAAGAATTAAAACATTTACAGCCCGACCTGAATGAAATCTCAAAATTGAAAGCAAGAGGTTTAATTGTTACCGCCAAAGGCGATCATGTAGACTTTGTTTCCCGCTTCTTTGCTCCCCAAACAGGCATTCCAGAAGATCCCGTGACCGGTTCTTCTCATACCTCATTATTGCCATTATGGTCAAAGAAATTAGGCAAGACGAAATTTACAGCCTGTCAACTCTCAAAACGAGGAGGACGCCTTACCTGCGAATATAAAGGTGACAGATGTTTAATTGGCGGCAATGCTAAATTATACCTGACAGGGGAAATAAATATATAGTACAAATCTGCTTATATCTCGGTTGTAACGGTAAGAAAAATCACTTTTTATCATGGATCATTGAAAAGATGGCATTTTTTGTCAACATGAACTATTCCTCTACAATCTCTTTAGCCCTGTTCCAGCCGAATGCGTTACGATAGACTTCTGCAGAACCTCTGGGGACATATAGTATAGTGTTTTTATTTACTCCAAATTGAGTCAAAATCGGCGGTGTTATCCACTTGACATGGA
>JAQWBH010000048.1 GCA_028707405.1 Parabacteroides sp. | reverse complement strand
TCTCAGGGAGCAGTACCAGCCGGATCCATTCCTTATGCTTATTGACCTCCAGATCGCCTGTACCGAGAAATTCTTTTTGATAATATTGACTGATGGCTTTCTGAATGTCGTCGATACTGATGTTTAACGTGTTGAGTTGTCGGTTGTCGTATTCTAATCGCCATTCCATGGGTGTAGCTCCGGAAACATCTATCTTTGATATCCCGTCGATACTGCTAAGGCGCGGCTTGATCTGATCTTCGGCGAACCGCTGAATGAAGAAAGGGGTCGCCGCCGCGTTAAGCGTATAACTCATGAACGGGCGGGATTCTTTATCGTCGGGACGACTCATCTCCAGAACAGGATAACTCAATCCGTCGGGCAGGCTCGACCAGGTCTGTCTGATAATAGTCGAAGCTTCGAAGCGTGCTGCGTCTATATTCGTGTGTTTGTCGAATTCAAGAGTGATCTTGCCGGAACCGTTTTCCGAGCTTGATTCAATATTTTTAATTCCTTTGATACGTGCGAACATCGCTTCGAGTCGCGAAGTGACCTCCATCTCTATCACCCTGGCCGAATTATTGGGCATATCGTAGCTGATCGTCAGTTGAGGAAGCGTACGTGACGGCGATAATTTAATCGGGAGCAGCGGGATAAATGCAATACCGGTCAATGCTACACAGAGAAATGTAACAATGATGGTGAATGACGATATTTTAGGCGACTCGCTCATGCATTTTATTTTAATATGCTGTTATAATCAAATTCGTTCAACAACGAATATCCCTTACTAAAATCATAAAGAGTAAGTTTTCTCAGCTTATAAAAACTAAGCCAGTAGTTTTGTAAAGCCGAGATGTAGTTGCGCTGTGCTTCCTGTTGTCGATTGAGCGAAAGCGTCAAACTATTGATGTCGGCTTTACCTATCATAAAGCGTTGTTTGGTTTCCGAATAAGCCGCGTTGGCAATGTCGAGTGCCTCTTCTGCACTACCGATCAGATCTTGCTGGATGTTGAAGTCGCGAACGGTCATGATCACATCTTCCTCAACCGTCAGTTCTTTCTGTTGGGCTGTTATTTGCGCCACATTCAGATTGTTCTTTGCTATATTATGCTTTCCTCGTCTTACCCCCCAGTCTATCAGAGGGATGCTGACGTTTATCGCAACGATATCCTGCTGCATTGGATTCCTATAAACATCCTTAAAACTCCCGGCTACCTGATTGAATCCTACACTTGCACTGACTGAAGCATTAAACATGGCTTCCTTCTTTGTCTTGTCTACCTGCTGTTCAGCTTCGAGTATCAATTCGCGCTGATTAAAGAAGGTCGGATTGTTCTCTCTGGCCAGAGTCAATGCCTGATCGGCCGAAATCTTTACATCGGTGGGCTGCAAGGGCAGCGTCAGCCGTATCTGTGTCGTCTTGTCGATATTAAGATACGCAGCCAGATTGAACATTGCCCGCTTCAGAGCAATCTCATCGTTCTGCAGTGTGTTGCGCGCATTGACGGCATCCAGCTTGAGCGTGAGCAAATCCGCCTTGCTGATGGCTGCGATCTTGATACGTTCTTGTCCGGTACGATAAAGGGTGTCAGTGGATGTCACATTTTCTTTGGCCAGATTAAATTCGGCTTGTGCCATGGCTAAAGCAAAAAAGTAGGTGGCAGCCTGCTCGCTCAACTCTTCCATATTGTAAAGAAGCGTTCTTTTGGCTGCTTCATATTTCAGCGGTTCAATGCGCCGCTCCCATTTGAAGGCATTATAGCCGAACAGATCTTGCGAGTATCCGATACTGAAAGGCACTGAAGTATACTGACTGTATGTGTTCGATCCGAAGTTGCGTATATAATCAAGGTTGGAGTTCAATGTAAAAGTACCGCCCAACGGATCAAAATTCTGTGTAACCGTCAGTCCGCCGCCGGCGTAAAACGACTGCTGTTTGCGATATACGTCAATATCGTTTTCCGAATCATATCTTCGGGTGATGTATCTGTAGTATTGCGCCGGCGTAAGGTTAAGCGACAAACTTGGCAGACGGCCGGCCTTGAATGTGCGGTATTGCCAATAGCTTGCCAAATACATATTTTTACTTCTGAAAGATTCAAGCGAGCTGTCAGTAGCGATCTCGACGGTTCGCTTGAGCGTCAGTGTGATATCCGGTGTTTGGGCAACAGCGGTGACTGTTGCCAGACATAGACCTATTTGTATCAATTGTTTTCTCATATCTGTTGAGCTTTTACAATATCATGTTTACGATAAATATACCAATATACCAAAGGAATAACAAAGAGGCTGACGGCCGTACCAATCAGCATGGCCGAAATCATTGCAATGGAGAGCGGCTTCTGCAGTTCACTACCCAGATCGAAGGTGAAAAGCAGCGGCACCATACCGAAGATCGTTGTCAGCGAAGTCATGATGATCGGCCGCAGTCGACGCCGCCCTGCTTCATGAATCGCATTCATCAGAGGAATCCCGTCTTTGCGCAACTCATTGATGGCATCAAGTTTCAATATAGAATCGTTGATCACAATACCGCAAGTGACCACAATACCTATTGCACTCATCAGGTTCATCGTATGTCCGCAAAGCCACAACACCGCCAGCGATGCTGCCACATCGATAGGAATTTCCACGAGTACAATCAGTGGTTGCAGGAAACTCTCGAACTGGGCAGCCAGAATGAAATACATCAACAGTAGTGAGACGAGCAGGATGACAACCAACTGGTTTAGCATCTTCTGATTAGAGAAGAAGCTTCCCGAGAAGTCAACATCCCAGTCTTTTCCTGCAGCCTTACGTACCCCGTTCATCAACGTCCGGGTGTCCGAAGATACATCGTAAAAACTGAATGGTATATATTCGCCATTCTTTCCGGCGGAGATGGTTTTCAAATCCCGACCGGCCGATACTTTTACCAGCGATTGCAGTGGAATATAGTTCATCTTTCCGTTATTATCGGCAACAGTATGAACTAATGTCGTCTGTAGTACCGTATTCACCGTTTGCCCGTCGCTTACCAGAGCAATAGGCAGATATTGCTGATAAGAACGAAGCGTAGCCACCTCATTATCCTTGAACGCTGTTTTCAGAACCCGATAAACCTCATTGTAGTCCACGTTATATAAAAGCAGTTTTTGCCGGTCGATGGCAATATTCAGTTGGTTGTCAAAAGCCGTTCCGGAAGGAGAATATCCCGTTTGTGTTTTGATCTCTCTTTCCAGTCTGTGGAGTGTTGAGGCGTCGGGAGCCTGAGTCTTGTTGTGTGTGTATAGTTCGGCTACGATATCTGCTTCGCCTGTAACAAACAACTTCTCGAAAATGGTTTCAGGAGGAGAAAAAGTGACTACTGCGGCAGGATAGTTTACTTTGATCCATTTCTCTATAGATTGCTGCAGCGGTGCTATCTCTTTGGGTTTAGCCGTCTTGAAGTACAATTCGCCCTCCGATATCGACATCTCTTTGTCGCGATTTAAAAGAAACTGTTGCTGCCCGATGTAGGAAGTATATTCCACAACCTGCTTTTTAACTTCCGCAAAGAGCTGCTCTGTCCGCACACGATTTTCGTCAACATGGATATTCTCATTCCATTCAACATGTACAAGCAGTTCGTTCTGGTCAATCTTCGGCATACGTGTTTTGGGGATTCCGTAGAACAACAGCACACATAGGGGGATGGTAGCTCCTGTAAGCAGCAGCGACATCTTCTTATGGCGGAAGATAAAGTTCACGCCTCCATCATAAAAACGGTCCAGCGTATGTGCTTTTATAAGGTTGTTTATCTTCATCCCGAACCATTTGTTTTTAACCTCCGGGATGCTGTATACCAACTTGTAAAGTACCGGAAGCAGCATGATCCCGGTAAAGTATGAAACCATCAGTCCTACTGTAACGGCAAAAGCCTGATCGTAGAATATGGCTCCTGCGATGCCGCTCATGAACACCAGCGGAACAAATACCGCAATCGTTGTCAACGTAGAACTGAGCATTGGAGTGATCACTTCTGTTGTTCCCTTGTCGCAGGCTTCCTCCAGAGTATAACCGCGCGCCCGATATTGTGTAATGTTTTCCGTTACGATAATCGAACTGTCAATCATCATGCCCAGTGCCATGATCATACCTGACAACGAGATGATATTCAGCGACATCTTGAAGAGGTAGAAGAATAAAAAACTGATAACCAGACTCACCACCATACTCAGACCGATGACTGCCGGACTTTTGATATCGCCTAAGAACAATATGGCTACAATAAAGATGAATAAGAATCCGAGCGACAGGTTCTGCTTCAAGTTCGAGATGGTGTAATCAAGCAATTCTGTCTGATTACGACTTATATTAAAATCGATGTCGGGATAGATGGCAGCAAAATAGTCGGTTACTTCTTTAAGCGACTGCTTCATCTTATCCATATTCTCATCAGACTGTTTGATGATTGCCAGTGTCACTGCTCTTTTACCGTTTGAGAGCGACGCTCCGGTTTCTTTTTCCGGAACGGTAGATATCCGCGCCAAATCTTTCAGTTGGAAAATCCGGTCGTTCTTGCGTATATAGATGTTTCCTACATCTTCGGCCGTACGCAGTAAGGTGGAAAACTTGATGTTATATTCGTAATAGCCGTCGCGTACAGTCATGCTTCCGGGTTCAATATTGTTTGCCGTCAGTGCATTTTCAATATCATCGAGCGTGATGTTTGCCATCTCCAGCAATTTGTTATCAGGAACGATCTGCAGGCGGCTTTTCACGATTCCCGTAATATCAACCATGGCCACTTCCGGCAGCTGCTCGATGCGCCGTTTGATAACGTTCTCTGCAAACTGACACAGTTTGAGAAACGCTTCCTGGTCTTCTTTGCCATTGCGGTCATTTTTCAAGGTCAGGTTCAGGCAAAAGACAGGTATATCGGTAGCACTGGCTTTGATCACATGCGGCCGCTCAATATTCCGAGGCAGGTAGTTCATGGCAGCATCGATCTTTTCGTTCACTTCAATAAAGGCCAGATCAGTATTGGTGCCATAATCAAAATTAAGTCGTACAACAGCCGACCCATCACGTGTCTCACTGTGTATATCTCTCAGATTTGCTACCTGCATCAATTGAATGCGCACCGGTTTTACAACCGTATTCTCCAATTCGCGTGCCGAAGTGTTCTGCCCGGATATCTGTACAGTGATTTCCGGAATAGCAATATTCGGCAACAGCGATACCGGAATTGTAAAATAGGTGATCAGTCCCACAATGAAACAGGCTAAGAATGCCATTAACACTGCAATAGGCCGTTGTATCAGAAACTTTATCATATTTTCTTCACTATATATTATTTTTCTGAATTTTGTTTCTTGTCAACCACTTTCACCGGTGATTCATGCGCTAAATTAATGTTCCCGCTGGTGATAACCGTATCTCCTTCTTTCAGCCCGTCTATAATTGTATAGCTGTCGGTGTTCTCTAGTCCGGTGTGTACATAGTTCCAGTATGCCTGTTTGTTATTGAGCGTGAAAACCACCTGTTTTCCGGAACGCAATACAACAGCGCCTTTAGGTACTACCAGCTGCCTTCCTAACGAACGATGGATGCTTACGCGGACGTTCATCCCTTCAAACAGTTTAGAGTTGTTGCCAACGGTTGCTTTCACTTTTACCATTCCGTCAGTATCAACCAATGGGTTGATTTCATCGATTCGTCCTTCCGTTTTTACATCAGCCATGGCAAACGGCGACACCTCTACCCGATCGCCGTTTTTAATAAGCGGCAATTCGCTTTCAAGAACCGTAAACTCAGCTTCCAGGCTATGACTGTCGATGATTGTACAAAAAACATCTGTTGTGGATGCCGTATTATAAGGTTTTGAAAACAAATTGGCCACAATACCATCAAAAGGCGCATGCAGAACAGCGTTATGTAACTCGTATTCTGCCAGTTGATGCTGGGCGATAGCCTGATCGTATCCGCTTTTAATACGCGCCAGCTGCATGGTTGCTTTTGGTACTTTGGCCGAGTCTTTTAAAGTAAAGCCCTGTCCGATTAATACATCCTGAAGTTCCAGACGGGCATTCTCAAGCGTGCTTCTTGTTTGAGACACCTTGTTGCCGAGGCGGAACATCGACAGCTCGGCAATCTTTTGCCCTTTGCTTACATGATCGCCGTTTTTTACGAAGATAGCAGCTATCGGTTCCGTTGATTCGAATTTCAGATCTACGGAACGCTTTGCCGTCAGCTTGCCATTGCTCACCAATTCATGATTGAACTCGGTCGATTTCAGTTTCATCACGGTTACTTCATTTGTCTCTGAAGGCAGCATTTTCTCAATCGTCTCTCCTCCGGTTTCGTCCTTCTTTCCGCTGCAGGCAACCATTACGGCAATCAGCAGTAAAACGGTAAATTTGTAATATTTCATGATATTAATCTTTTTTGTAAGCACTCGCAAATATAATAAATTATTATTACTTTGTTCTCGTAGAATAAACAAATATAAATTATTTACGCCAAATTTGTGTGTTATGCAACACCTTCTCCTTCATCTCCTCAACCGCCCGGCTGTCTTATCACTCGAAACTCGCATTTTGTTGTACCTAATAAGCCTGAAGCACCAACACCTTCAATAAGTCCAATAAATCCGGTATTAATATCTGAGCAATAAAATGAGATTTCTGCTTCTCCCTTTTCATCCGTGACGACCGATGGCGCCCAAAGTAAAGTATTTCGAGCGTCTGGCATAGAAGATTGTATATCTATTTCATTGGGTTGATAGAATTCGCGAGCTGTATAATAACCTTTCATTTGCCACAAATTATTCATGCGAAGAAGTTCTTCCTCACTGTATTCCGGTCCTTCATAGACAACAGTTGATTCGTTTTCTACCGAAAAACAACAACCTTGAGGACAATCATAATATTTATATTTGCATATTTTGTAAGTCTTCCCTCTAATAGGTATATCCCGCTTTTTAGGCTCCATCGGACACGGACAATATTCGGGATTATGATGATGTGTATAACCCGGCAAATAGTTTTCCAAGTAGCCACCTTCACAGACATATGGACCGAAATTTACTTGTGCAAGACTATCCAAATGCCCCATAAACTTATCTCTGTAAATGTTCTGTCCTTTTCCTGTCACCATTATTTCGTTCAACAGAATACTATTATCTTTACTCACAATAGGCAAATCAAGAGCTATATCTTTTTTTATATCCGACAAATTTATTGTAGGATAGTCATATGAAAACTTACTTTTTACACTATCTATCTGTGAGAAATAATCGACCAATGCCAACGTAGGTTTGAACTCGGATGATAACATTGGCTTCAGATATACATATCCTCCCTGGAGTTTTTTCATTATGCTAGAATTTACTGCAAAATTTCCGACTGAATCCGTCCAGACAAAAAAAACATTTTCTTTCGCTCCTGATACTTGAATAAGTTGTTTAGAACCTTGAACTTGTTTGTTTTTTTTCTTGTTCTTTATTATTTGTGTGCCTGTAATTTCATCACTTAAAAATGCTTCTCCTTGACTAATCTGATTGGTTGTATTCCATACATACCGTCTCCATCCCTGAGTAAGCAATAATAAATCTAAGGCTTCCATACGATTATTGTTTTTTTCATCAAAATAATAGATCGGATTGTAAATCTTACCTCTTATTTGAGACGACAAATTACAGTAAGCTAATATATTCAATGGATCAGAAAGATTGTTGTATGCTTGGTCGAACACACTTATACCAAGATTTGTTTTTACAGGATTACCTTCTTTATCCGTTACCCTTATTTTAATATTCGCCTTTTTGCGTGTTATAAAGTTTTTCTTTTCAGGTACTGCCATTATATGTAATTGATTCTCCTGATGGACATACACCAGTCTTTCAGCAACAGGATGCATAGATCCGTTGAACAATGTAAATTCCACTATACCCTGATAAGGAAAATTATCCAAGGGAATGTTGATTTTCAAACTATCTTTCAATAGGCCTTTGGCAATACAACCAATCATTTCACGCATTTGTCCCATCAAAAAGATTTCTCGTGTAGGCAAGTTTTTGCTTTGAGTTACAACAAAATTTAATTGCTCCTTATCATGACCAATTAGCCGCAGCACAATTCCTTCTTGCTGTATATCGGGCAAAGGATAGCATTTCCCATTATCCAATTCTATCTTGTAATTTTTTCCTTGAAGCGGAACAAACGTGGCAAATCCCATGCCATCATGCATGCTCTGTATTGTATCTATCGGTTTGTCATCCTGATAGATCATTCCCTTGATAGACACCGGCATTCCTTTTGTATCTGTTGCTTTAAAAGCCAGCTTGGATTTAATGCCGCGAACAAGATTTCCACCTTCCGGAAATACATCAAACCGAAATATTGAATCTGTCTGTGTTTCTACACCTCTTGTGGAATGATATACATTTTTTACTACTCTTATTTTGCGAGCAGAGATTTTTCCAATAATGTCGTTTTTATAAAAAGAGTCTTTTGTATACCCTTCTAAATAATAGTCACCTTCCAATAATTTGTTATCTACATAAACATGTCCCGAAACAACCCCTTTTTCTATAGGATATTTTTCCTGCCAGACAACACTATCACCGGAATTTCGCATTTGCAAATAAAGCGTTTTACTCTTATCCGACAGTTCCATCGTCTGTGCATCCAGCTGATAAGCCTTAAACCAAAGGTCTTCTCCTGTTTCATATATACCTTTGCTTGTTTGGATATAAATCAACTCCGATGGGCGATTATTCAAATGTCCGCTAACCTTTTTTGTCAGCGATTGAATTGACACCTGACAATAAATAGGAAGAGCAAAAAATATGCTCGACAGTAAAGAAAGTAATATGAATCGGGTATGCATCATTATTGTATATTAATTTTGTTGTTTTAATTGTCGAAAAGCGTCATTACTTGGATTTTGAAACGAATATGATGATAATCTTCCTTTTTCTAATTTGATCACACAAGGATATATGCTATTATTTATTGGAATATTAATGATATTTTTTTTGTCTACATAAATGTTAGTATACTTATCGACTTTAAAACCAATTTTTTGTTGAAGAATCTTAAGTGAAGATATTTTAGTTAGTATAAATAAAATATCCTTATTTTTTATATTTTGTTGCATAAAATATTCACCATCTTCAATACATCCATGGCAACCGACACCCGGTAAAATTATTATCCATTTATAATTTTCTGGTAATTTCATTTGTTCAATATAATTTGCCAATAACTTTTTTTCTCCTTGTTCAGGACTATTTTTACAAGCAAAAAGAGAAAACAATGTAAATATTATTATCCATATAGTTCTATTTAACTTTTTCATACAATAAATATATTTGTTTTATATATAAAATAAAAAATGTTTATATTTTTTTTATTGAAAAAATTCTAAAATTCATACATGCTTCTGCAGTGTCATTAGAATCTATATATTCTATATTTAATCCTTCCTTTGTCACAAAGGAATTTTCCCAATTCCACTTTTCTCCCGTTCCAATTAATGTTTCACCTAAATAATTAAATTGTTCGTTCATTAGAATTACAATTATTGACTTTTCCGTTAATTGTGAATGAGTTGTACAGTCTTTAATTCCTTTTTGCATAAAACGATAATATACTTTTCTCCAAGGATCATATAAAATAGCTGCATATAAATCCTGTTGCAAATAATGATTATATATTAATTCTCTTGGTGTTCTTGCAGAATGATAATTCCAATTAATAGAACGTATCGTTCCAGCTACATTACTCCCTCCATATACAGTTTTATAGTATATATCTTCATTCCAGTGTGATATATACAATTTATGAGATTCAGGAAAACTATAAATCAAATCACCAGAAGGAGAGTATGCAGGAAAAACTTGCATAAACAAAGGATCTTCCCAATTTGCATTATTACCATATATTTCAGAAGGATAAAGATGATGGTATTCAAGTTTATTATTTTCAATATCAATGCATGCAGTAAATAGAAACTTATTTATAGATGATTTGTCTATAGAAAAGGGGCATAATCCAGTAAGTATAAGATGTCTATTTATTTCAAATATTGGGCATACTGTATTAAAAAAATATTGGGGATATGATAAAGCCCACTTAACATCTTTTCCTCGTAGTGAAATTCTATTTTTTATATACCCTATATTATCAGTTAAATCAAGTTCTACTAAAGGTCTATTATACACATAAATAGAATCTAAATTTTTAATATAGTAACCAGCCATACCAAGAATACCGTTCGGCCCTTCTTTTTTATAGCTAATTTTTTTTATAAATGTACCACTTTGATAATCAAAAATGTAGATAGAATTATTGTATGCATTGAGAAATGTTAGCATTGTTTTACCCAATGAATCACGATAGATTTGCATATATGGTGATTTAGGAGCTGTCTCATCATCTATTAAAATCTTTTTTTTACAAATTAAAACTAAATCTTGTGTCGATTTAAGTTTTCCTTCTTGTTCATTTTCATTTGACACAATGGACTTTGAACAAGACAAAAATGTAATAATTATAATTATTATATAGAATAATTTATACATATTTTAATACTTTTTTTCAAAGCATCAAGAGCTATTTTGTCCATAGAACTCATAATCTCTTGATGCTCTCTTTAATTAAAACTCTTTATTATCCACGAGTTGTATCGCAGTTATAAACATCTCCTCTACCCCAAAAGCAAACATTACTGATACCGCAATTTCCGTTATTGGAAGAAGGAGAATTTACACATTCAGCATTGGCTTCTATTCCATTTGCCAAATTAACAAGTTTAACATCTTGTGACTTTTTTTCTCCATTAAGAGAAACATTTAGAAAAGCAACCACTACAAAAAGAGTTGCAACTCCAATCCTTTTTAATACTTTTTTGTTCATTTTTGTAATTGTTTAAAAGTTTAACATATAAGAAATTAGTGAGATAAACATATAAATACATTTATTCTGGCTTTCTATTATTTTCACTTAATATATTTTTTATTTCTTTCCTCATCTCCTCAACCGCCCGGCTGTCGACCTTGGGATTTTTGGTAAGGACGCTGCGTGCAGCTTGCTGCCGCTTGTCGGGATGATAGAACTTCGGTTCGGAATAGAGCTTCACCAGAAGATAATACGGATAAATCCGTTCCGGCAGAATTGCAATGGCGTATAGCAAATGCGTTTCAGCTTTGTTATACTCGCCTAATGCTTGTTCGTTCTTTGCCAGCATGCAGTAAATCATTGGATCGGCGCTAAGCAAGCTTGCACGTTCAAAGATTTTGACGGCTTCTCTTTGTCGATTGCTGTAACTCAGGCATTGCGCCTCTTCGAAGAGAAAACGCGGATCGTGTTTCAGTAAAGGATGAATCGTAACGTAGTCGTTCGTAACCGATTGATATGCTTTGTTGTCGTAAAACAGTTTCAGCTTGTTCCATTCCTGATATGCTTTATAAGGCATTCTCTGTTTGTAAAACAAAATCAGGCTTCCACTAATGGCAATCAGTATTAGTCCGCTTTGAAGCATAAGGGCTACTGGTTTTTGTGCTTCGCCGGCTTCTGTTCCGGCAACTGTTTTGTCACGCGTTATCCCAATCGCTCCGAGAAATATCAGTAACACCCAGAATGACGGCAATTGCAGGGGATAGGAAGAGAAAGCAAAGATCATTAGAGCGATGATTCCGCCCACAGCTCCTTCCTGTTTGTTTTTTATTCCTGTATAGCAGAGATTCCCCAGCCACCAGATGAATACGATTAAGCCGGCAAGACCCTGTTCCATTCCGATCTGTATATACTCGTTGAATGCATATTCCGGACAGTCGGCTACTATCTTTTCCTGATGCGTTGCCGCCTGTTTCATGAAGTAGGCTGCCTGCCCATCGGCAAAAGATTTCGGGAATCCACCCAGTCCGACACCGTTTAGAGGATGTTTAAACAGTGTCTCAACAGAAACTTTCCACATCAACAATCGTCCGTCGGCCGAATCGCGTTTCATTCCGTAAACAATCACTGATGCGCCTATGATAACTATGACAGCAACCGTTGTCAGAACAGAGGTCATCTTGCGATACTGTGCACAGATCGTTATCGTTTTTCTCCATCCGATACATTGTTTCCAGTAAACCCAACTGCATGAACCGATGGCAGCGATCCACGCCGAACGACTCATTCCCGCAGGAATCACGAGGATGATAGCCGCGAAGCAAAACCACATATAATAATGCACAGGCTGTTGTTTCAGTAGAGCAGAAGATAAGGTTACCGGAAGCACTACAGCTAAAAAGCCCGAATAAGGGCCCGGGTTAAAAAACGTCCCGGTCAGATTGAACAATGCATGATTAGATGTTATCCATCCATGAAGTTGAGCCATCCCCATAGTCGCTTCGATAAGTCCCGTCGTAGCAATAATAAAAAGAAAAAACACCCGCAGTTGCGGATATTCATTTAATGCCATACGTATTAGCATCCACAAGATGATCAGCTGTACGCCAAACATTGTCTTCTGTGGTTCCGGATCAAGAGTCCAGTGATAAGTGACCCATGTGATTCCGACAAAGAGCATCAGTAATACGTCGGCAGTTGTAAAGCGAAATATTTTCTTTGATCTGTTGAATAGTAAAGGAATGGAACAGAGTGCAAAAAGAGCTGCTGCAACATGAAAATGAAACACTTTGCCCATCACCAGTCCGTTTGCCAGTTCATCATTCTGAGCTAACGGGGTACATATCAGAAGCATTCCGCCCACAGCAGGCAATAATGCCCATCCATCCTTTATTTTCAACAATCTCATCATCTTATTTTTTTCAAGAAGCGATGCCACAGGAACTTTCCACTATACGGATCCACCGATTTCCAGACGATAACAGCTTTGCCTACAATATATTCTTCGGGCAGCATGCCCCAGTATCGCGAATCCTGTGAGTTGGCACAATTGTCGCCTGCCATGAAATAGTAATTTTTCAGAAAACGGTAATGTGTTATCGACTGTTTCCCTACAAACACCGTCGAGTCTTTATAGGTTACTGCCGCATGTTGTTCCCAGGCAATCAGTTTCCTGTAGAGGATAAAGTTTTTTTGATTCATGTCGATCATTCTTCCTGCCTTTGGAATATATAGCGGTCCGAATCGTTTGATGTTCCATTGTAATATCGAATCGTAAGGGAAACATAGATATACCGCTTTGTCGAAGGTTGAATCCGGCTGCCGTCCGATCATACTTTCTTCCATTACGTTACCCAATGGCGTGGATATATTGTTTACGCTGTATTTGCCGTCAATAATTCTAAAAGTGTCGCCCGGCAGAGCCATGCAGCGCTTAACAAAATATTTCATCACATCCATCTCTATGCGACTCCACCTTTTCGGGTGGGGGAAATTAAATACCAGCACATCGTTCCGTTGTATAGTGCTGAATCCGGGCATCCGGTGTATAGTCACCTGTTCGCCGTTGACCGATTTGAAGATATTGAACAGTCTGGCTCCGACGAGCATCTTGTTCACCAGTACACAGTCGCCTGCCTGCAGTTCCGGTTCCATCGAATCCGACGGGATGCGGAACGACGAGAACACAAACACCTGCAGCAACAGCCAGAGACAAATCATGGCAGACACGGCTATGACCAGGTTCATGAGCCAATCGATGATATTTTTTAGAAGTTTTTTCATATCACCACCAGATCTGTTTTCCATGTTCGTAGGTGAAGATACGTTCTTCATTTCCTTTCGTGCAGTCGTGAACACGAAGAACGGCATTCTCAGGTACATGATTGAAAACTAACCGATGATCTTTCCCGATTTGTTTTCCCAGCGACACCCACTTCCTATTCCAATAGAATAACTCATACGTTTCGCCGTTGACAATACGATTGTCGTCGCTTCTCGGATAATAGGTTACATGATTAAAATGTACGGGCTTGCCAAAATCGATAGCAATATATTGATCCTTTACGTCGATGTTGTTTTCAAAGTAACTTATGCGATCACTATCCATGGCATTTTTCAACAAAGCTCCTCCTATGCCCGGATTTCCGGAAAGTTTTCCGCTTAGTTGTTTTTCCATGCCATTCTCACAGTCGGTTACTCTGATATCGCCCACATTAAAAAAAACCGTTCCCTTAAAATTGCAGATCAGATAACGATAAGCCTTCTTATTTTTAATATCAAAGTTCCCTTCATAATACGGAATCTCATTCACTTTATATACAGTCAGACTATCGGCAAAGTCAGCTCTGTTAGCAACCTGGAACCGTGTTCCCAGCATACTTGAAGCGCGATAAATCAGTACACTCCTATATGGATATTTGCTGTATATAACAATGTTATTCTCTTTTTTCGGGGGTAAATTATTGATTATTTTCAGCTTTCCATCTTTAGTCAGAACAAATGGGTCTCCGGCAGGAACGATGGCGTTGTTCTGGTAATAAGCCGGCAGATAGAAGATATTTACACCCATTTTCTTGAACTGTGCTTTACCTCCGTTTCTTTTGGTATAACAGACCGGAACCCATTCGCGAAAGGGATCAAAGCAACAAAGATAGACATATCTGTCATCGGATCCGTTCTTCCATAGGTCAACCGTTATATCTTTACATTTTATATACTTGTCTGTAATGTCTTCCAGTCCCGGATTCTTGAAAAAGCCGGGTGCTGTATTTGTAGAAAGATAAGAGAGATTGTCCTTTTGTATTTCATAATTGATTCGGTACACTTTAGGTATATAACGCTTGTGTTGTATGTAGATATAGGAGGGAATTCCTTTGAAAGACGAGAGATAATTATAATCCCAGAAAGTATCCGAGATGATAGTGTCTCTTATATTAAGGTATGGATGTTGTTCGTTATCGAGCAATTTCAAATGGCTTTCTTTGGTTATGATTTCCGTCCAGAAATGTGGAGAATTAGAGTTCCCCCAACAAGGTATTTCATTTAGCACAGCGGGGATACCCAACGAACGAAGCGCAGCAATCTTATAGATATTCTTTTCCAGACAAGTTCCGATGTTCGATTTCATTATATTGCTAAAAGAAGTCGGCATCAAATATGGATGATGGATGGCAAATAATGACCAGCTTGACAAGAAAGTCGAGTCAATATGTTGAGAAATAATATTGGCTACTTGGGTATAATCCGTGTCATGCATTATTTTATCAATATCCTTATATTTTTCTTTGAAGAATGAATCAGACTCTTTTCCATAGCAGTTTTCTGTTGTATATGGAAGTATATATTTACAGAAAGTCTCAAAATCTATATTTTTTGACCATGGATGCTTTTTCCATGTATCGAAAGCAGTATTCATATGTTCAATCAAATATTGTGCAGAGAGTGTTTTCAAATCCGTAGAATAAACTGCGATCACTTTTGTGTTGGGATAGAGCATATGTATGCTATCACAAATAGCCCTCTCGATGCCTTTTTTATATACGCCAAACTGCTCATATCGCTTAATTAATGCATCATAATAAGGTTGATTTTCAGAGACAGATACACTGTCCAAAGTCTTTTTCCCAATCATGTTGCGTATGAGGAACCGGGCAGCTTCCTGCCTTTCCGAATCAGAATTGTAATGTTGGATTACAGACTCCAGATTCTGCCTGTTATTGCCGGAAAGTTGCAATGATTGATTTAGCTGCTGTTCTTCTGGTGAAGAACAAGCAGTAAAAGAAATGAACAATAAGAATAATAAATTATAATAAAAATGTACATACATAGTTTAACATATTAATACTAATTTGTTTTATTTATCCACCTGTTTTATATTTGAAAAATCGAAATAGGCGTATTGCATATCTCCATCTAAAGCCATAATAATTCTGTTCTTTGTTTTGTCATAGCAAAAATCATTAATAATGTAGCCGGTGTCTAAAGTCTCTATGTAATCGCCATTCGTTTTGAATAGGATAATTTTGCTGGGACGATAGTCTTTGTCGTAGTAGTTTTTCCCTGAGTAGAGCGCTACGATCTTGTCACCACAGATCAGAACTCCTCCGAAATAGTATTTGCGATCATGATTATCCTTGTTCCATTCGGGACCGTAGATGTTCCATTTCAATTTGCCATCCAAACCTCCAATAGTCATTAAATCTCTGTTCTGATAGCATTCTATATACTCTTTCTGTTGAGATGAAGCTGCAACGCAGATGCGTCTCTTTTCTATATTCGGATGTTCATAAGGCATAGGGCTTATCTTTCCTGTAGTGAGATTTAATCTGGCGGTATATTGCTCAAATGAGGAATTGCCGGTTGGTTTGATAGCCACGGCGATAGATAGCGTATCGTTGAGGTACTGATATCGGTCGGGGAAGATTCCTTTGTCAATGTTCAGTTTGACTTGTGGCATGTAGAAAGGATTGGCAATCACGCTATCCATGTTATAAGTAAATATTTTAAACTGTCCATGATCGGAGACGTAGAACTCATTGCGATTTTCATTGATTCCAATATTGCCCATAATGGTGATTTCACCGGGACCTTGACCGGTGTATGTCGTACTCGTTAAATATTTAAATGTCGCCTTGTCGAAGATGTGGATAAGTTTGTCTTCAGGCTTGTAATCGGCAATAATCAGATAATTGTTCATTATAAACGCTCTTGTGCTTCCACTGAGCAGTATGCTATCGATTTTAATTTCTGTTATCTTGTCATGAATATTTATGATATGACTGCGAGAACCTTGTTTCTTCTCTGTTGTCGGATTCGACAAACAACTACTGCATACGAGGATTAATATCCAAATGTACCAATTCTTCATATTTGTTTTATTTTGATAGCTGCATTAATTTACACAATGAAAATCTAGCACGGATGCAAATAATCTCATTGAATATTTCATGCAGCTAATAATTACTATTAAGCTTCTTTATATGTTGGGAACCAATAGTGACATAAACATCCGGAACCGTTTTCCATGCAACCATTAGGGCACATTTCGTCTTCTCCTCCCGCTAAGGCTTCTACATTTGCCATTGCCAGATTAGACATTTTATTTGGTTCACTTTTGCTCTGCTTTATATTCCAACTTGCGGTTAAAGCAATGGCAATAACAGCAATAACTCTAATTATTTTTTTATTCATATTGCTTTTGTTTTTTATTTGATATTTTATTATTTGAAGCTTTACTTCATTTATCAGCAACAAATATACTTTTTGATCAAATGAATTATTTACATATTTTATTTCTTCCTTTTAGGATAGATAAAGAGTTTTGAGGCTATTCATTAAAGATTTGCCAGGAAAACTCTAATATATTTAAGGGTGAAATTTTTTTATTGTCATTTTTGCTTGATTTTGTTGAGTATAGCGTGAATATCATATTTGCACAATATATCATCAATGTCTAATGCATAAAGATATCCATTAGCAAAATCAATATCAAAAGCTGCAATAAATCGATTCATTTTTAATTCAGCTAGAGGTTCCCCTTTCCAATTAAACAACTGGATAATTGGAAGCGTTTTCCTTTTTGTCTGCATGGTTTTTATATCTTCATTAACAAATAAGATAGCAAAAAGGTCATCATAAGTGCAAACGCCGCCATGTGTATAAATCCTTGTCCAATCTATTTGATCTTGCAAATTTTCAATATTATCCAGTTTCTTCCCTACACATATTGTTTTTCCCCACTTCCCTTCACTCGAATATAAATTAATCTGATGAAGATATATCGGCGCTTCTACTATCACATCTCCTTTCGGGCTTATTTTTGTAATGGTAGAGAGTAAATTGAAGTCTTTCCCTTTTTCAACAGATGCCTGATTAAGTATTTTAAAGGTATTTGGAATTTCCTTTATTCCATTGTTGCGAAGATATCTTATCTGTTGTGTTTGATCCTTATTTATTTCTCTGCAATAATATTTATTGTCTTTTATAACCGCAAAATCAAAAATAAATGAAGGCAATGAGTCTCTTTTTATTGAAATGCTTAATTCCTTTTTGTTGAGAGACTGATTTACATTCATTTTGTATATTTTTCCTGTTTGAAAATCATATATGTCAATAAATAACTGATTATTCTCTTTGTAGAATCTTGAAGCATTTACATCCGGTGCCAGTGCGAATTCATTAGGACCTTGGCCGGCTTTGATGAATTTACCCTTAAAGGAAAGGTCTTTTATATCATAGAAAGACCAAAAACCATCCCGATCTGTAGTTGATACTACTAATAAAGAGTCATAAATTCTAAACTTCTTCATTCCTATTACGTCCCAATCTACAACTTTTTCATTGGAAAGAGAAAAGGTAAAAGGGAATTTGTCAATATATTCTATATTATCAAAAGCCATATAAGAAGAAGGCTTGTGATAGGATGAACAACTGTTCAAGAATAATAATGTAATAAAAAAAATTATTTTTTTCATGATGAATAGTGCTTGAATATTGAGAGAAGATAATATTTATTTTTATTTTGTTCTAGAAGTAGTCTAATTTGAGTTTTTCAGATGCAGTATTTATTATAAAATTTAATAAAAGGATACAGTGTAAAACTGTGTCCTTTTATTAATTTATTATTTTGCTAGCATGACCCTGTTCCGGAAACCCATGAATTAGTTGAATCAGGTATATATGTACATGTTGAACAGTATAGTATTTTACTTCCTACTAACGTAGTTATTGTATTATAACAAGTTCCATGCCCTTGTTCTCCTTCTCCGTCGGCCAGCGCTTCTATATTAGTTAATGCTAAATTTGACATTTTAGGAACATCTCTTTTTGTTCATAATTCATATTGTTTTTATTGTTATTCTATTTTTAATATCAAAAATACAAAAATAGACCATTACATTTATTCCCTCAGATCTGTCTTGCATGAATGAAATATATTAATTAAATGGTAATTAGTATGTTATATACTATATTTCTAAGAAAATAATAAGAATTTTCCCATAATTCATACCGGTAACATATAAGACTATAGCTGCAAATGTGATGAAACACTCTGTATTCAGAGTTATTTCTTTACCAACTTAAATCTGACAAAACTTAATACATCATCGCTGTAATGTGGATTGTAGCAATTATTATCTGAAATATACAATCCATCTTTTCTGACAAACATGAAATTCGAATTGTACGTATAATCCGGAAACATAGTTTCTCCGATTACATTAAAATTACTGTCAACTATAATTATTGAAAAAAATTTTCGCCCATACATCAACAATTCTATTCCTTTTTTGTCTTTTTCAATAGATGTTGCCGGATAGGCAACCCGATAATATACATTTCTGTATTTGTCATAGATCATATTTCCATAGTTGGGATTACAACAAGCTTCTTCCGGAGTCAAGTTGCCATAATCATTAAGTATCTTTACTTTGTTAATATACTTGCTTTTTATTTTGTATCTTTTTATGTTATTATGGTTAGGCGAACAAACATAAATATCCTCATCAAAATGGAAAGAATAAATAAATCTTTTGCCATCAAAGCATCGGCTCATGTGATCTTCTACTCCTGCTCTTTTCATTTTATTGTTGGCTCCTGGAAACTTTGGATATTGGAATGAAGAAAAATCGCATACTTTGTCCGTTTTTATATTAATATATGCAGCCACAGGATTAACTTTTGCCCATCTGTTGCAGCTTGGTACTATGTACAAATCGTCTCCTAAAATCGAAATAGGAGTTGCAGGAGTAGAGTAAAATTCTTTTAATGGATGTTTATCCTTGGTTTCATGATAATCAAATTTATTTTTTACTATCACATTTCTATCGATGAGTGATATTTCCTCGTTATCTCCATTTGTAATAAATATACTATCCAAGTTTTGAATATAATATCCAGAAAAGAACCCAACACCATTTTGACCTTCTACTTCAGGTTTAATTTTAAACTCTAATTTTTGGGAACTGATATTATAAAATTCTATTTCGTTGTTGATTGAATTTTGAAATGTTATGTATTCTGTTCCATTCGTATCCTTATAAAGACATGATGGCGGAGTTGATATTTTTGTTGTTTTATCAAGACTTAATTTAATTATGGGGTTTGAAATTCTTAATTTGTAAGAAACCTCTTTATTATTATTGCATGATATTAAACTCAGAAATACTATCACAATAATTTGTGATATAAATATATTTGTTTTCATTTTTTTATATATTTAATGGAGACGTTTTTTTACCGTCTCCAAGTTAAATTTATTATTTAATCATCACAAGGCGAACAACCCCAGTCGCCAATATTGCAACATCGTTCTTGTTGATATCCAATTTTTAGCCAACAAGATCCTGCTGTCCTTTCACATGTTGCTAATGCTTCCACATTTGCCATTGCCAGATTAGACATTTATTTGGTTCACTTTTGCTCTGTTTTATATTCCAACTTGCGGTTAAAGCAATAGCAATAACAGCAATACAGATTATTTTCTTTTTCATTTTGAATTAAATTTTTATTTGTTAATTATCTATTTTAATATTGCTTTGTTTTCGCCTATCAGCAAAAACAGTTGAACTTAGAGTTCAATAAAAATCTTTACGTATCTTTGACTCCTCCTTTCTGAGGTTGTGGGGAGTTTGCTGATGCTGTTTTTGTAGAATTATCAAGCGAACTCCCCTATTTTGTTCATTGCTGAACGTTCCCCTTTATGGTTATTATTATCGGTTTGTTTGTATTACACCTGACAATTAGCGTTTTATTGAAAAATCCGCTTTCCTCCGGTGTCATCTTAATTTCTATTTTAAGAATATCACCCGGTTGTGCAGGCGTTTTGTCGTATCTGGCTGTTGTGCAGCCGCATGAAGTGTTTACATCTACGATAATAAGTGGACTATTGCCGGTGTTCCTGATTTTAACAATTCCTGTTTTTGATTCTTTCTTATGTAGTGAGCCAAAGTTTATTTCGCTGTTTACAGCTTCTGCAGTTGTTTGAATTTTTTTAGCTACAAAGTATTCTTTTCCTGTAACTTGTTTCAGGTACAAATCTTTAATTGCTGAATTATGAACCGGATTGCCAATGATAACAACACGATTATCTGCGTCTAGTAGAAATGTTTGAAATCTGTCATCCGAAGAAAAATGATTCAATCGGTTTAATTCCCCTTTCATATCAATATAAACAGGGTATTTGAAGTCTTTTTCCCTAAGAATCTCCTCCATACGATTCACATTCTTAGTATCCAATATAAACAGAAAAGCCATATTTTTTTTGTTATAGAGTCAAATTGAGGAATTAACTCTTTCCATTTGTCTAATTGAAGTTTGCAGCTCAGGCAACCTATTGAATCTATGTATATTGTCAGCTTCCCTTTTTAGGACGTCTTACATTAGACAGCGAAGTTAATAATTTTATTATCTGTTTCATACTTTCTTCTGTATTCATTAGGGGACATGTCCCCTAATGAATGGTGCGGTCGCTTTTCATTATAATCTCCATCCATAATTCTGTCAGTTTACGTACATCTGCCAGATTCCGAAAGATATACGCATCAAGAATTGCTCTTCTGTAACTTCCGTTAAACCTTTCCACATAGCTATTTTGAGTCGGACATCCCGGT
>JAQWBH010000047.1 GCA_028707405.1 Parabacteroides sp. | reverse complement strand
GCAAAAAAGGCAAACTACCTGTGGATGGGTTGATATTAAATAGCCCTTTTCTAGACTGGAACATGAGTTCCAATGCAGAAAATTTTTTTATTCCTGCGATCTCGTTTATTGGTTGGCTATTTCCTAACTTAACGATTAGAAAAGCAAGTAAAAGCACAAGTTGCTATGCACAAAGTCTTCTGAAACAATATAAAGGAGAATGGACATTCAACACTAAATGGAAAATACCAAACGGGCATCCGATTAAGGCAGGTTGGATTTATGCTGTTACTTCTGCACAAAAAAGTCTCCGCAAAGGAGGAAAAATCAATTGCCCAATCTTAATTTTGTCATCAACCCGTTCATTCCCTGAAACGGAGACTTGGAATGAAGCTTATCTAAACTGTGATATTGTACTCGATGTAAATGACATTCAGCATTATGGAGCTAAATTAGGCAATTATATTACACGATATACGATCCAAAATGGCATCCACGATTTAATTCTTTCAAAAACTCCTTACAGGCGTCAAGTTTACTATACCTATTTCAGTTGGCTTGGCCGAATAACACATTCTTCTGGAGGAAGGAAGTAAATAGTCGTTTATTGTGTATCTTTGTCAATAAAAACATAGAAAGTGAATGAAATTCGTACAATCATTTTTATCTGCTATAGTTCTATCATCCGGAAGCGCAATATGTTACGCACAGGACAATAACCCTGTTGCAAACACAACCAGCTATCGGATAGAGACCTTTGTGTCTGTAGCGAAAGGGACAGAAAAACCTTATTGGCTGGACAATTCATTATTCTCCGTAAGAAATTCAAATGCTCCTTTTTGGATGGTAAGTAATCGCTATGGGAAAGTGCCTCTGACAGCAAACAGCGGATATCTCAATGCCGGAATATTTCACCAACAAGATATAAATAAGAATTTTAGATGGAATGCAGGGTTGGATTTAGTTGCAGCAATGCCGCGTTACGACCACAAAAACATTTATATACAACAGCTATACGCCGAATTAGGTTACAAAAAACTTTTGCTTTCAATTGGCAGCAAAGAAAATTATCGTTCTTTATGGGATCAGAATTTGAGTTCCGGCGATATGGTTTTGTCTACCAACGCTCGTCCGATACCGGAAATCAATCTAAGTATACCCGAGTTCACACTCGTTCCTCGAACAAAAGGGTGGATGCAGATAAAAGGAGATTTTGCCCTCGGCCGCTCTTTTGACACAAACTATCTGGAGTATTTCACAAAAAACAGGCAGACATACGACAAAAATGTTTTGTGGCATCACAAATCATTTTATGTTCAGGTTAAAGATACACAGAACAATTTTCCACTCTCTGTAACTATGGGTGTTCAGCATTGGGCACAATGGGGGGGAACCTCAACCAATCCCCAAATAGGCAAACAACCTCAATCCATCAGTGACTTATTAAGAGTTGTGTGCGGTAGCGAAGGTGGAAAAAATGCCACTGCATCCGACCAAATAAATGTTTTAGGAAATCACTATGGCTCATACGATTTCAAACTTGCATTTACGCAACCTGACTGGAAAGTCTCAGCATACCATCAGCACTATTTTGAAGACAAATCAGGTATGATATTTGTTAATGGAAAAGATGGTTTATGGGGATTACAATTTGATCTACATAAAATTAGCTGGTTTAAAAAATTTGTTATTGAACATCTTGAAACTCGAAATCAAAGCGGCCCGTTCCACTTTATAGAATTCGATCACAATTTACATAAAGGTCCTGGCGGCGGATCTGATGATTATTACAACAACGGAGAATATCAAACAGGCGCATCATACTATAATCGAACCCTTGGTTCACCCTTGATTCTCTCACCCGAATACAATAGAAATGGAACCCTAGGTTTTGAAAATAATCGTGTTTGTGGATGGCATTTTGCTGCGGAAGGTAGTATATATCAATATATATCTTATCGTTTGCTACTTACGTTGATGAATACGTGGGGAAGAGCTGCCGCTCCTCTACTCGACAATAAACAAGGTGTGGCAGGATTGCTGGACATTCAATACCAACACCCCAAACTAAATGGATGGAGCTTTGGCAGTTCTATAGCAGCCGACGCTGGTTCTCTATATACAAAAAATTTAGGATTAAGCATTACCGTCCGTAAGAGAGGAATACTCAAATTATGGTAAGATTTCAATTTCTATATTTTTCCCATAAATCTGTGTATATGATTTGTTGCGTTATTTCAGCCAATCCCTGCAAGGTTTTGTGAGACGAATCCATGCCTTCTGTGATAATAGGCTTATGAATAATCAGTTCCATAGGATGCCTATGAACCATTATAGAACCTATAGGCAGCACATTAAATGGGCCATTAATTGTTATGGGAATTATTTGCATATGCTGATCTACAGCCATTTGATAAGCTCCTTTCTTAAAGCGAGCCAATTTTCCGTCTCGAGATCGCGACCCTTCAGGAAAAATAACTATAGACGTCCCCGAGCGCAAGTTGCGTTCGGCTTCAAACACACTCCGAGCAGCCGCCTTTGAAGAAGTATTATCAACAAAAATGAAACCAGCGGAACGACAAGCAGTACCAACAAAGGGAATTTTTCCTATCCCTGCTTTCATTACCCATTTAATCGGGACACCTAAGAATCCGTATATTAAAAAGATATCAAAAGCACCTTGGTGATTAGCAACAAACACGTACGGTATCTTCTTATCTATATTTTCTTTTCCTCTGACTGTTACAGGACAAAGCACCAAATGACATGTCAGCCACGACCAAATTTTCCCTGGATAGTAAGCAAAAAATTTCTTCCCTCCCAAAAGGCAACCAACAATAACTGTAACTGCAGTTAAAATAGTAATGACAAGAAATACCGGCACCACAATTAACCAGAAATATATAATATAAAGTACACGCAACATCATATAATAGCTTATCATATGCAAATATAATAGCTAATTTTGATGGTTTCAACATTTTTATTGTAAAATATTTTTGCAATCGGGTTATTATTGCTTTATTTGCAGTAGAAAAAGAATATAAATAAACTCTATCACCATGAAGGGATTAATGAAAAATTTAGGAGTTATAATTCTCCTTATAGGTGTTATCATCTTAGCAGTGCCTTCTTTTCAAGAAGGAGCATCAAATGCTGTTTTAATTACAGGCTTGGTTGTCATCATCATTGGCTACATTGCACACATTTTCTTCAACAAGAAATTTGAGTAATTAAATAAACACGGCAAAGATAAAAAAGAGCACCTCTGAGAGGTCGCTCTTTTTTATTTATTCTAATTCCAATTAAGCTTGCCCCTTAACACCTCCTACCGGAGGAACAAAATCTTCAAAGTTCGCTGTTTTATTTTCAGTCTGCCCTTCAAACTTCGAAATATTATCCTGCAAAGCAAATAGAAGACGTTTCGCATTATCCGGAGTTAAAATCACACGACTTTTTACTTGAGCCTTTGGAGCACCAGGTACCACTCTTATAAAATCTAAGATAAACTCAGATGTCGAATGTGAAATAATAGCCAAGTTGGCATATGTTCCCTGGGCCATTTCTTCCGACAACTCGATCTGAATCTGATTTGTTGGTTTATTATTATCCATATCTACATTATTATTGTTATACTAAGTACAAATATACACATAAATCCTATGTCCATGAACTAGGATTAAAAGAATTTCTTCATCCACAATTCATCGCTATGCATAGCGAATATTGACATATATCACTTCAAAATGAAACATTTCGAACACTTACCACAAATAAAAAAAGCTGTGCCACGCATGACACAGCTTTTTATACTTACAATTACAATTAATCTTATTCTTTCTCCTTGCTATCGTCATTACGGTCCATTGCATTAAAATCAACCACGTTCTTACGATTTGCAAAGATTCGATCAAATTCATCTTTTGCTCCTACAGTCAACTTCTCAAAATCTCGTTGACCGGTGCCGGCAGGAATCAAATGCCCACAAATAACATTTTCCTTTAATCCTTCCAAACGATCAACTTTACCATTAATAGCAGCTTCATTAAGAACTTTCGTTGTTTCCTGGAATGATGCGGCTGACATGAAGCTATTCGTTTGTAAAGCAGCACGTGTGATACCCTGAAGAATTTGATTTGCAGTTGCTGGAATAGCATCACGAACTTGAACTAATTTCAAGTCACGACGTTTCAACATACTATTTTCATCTCTAAGCTTACGAGCCGTTACAATTTGGCCCGCTTGCAATGTTTGCGAATCGCCGGAATCCATAACAACTTTCTTGCCCCATATGCGGTCGTTCTCATCCATTACATCCAGCTTATCTACTATCTGCTGTTCCAAGAAACGAGTATCTCCCGGATCAACGACTTCAACTTTACGCATCATTTGACGGACGATTACTTCAAAATGCTTATCATTTATCTTAACCCCCTGCAAACGATATACGTCCTGAACCTCATTCACGATATATTCTTGAACAGCCGTCGGACCCTTAATAGCCAAAATATCAGAAGGAGTAATAGCCCCATCAGAAAGCGGCATACCTGCACGAATATAATCGTTTTCCTGTACAAGTAATTGTTTTGATAACGGAACCATATATTTTTTCACTTCACCCAATTTCGATGTAACCGTTATTTCTCGATTACCACGTTTGATCTTACCAAATCCGACTTCACCATCTATTTCGGATACGACAGCTGGATTTGATGGATTCCGCGCTTCAAATAATTCTGTTACTCGCGGAAGACCACCTGTAATATCACCGGCTTTACCAACAGCACGAGGAATCTTCACCAAGACTTCACCACCCTTAATCAAATCGCCGTCTTCTTTAACTACATGGGCACCCAATGGGAGAGAATAGTTCTTCAAGTAATTACCATTTTCATCAATAATATGTGCAGCCGGAGCTTTCGTCTTATCTTTAGATTCAATGATAATTTTTTCCTTCAGACCTGTTGTCTCATCACTTTCTACCTTGTATGTTACATTCTCTATTAAACTCTCGAATTGAATTTTACCTGAAACTTCTGAAACAATAACTGCATTAAATGGATCCCATTCTATCAAAACATCACCCTTATGCACTACATTTCCATTATTAAAAAATAATTTAGAGCCATAAGGAATATTATGAGTCAATAATACAATCTTTGTATTAGGATCAACAATATGCATTTCGGCCAAGCGACTAACAACAACCAAATATTTCTTTTTCGTTGTTTCTTCAACTACTTCGACTGAACGAAGTTCATCGATTTGAAGAATTCCATCATATTTTGATATTACACTATTTTCTGTTGCAATATTTGCAGCAATACCTCCGACGTGGAATGTACGCAAAGTTAACTGAGTACCTGGTTCCCCGATAGACTGAGCAGCGATTACACCTACAACCTCTCCAACTTGAACCATCTGGTTCGTTGCCAAATTACGACCATAGCATTTAGCACAAACGCCTTTCTTAGATTCACAAGTCAATACAGAACGAATTTCAACACTCTCTATTGGAGAATCCTGAATCTTCTGAGCGGCATCTTCACGAATTTCTTCTCCCGCACGAACAATGACTTCTCCTGTTGTAGGATGAATAATATCATGAACTGAAACACGACCCAAAATACGCTCATACAACGTAGCTATGATTTCTTCATTATTTTTTAACTCTGTACAAACAAGTCCACGTAATGTACCACAATCATCTTCATTAACTATCACATCATGAGATACATCAACCAAACGACGAGTTAAATAACCAGCATCAGCCGTTTTTAATGCAGTATCGGCTAAGCCTTTACGGGCACCATGAGTAGAAATAAAATATTCCAACACAGACAAGCCTTCCTTAAAATTGGCAAGAATCGGGTTCTCAATAATTTGACCACCTTCAGCACCACTCTTTTGAGGCTTTGCCATCAAACCACGCATACCAGAAAGCTGACGAATCTGCTCTTTAGAACCACGTGCGCCGGAATCCATCATCATAAATACAGAATTGAATCCATCATTATCTTCTGTCAACTGCTTCATTAAAATATTTGACAGTTTACTATTAATATGAGTCCAAGTATCAATGATTTGATTATAACGTTCATTATTTGTAATGAAACCCATGTTATAATTTGCCTTAATCTGTTCTACTTCATCATAACCTTCCTTAACCAAAGCCTCCTTTTCCGGTGGAATAAGAACATCTGACAAATTAAAAGACAAACCGCCTTTAAAGGCCATATAATAACCCAAATTCTTAATATCATCAAGAAATTGAGCCGTACGAGAAACACCACAAGCTTTAATCACATTACCGATAATATCACGTAAAGCCTTCTTTCCCAAAACTTCATTAATATAACCGACTTCAGATGGAATAAATTCATTAACCATCAATCGCCCAACAGAAGTTTCCATCATTTTCTTTACAATATTGCCCTTCTCGTCCCGATCCTTTACATACACTTTTATTAGTGCATGAATATCCACTTTCTTTTCATTGTATGCAATAGTTGCTTCTTCCGGGCCATAGAATACAAGTCCTTCGCCCTTTGTCCCTTTACGAATCTTGGTAATATAATATAGACCTAATACCATATCCTGAGAAGGAACAGTAATCGGAGCCCCGTTTGCGGGATTCAAAATATTTTGAGAAGCCAACATTAAAAGTTGAGCTTCCAGAATAGCTTCATTGCCCAATGGTAAGTGGACAGCCATCTGGTCTCCATCAAAGTCAGCATTAAATGCAGTACAAGCAAGTGGGTGTAACTGTATTGCCTTACCTTCAATCAACTTAGGTTGAAAAGCCTGTATTCCTAAACGGTGCAACGTAGGAGCACGGTTCAATAATACCGGATGCCCTTTCATTACATATTCCAATATATCCCAAACTACAGGTTCCTTACGGTCAACTATTTTCTTGGCAGATTTGACAGTTTTTACTATACCTCGTTCAATAAGTTTACGAATAATAAACGGTTTATACAACTCAGCAGCCATCCCCTTTGGCAACCCACATTCACTCATCTTCAATTCTGGACCGACTACAATCACAGAACGAGCAGAATAGTCAACACGTTTACCCAAAAGATTCTGACGGAAACGTCCTTGTTTCCCTTTTAAGCTATCAGAAAGAGATTTCAACGGACGATTTGCATCTGTTTTTACAGCACTTGATTTACGAGAATTATCGAATAATGAATCGACCGCTTCTTGCAACATGCGTTTCTCATTACGCAAAATAACCTCTGGAGCCTTAATGTCAATTAATCGTTTCAAACGATTATTACGAATAATCACTCTTCGATATAAATCATTCAAATCTGACGTTGCAAAACGACCACCATCCAAAGGAACCAACGGACGTAACTCCGGAGGAATAACCGGAATAACCTTCATAATCATCCATTCCGGCTTATTCTTTCCTCTAGAAGCTCTAAAAGATTCTACAACTTGCAAGCGTTTTAATGCTTCATTTTTACGTTGCTGCGAACTATCCGTGCTTGCTCTGTGGCGCAATTCATATGATAACGAATCAAGATCCAAACGAGCTAACAAATCATATACGGCTTCAGCTCCAATTTTTGCAATAAACTTATTTGGATCTGTATCTTCCAAAGCTTGATTCTCTTTTGGAAGATTATCCAGAATTTGGAGATATTCTTCTTCAGAAAGTAAATCCAAATTAGCAACAGTATCTACGCACCCATTTTGTATGACTACATACCGCTCATAATAGATAATAGAATCCAATTTTTTTGTAGGTAGCCCTAACAAATACCCAATTTTATTAGGCAGGGAACGAAAATACCAAATATGAGCTACAGGAACCACCAGATGGATATGTCCCATTCTCTCACGGCGTACTTTCTTCTCTGTAACTTCCACACCACAACGATCACAAACAATACCTTTATAGCGAATGCGCTTGTACTTTCCACAATGACATTCATAATCCTTTATAGGACCAAAAATGCGTTCGCAGAAAAGACCGTCGCGTTCAGGTTTGTATGTACGATAATTAATCGTTTCAGGTTTTAAAACCTCACCATAAGAATTTTCTAGAATCTCTTCGGGTGATGCTAAACCGATAGTTATCTTTGAAAAGTTACTCTTTATCTTGTTTTCTTTTCTAAAAGCCATATTATTTATTTATAAAGAGTTATAGATAAAGCAGATAAGTATACACTTACCAGCTTATTATTATTGAAATTAATCCAAAGTCAAACTTAAGCCCAGACCTCTCAATTCATGAAGCAATACATTTAAAGATTCAGGAATGCCAGGTTGAGGCATTGGTTCTCCTTTAACAATTGCTTCATAAGCTTTTGAACGGCCGACAACATCATCAGACTTAATCGTAAGAATCTCTTGTAAAACATGTGATGCACCAAAAGCTTCCAATGCCCAGACCTCCATCTCTCCAAAACGCTGACCACCAAACTGTGCCTTACCACCAAGTGGCTGCTGTGTAATAAGAGAATACGGGCCTATTGAACGAGCATGCATTTTATCATCAACCATATGTCCTAATTTCAAGAAATAGGTAACACCAACTGTAGCTGGCTGATCAAAACGCTCACCAGTACCACCATCATACAAGTAGGTTTTACCATAACGTGGCAATCCCGCTTTATCTGTCCACCCATTCATATCATCAATTGTTGCTCCATCAAAAATAGGTGTAGAGAACTTTACATCCATTGTACGTCCTGCCCAACCTAAAACAGCTTCAAAAATCTGCCCTAAATTCATACGAGAAGGAACACCTAGCGGATTTAAGCAAATATCTACAGGAGTTCCATCAGCTAAAAATGGCATATCTTCCTGACGAACAATCTTTGATACAATACCTTTATTTCCATGACGTCCGGCCATTTTATCACCCACTTGAATCTTACGCTTCTTTGCGATGTAGACTTTTGCCATCTGAACAATGCCAGTAGGCAATTCATCCCCGATCGTAATATCATACTTTTTACGTTTCAACTCTGCGTCTAACTCCTTATACTTCTTCAAATAGTTCAAAACAACCAGCTTAATAAGTTCATTCTTATCGGCATCAGCAGTCCATTTACTTACTTGAATCGAATCATAATCTAATTTTTCCAGCTCTTCACGGGTAAACCTTGCCCCTTTAGCAATCACATCGGTATTCATATAATCTTTAACACCCTGAGAAAGCTTACCTTCAGTCAAAGTCAATAGTTTTTCTACCAATAACGTTTTCAGGTCGGACATTTTTGTTTCAAATTCCTCATCTAATTTTGGCAGTATAGCTTTATCAGCCAACTTTGACTTACGTTTTTTAATAGCCTTTGAGAACAATGATGTTCCAATAACAACACCGCGCAAAGAAGGAGTAGCTTTTAAAGATGCATCTTTTACATCACCCGCCTTATCACCAAAAATTGCACGAAGAAGCTTTTCTTCTGGAGACGGATCAGATTCTCCCTTAGGTGTAATTTTTCCAATTAAAATATCCCCTGGTTCAATATGAGCACCAACACGTACAATACCTCTTTCATCCAAATCTTTTGTTGCATCCTCACTAACATTAGGAATATCCGATGTTAATTCTTCCATGCCGCGCTTGGTCTCGCGAACTTCTAGAATATACTCATCAACATGGACGGAAGTAAAAAAGTCTTCACGCACCATTCTTTCATTCAGAACGATAGCATCCTCATAGTTATAGCCCTTCCATGGCATATAAGCTACTTTCACATTTCTACCCAATGCTAACTCGCCATTTTGAGTAGCATACCCTTCTGTTAAAATATCCCCTGCTTCAACATGTTGTCCACGATGACAAATCGGGCGTAAATCGACAGTCGTACTTTGGTTAGTTTTTCTCCATTTCGGAATATTATATGTAACAACTGAATCATCAAAGCTAACAAAGTCTTCATCAGCCGTTCTACTATATTTTACTTTAATGCAAGTAGCGTCAACAAATACTACCTCTCCGGCCCTTTGTGCAGCAATTTGTGTACGAGAATCACGAGCGACCTGTCCTTCTATACCCGTACCAACAATAGGTGCTTCCGGACGCAACAATGGAACTGCCTGACGCATCATGTTTGACCCCATCAATGCTCGGTTGGCATCATCATGCTCCAAGAATGGAATTAAAGCAGCAGCAATAGAGGCTATTTGCTGTGGCGAAACATCCATCAAGTCAACATCTTTAGGAGACACCACAGGAAAATCGGCCTCAAAACGAGCCTTAATATTGTCATTAATAAAGCGTCCATCATTGTCCAACGAGGCATTTCCCTGAGCAATTGTCATCTCTTCTTCTTCTTCGGCTGTGTAATAGCTCAATCCTTCTGGCGAAAAATCAACTATACCATCTTTCACTTTCCGATAAGGAGTAGAAATAAAACCTAAATCGTTGATTTTTGCATATATACACAAAGACGAAATCAAACCAATATTCGGACCTTCTGGAGTCTCGATCGGACACAAGCGCCCATAATGTGTATAATGCACATCTCGCACTTCAAACCCTGCACGTTCGCGAGACAAACCACCTGGTCCTAATGCAGACAAACGACGCTTATGCGTAATCTCAGCCAATGGATTAGTTTGATCCATGAACTGTGATAATGCGTTTGTTCCAAAAAAAGAATTTACAACAGAAGAAATAGTTTTTGCATTAATCAAATCAATAGGAGTGAAAACTTCATTATCCCGAACATTCATGCGTTCACGAACGGTTCTAGACATACGAGCCAAACCTATTCCAAATTGATTATACAATTGTTCCCCAACTGTACGAACGCGACGATTACTCAAATGATCAATATCGTCAACAACAGCTTTAGAATTAATAAGTTGTATCAGATATTTAATGATTTCAATTATATCTTCTTTAGTTAATACCTTGGTATCTTCACTGATAGAAAGATTAAGCTTTCTATTGATTCTAAAACGACCTACATCACCCAAATCATATCGTTTTTCAGAGAAAAACAAATTCTGAATCACTTCTCGTGCACTTGCTTCATCAGCAGGTTCTGCATTTCGAAGTTGGCGATAAATATATAAAACAGCCTCTTTCTCTGAATTACTCGGATCTTTCTGTAATGTGTTATATATAATGGCATAGTCCGACAAGTTCTGATCTTCTCTATGCAACAAAATATTTTGAGTTCCCGACTCCAAAATAGCATCAATGTTATCATTATCAAGAACCGATTCACGGTCAACAATGACATCATTACGTTCAATAGAGACAACCTCACCTGTATCTTCATCCACAAAATCTTCCACCCACGTTTTTAAAACACGGGCAGCTAATTTGCGACCGATATATTTTTTCAAACTAGCTTTAGTTACTTTTACTTCCTCTGCTAGATTAAAGATTTCAAGGATGTCTTTATCACTCTCATAACCGATAGCTCTTAAAAGGGTTGTTACCGGCAATTTCTTCTTACGGTCGATGTACGCATACATCACATTATTAATATCTGTAGCGAACTCGATCCATGATCCCTTAAAAGGAATAATACGAGCAGAATACAACTTCGTTCCATTAGCATGCGTACTTTGTCCGAAAAATACACCAGGCGAACGGTGCAATTGAGAAACCACAACTCGTTCCGCACCATTAATGACGAAAGTTCCTCGTTCCGTCATATAAGGAATAGGGCCCAAATACACATCTTGAATTACAGTATCAAAATCTTCATGATCAGGATCTGTACAATACAATTTTAATTTAGCCTTTAAAGGAACGCTATATGTTAATCCTCGCGCTATACACTCATCTATACTGTAGCGCGGTGGATCAATATAATAATCTAAAAACTCCAATACAAAATTATTCCGTGTATCTGCTATTGGAAAATTCTCGGCAAAAACTTTGTACAATCCTTCATTCTTTCGCTTCTCTGGAGGTGTATCAAGTTGAAGGAAATCTTGGAAAGATTTCAATTGCACTTCGAGAAAGTCCGGATACGGAATTTGATTTTTAATCGAAGCAAAATTAACTCTTTGGTTTTCAGTTATTGAAGACATCTGGTAAGGAATTTATTGAACTTATATAAATAATAGACACAAAAAGGTTAAGAATCTTCTTCTAAGAAGACTCTTAACCAAATTACCTGATTAACAGGCTATAAATACTATTTAAGCTCAACTTCAGCTCCAGCCTCTTCCAAACGTTTCTTCAAATCTTCAGCGTCAGCCTTAGCTACGCCTTCCTTAACTTTACTTGGAGCACCATCGACTAAATCTTTAGCTTCTTTCAATCCAAGACCTGTTAATTCTTTAACTAATTTTACGACTGCCAATTTACTTGCACCCGGTGATTTTAAAATTACGTCAAAAGAAGTTTTTTCTTCTACAGCTGCCTCAGCACCTGCAGCAGGACCTGCAACAGCAACAGCTGCAGCAGCCGGTTCAATACCATATTCATCCTTCAAGATCTTTGCCAATTCGCTAACTTCTTTGACTGTCAGGCTTACTAATTGTTCTGCAAAAGCTTTCAAATCTGCCATTTTTGTATGAATTTAATGTTTGTTTATCTTTAAAATTAAAATTATCTTTCTTCCAAAGTCTTCAACAGGCCATGGATTGTTTGCCCTGACGATTGAAGAGCTGAAATAACATTCTTTGCCGGAGATTGCAACAATGCAATAACATCAGCAATAAGTTCTTCCTTGCTCTTTATGTTTACCAAAGCATCGAGATTTTCTGCTCCAATATAGAAGCTTTCCTGTACATAGGCAGCTTTCAATTGAGGCTTAACGTCTGCTTTTCCTTTGGTAAAGTCTTTCAACAGACGTGCAGGTGCGTTAGCCGTCTGAGAAAATAATACAGCTGTACTTCCTTTTAAAGCGCAATGCAGTTGTGAATAATCACCCTCTACATTCTCCAAGGCTTTTTTAAGCAAGCTATTCTTTACAACAACCATTTTAATTTCCTGCTTAAAGCAAGCTCTTCTTAACTGGCTTGTTTGCTCAGCATTTAATGCTTCAATATTAGCCAAATAAAAATGCGAATATGCTTTAACAGTTTCAGCCAACTTTTCTATTATGATGCCTTTATCTTCCTTTTTCATCGTCCAATTATTTTATTAGTCCTCAATTGATTTAGGATCAATTTTAATTCCTGCACTCATCGTACTCGAAAGATAAATACTCTTGATATAAGCACCTTTAGCCATTGATGGCTTAAGTTTTACAAGAGTCATAATAAATTCTTTGGCATTACCATATATTTGCTCAGCTGTAAAAGAAACTTTGCCAACTGAAGTATGTACGATACCAGCTTTATCGACCTTAAAGTCAATCTTTCCTTGTTTAACTTCTCTTACTGCATCACCTATTTCATTGGTAACGGTTCCACTCTTTGGATTAGGCATTAAACCACGAGGGCCTAGGACTCTACCCAAAGCACCAATCTTACCCATAATAGAAGGCATTGTAATAATTACATCAACATCAGTCCAACCTCCTTTAATTTTATCAATATACTCATTTAAACCAACGAAGTCAGCGCCAGCAGCTTTGGCTTCTTCTTCCTTCTCTGGTGTACATAATGCGAGAACCCTGACCTTCTTACCGGTTCCATTAGGCAGTGAAACTACGCCTCTAACCATTTGATTCGATTTACGAGGATCAATACCTAAGCGGACATCCACATCTACAGAAGCGTCAAATTTGGTTGTAGATATATCCTTCACCAAAGCAGATGCTTCGCTTAACGTGTAGAGTTTCCCGGCTTCAATTTTGCCAACAGACAACTTTTGATTTTTTGTAAGTTTACTCATCTCAATTGAAGTTTATTAATTATTTTCCGGAAACTTTCCCTTAACGGTAATACCCATACTTCTAGCCGTTCCTGCTACCATTTTCATAGCAGAATCAACTGTGAAGCAATTTAAATCGACCAATTTGTCTTCTGCAATAGTTTTCACCTGATCCCAAGAGATTTCAGCAACCTTCTTACGATTAGGCTCAGCAGAGCCACTCTTCTGTTTTGAAGCTTCCAATAATTGAATAGCTACAGGAGGGGTCTTAACAACAAAGTCGAAAGATTTATCACTATAGTATGTAATTACTACTGGCAATATCTTACCGCCTTTGTCTTGGGTTTTGGCATTAAATTGCTTGCAAAACTCCATAATATTAATACCCTTAGAACCTAAAGCCGGCCCTACGGGAGGAGAAGGGTTTGCGGCTCCTCCTTTAATTTGCAATTTGATTTGTCCAGCAACTTCTTTAGCCATTGTTTCTAACTTTATTAAATATATAAAACATATAACTGAAAGAAAAACTTTGCGTAACCAAAGTATTACTCTTTCTCTACTTGCATATAACCCAATTCCAACGGTGTTTTACGTCCGAAAACTTTCACCATTACTTTGAGTTTCTTCTTTTCTGTATTTACCTCCTCAATAACACCCGTAAATCCACTAAAAGGTCCAAAGGTTATTTTTACATTTTCACCAACGTAATACTGAATATCAGAACCTTCACCTTGCTCATGCAAATCATCAGCCGTACCCAAAATACGAGAGACTTCTGCTGAACGCAAAGGAGCCGGATTTTCAGAACCTCCCAAAAAACCAATTACGTTAGGAGCATTACTTAATCGATAAATAACTTCAGCTGTCAAAACAGCTTCAACCAATACATAACCTGGCAAATAAGATCTCTCTTTCATTACTTTTTTGCCATTACGCACGATAAAGGTCTTTTCAGTAGGAATGAGGATTTGTGAAACATGTTCACCTAAAGTTGAATTCTTTATTTCAGCGTCAAGATATTCCTTTACTTTATTTTCCTTGCCACTTATAGCTCGTAAAACATAGAATTTTTTTTCAACATCGGACATATCTGTAGTTGATTAAAAGATTTTTGAGTAGATGAAGCGAATCACACCCTCAAAGCCCATATCAATAACAAAGACTATTGCTGCAATTATCAGGGAAGCAAACAAAACAACCACAGCACTATTGGAAAGCTCTGTTCTTGTAGGCCAAGAAACCTTATACACAAGTTCGTTATAACATTCCTTTATGTAAGTAACTATCTTTTTCATTGAATCTATAGATTTTCTTGCACGGAAGGAGAGACTCGAACTCCCGACACCTGGTTTTGGAGACCAGTGCTCTACCAAACTGAGCTACTTCCGTAAAATAACCAGTCCACATTAAAGGACTGGTTAATCCTATTTTCTAACTAATAATTAATTTTCCAATTCTGTAATCTGTCCGGCACCTACTGTACGGCCACCTTCACGTATAGCAAAACGTAAACCAGTATTACAAGCTACCGGATAAATCAAATCGACATCGATAGTTACATTATCACCCGGCATTACCATTTCAGTTCCCTCGGGGAGAGTAATTTCTCCCGTAACATCCATTGTACGGATATAGAACTGTGGACGATAGTGATTATGGAAAGGAGTATGACGACCACCTTCTTCTTTTTTCAAAATATAGACAGAAGCCTTAAAGTGAGAATGAGGTTTAATCTGCCCCGGATGGCAAAGAACCATACCACGCTTAACTTCATCTTTATCAATACCACGAAGTAAAAGACCAACGTTATCACCAGCTTCACCATCATCAAGAATCTTACGGAACATTTCTACACCCGTAACAACTGATTTTTTACCTTCTGCACCCAAGCCAATGATCTGAACTTCATCACCAACCTTTACAATACCCGTTTCAATACGACCTGTTGCTACAGTACCACGACCCGTGATAGAGAACACGTCTTCAACCGGCATCAAGAATGGCTTATCAATTTCACGCGGAGGCAGTGGAATCCATTCATCAACGGCGTCCATCAATTCCATCACTTTATCTTCCCACTTCGGATCGCCATTCAAAGCGCCGAGTGCTGAACCACGAATAATAGGAGTATTATCGCCATCAAAGCCGTAGAAAGTAAGCAATTCACGCATTTCCATTTCTACAAGTTCCAACATCTCTTCATCGTCTACCATGTCGCACTTATTCATGAAGACAACCAATTTCGGAACGTTTACCTGACGAGCCAACAAAATATGTTCACGCGTCTGAGGCATAGGACCATCTGTTGCAGCAACAACGATAATTGCACCATCCATCTGAGCTGCACCAGTTACCATGTTTTTAACATAATCGGCATGCCCCGGACAGTCAACGTGAGCATAATGACGTTTTGATGTCTCATACTCTACGTGAGCAGTATTAATGGTAATACCTCTCTCTTTCTCCTCAGGAGCATTATCAATTTGATCAAAAGTCTTGATCTCATCTGATTTACTGAAACCCCTTTCTGCTAAAACCTTGGTAATAGCAGCGGTCAAGGTTGTCTTACCATGGTCAACGTGTCCAATCGTACCAATGTTGACATGTGGTTTAGTCCTCTCAAATTTCTCTTTTGCCATAACTTAATTGTTCTTTATTTGATTAATGATCATGTCTATATTTTATAACGAGCCGGTGCCGAGACTTGAACTCGGGACCTCTTCCTTACCAAGGAAGTGCTCTACCGCTGAGCTACACAGGCAACATAAAAAAGAGCGGAAGACGGGACTCAAACCCGCGACCCTCAGCTTGGAAGGCTAATGCTCTATCGACTGAGCTACTTCCGCAATTTAATCTCCAATAGTAGAAACTCTATCTATTATCAATTGCAGTGGGCAGTGATGGATTCGAACCACCGAAGGCGTAAGCCAGCTGAGTTACAGTCAGCCCCATTTGGCCACTCTGGTAACTGCCCTTAAAAAAAATAATTCACTTACCCCCTCTGGGGAATAGTACTTACATCATTTGAGCCTCTTGTCGGATTCGAACCAACGACCCCGAGATTACAAATCACGTGCTCTGGCCAACTGAGCTAAAGAGGCATTACTATTCTATCTCCATAAAACAGCCGTTTCAACGTATTGCCGAAACGGCTGCAAATTTAGATATTATTTCTTAGATACCAAATTTATCTGCTATTTTTTTTATTCTACTTAGACTTTTTATGTCAAAAGACAGATTAACTCATTCAGATACTCTCTCCTCTACTGAATCACCTTTCTCTTTACCCTCAAAAGTAGTAGCAGCCTTCTTTGATCTTATTTTTTCTTTGAATTTAACCAACTGTTTTTCTAAAGCTTCTACACATCCATCTATTGACTCTTCAAAAGAATCGCTTACCTTCTCAGCGAAACAATCACCATTCTTTATTAACAAACGGATACTTGCATCTTTATTTTTACTTGTCTCTGGTTTTACAACTTTCAAAACAACTTCCGCTTTCAGAATCCCGTCGAAATACTGTTCCAACTTTGAAACTTTCTTCTGAATGAACGCTTCCAACTGTGCGGTAGCGTCAAAATGGATAGATTGAATCCTCATTTCCATAATTAACCTCCTTCTTTTTGTGCTCTTGGATGAGCATGATAAACTTTTTTTAATTCCTCAAAGGTTGTATGCGTATAAATGCCGGTTGAAGCCAAACTGCTATGTCCAAGTAACTCCTTCACAGCGTTCAACTCTGCTCCATTATTTAACATACTCGTTGCAAATGAATGTCTTAAAACATGGGGACTTCGCTTTCCCAACGTAGGTATAGCAGACAGTATATTCTTTACCACATAATAAAGTATAGAAGCGGACAACTGCCGACCATCTTGCCTTACAAAAAACCAGCCACTGGCAGAACCTACATCATGATTTCGGACCTCAAGATATGCAACAATCATTCTTCTTAATCCTTCAGCGAAAGGAATCAACCGTTGCTTATTGCGCTTCCCTGTAACTTTGATCTGCATAGAATTACAATCTACATCAGTATCATGTAGTCCTATTAATTCAGATCTGCGCACACCGGTATCATAAAGCATCTCAAGCATTAAATGGTTTCTAATTCCTTCAAAATCATTGTCAAACTCATCGTCGTCCAACAAAACTTCCATATCCTTATCCTTTATAAAATAGGGTAATGGCTTTTTTGTTTTCGGACCGACCACTTTCCGCAATGGGTTTGCCGAAATCACTTCCCGTTTCATAAGGAATTTAAAAAAGGATTTCAAAGAACTGAGTTTCCGGTTGACTGATAGAGGCGACATTTTCTCGTCTAATAAAAATACTATCCAATTCCGGACAATATCCAAATCAACTTCTTCCGGAATGAATATGCCTTCTTTCTTCTCTTTTACAAAATCCTCAAACTGATGTAAGTCTTTAGCATAAGCTAAAACCGTATTTTCAGAATAGTTCCTTTCGAAACGGAGATAATCTAAAAAAGAATTTATAAGCATATTCACGTTGCATCACTTTTTCTGCAACGAAAATAATAAGAAGAATTCAATAAAACAAATTTAGCAGGAAGAATTTACAAGAATTATTCTTCAGCCTCCTGCAAATGTTGAACATAAACGGCATGCATCTGTTGTTTTCTCTTCTCTACAGAAGGCTTTTCAAATGCCTGACGGCTTCTCAACTCTTTTACAATACCTGTTTTCTCAAACTTCCTTTTAAATTTCTTCAGCGCCTTTTCAATGTTCTCGCCTTCTTTTAATGGAACTACGATCATAATTTAATTTCTTTATTTTGTTTATTAGTTATATCTACAAATTGGGCAGCAAAATTACTGATTGTTTCGGGATTAGCAAAACTTTCGATAAATATTTTTTTTCTAGTACTGCATACAAGAGTGTTTCTTTGCCATAATGCCATCCTTTTGTAGCCCAAAACAAGAATCACATCTTTAACATACAAATGAAGTTTGAGTATATTCATTTTACATAAGGACTGATATTATAGCGAACAACGCTAATTTGTGGATAGAGCGTTACTGCATAAAGTGTATTACCATCTTCTGACAGTGTAATTTGCCCTAAACGTTTTCCTTTCGTATGAAAATTTTTCAATAAATGTCCTTGATAATCAAACATCAGAATATTTTCAGGACAGATTCCGCTATTTTGTCTTTGCTCCTGAGAATAAAATACTCCACTATATGTTGCAAAAATATATTTATCATTCATTGTAACCGAGAAAAAACCAAGCTTAAGTAGCTTACGATCCAATTCATCAGCATTATAAACAGGCTTCTGCATATAATCTGCCCAATTTTGCTTTACACTGCCATCTGACAACTGCTCATAGCACGCCAAATATCCTAAATTAGTCATCGCATATACAAACTTATTTTTATATGCTTCCAAACGTCCTTCAAAACTGAACATAATCATAGACTTATGCATATCGTCAGGAAAGTCTCCGAAATTAGACAACACTTTCAATTCACTGTTTAAAATCAAAATAGGTTTGCCTATTCCATAATTTGCATAAGCAGCGTAACTTCCACTAGCCAACCTTCTTCCAAATTGAATTTGTACACCATCCTTTGATCCATAAGGAATTTCACGAATTAATGAAAAGTTTATTTCATCGCTGTCCATAGACCAAGAATACTCTCGCAGCAAAGACATATTTGGATCAAATAAGAAAAAAGTATGTTTATCATCATGACTGCCCCAATATAATGATACTGAAAACTCCCCAGGCCCATTTCCGTATGCTCCCCATTTTTTCACTATTTTGCCGCTTTCAATATCCATTACATTTATTACACAATCTCCACCGTTCACATTAAACAACAACAACTTACGCTCAATCTGTTTCATCCCCCACGGGTTTTTTATAACCGGGTCCTCAGTGTATTCGATAGGTGTAAGTTCTATTGAATGCGGCAAAGTCAACAATTCTAAACTTTCTCTTTTACAAGAGAATAGTTCAATCACTAATAGTAAAAATACAATATGCTTCATATAATCATTTAAAACGTAACTACAGAATTAAACTTATAATCAGGGACTTCATTACTATTACCTCCCATCCGGGACATTATTAGCTAACGCCTCTATATTGACCAATGAAAATTCCAAAACTTGTTCTCAATTATACTATTGTATGTCCTCACAGCAAATATACAAAATTAAAGCTGTAATTAATACTCTTTTTTCATAATATACTGTTATTTTATTTATTAGCTCTCAAAATTACTAAACACAATGAATAGAAAAATAAAATTAATATTATTTACACAAGTCTGTCAAACGGTGGATAAACGATCCTTTTTTCCGTTACTATTGCCGTGATAAGTTCGTGAGGAGTTATATCGAAAGCTGGATTGTATGCTTTTACGCCTTTGGGAGCCATTCGACAAGCATACCACATCTCTGTGATTTCATCAGGGTTACGTTCTTCTATAATAATAGAGTCGCCGTTGGGGCAATCGGTATCGATGGTGGATGTAGGGCCCAGGACATAAAAAGGAATACCATAATGACGGGCTAATATAGCAACACCTGAAGTACCTATCTTGTTTGCAACATCTCCGTTGGCAGCTACACGGTCGCAACCGACCACAACCGCCTGTATCCATCCCTTTTTCATCACGAAGGAGGCCATATTGTCGCAAATAAGCGTCACGTCTATGCCGGATTTATGCAATTCGTAAGCGGTCAAGCGGGCACCCTGTAGCAGCGGGCGGGTTTCATCGGCAAAAACTTTAAAGTGGTAGCCTCGCGCCTCTCCCAGATATATCGGAGCCAGTGCCGTTCCATACTCGGATACAGCCAGATGACCGGCATTACAATGCGTAAGTAAGCCCATTCCAGGACGCAACAAAGAAAGTCCTAATTCACCAATGCGATGACAGGCTGCAGCATCTTCCTCGCGTATAAGCTCGGCCTCTTTACGTAACAAATTTTGTATAGCAGGTAACGTTGCCGAAGCATTCGCCGTAACTACGCGATCCATTCGATCTAATGCCGCCTGCAAATTGACAGCTGTAGGACGCGCCTTTGCCAGATAATCCTCTATTCCCTTAAAAGAATGATAAAAATCGATATAACTATTTGCTTTTATCTGTCGGCTAAATACATACAATCCATATGCTGCGGCAATCCCAATAGCCGGAGCTCCACGTACTTTTAACCGTTTTATGGCATTATACAAATCCTCAGCAGAAGACAAAGAAAGATACATTTCTTCACCCGGAAGACGGGTTTGATCTAAAATAATAACGGCATCACCTTCTTTATTAAGGCAAACTGTCTTTATATCGGTAATTTTACTATACATATTACATAATAATAACACCATTCCATCGGTTAGGATACTTAAAATTCCATTACACTGGTCTGAATTCAAATTCCTGTTTTATGCAAAATTATACTTTTCTTTATTACAAAAAGCCTTTTATCGGATTAATCTTCCACAGAATAATCTTTTTGATTACTTTTGCACAACAACGTTGACTAAATAAAATTGCAATGAAAACAAATATTTCAGAAAGGATTTCATCTCTGCGCGAAGAGATGGCAAAAGAAAAGATTGATGCTTACATCATCCCGACTTCAGATCCTCATATGAGCGAATATCCGGCCGAATGCTGGAAGTATCGTGTTTGGATCTCGGGGTTCACCGGTTCTATGGGTATCGTAGTCGTTACAAATGACAAAGCCGGCTTATGGACTGATTCACGCTATTTTTTACAAGCCGATATTCAACTAAAAGGGAGCGGCATAGAT
>JAQWBH010000046.1 GCA_028707405.1 Parabacteroides sp. | reverse complement strand
TTTCAAAGAACAATCTTTAGGTACCGCCCTTTGGGGCGGTACTGATAAGTGAACAGGTGGTTTCTTTACCGCGTATCGGTGGTTTTATAAAACTGAACCTGCGGTTCTAAAACCGCGTAATATGCAATGAGTTTTATTTCAACGATACCTTATCAAAATGCACACCCCATGCTAACTTTCAACGATTCCCCCTGCCTACGCCACGAAAAAACGGCAGAGGTTATGTCTTATCATCGTTAACTAACCCACCGAGAAATAAAAAAGGCCGCCCCACAAAAACGCAGGAACGGCTTTATAACAAGAGTTTTAGGCAATATAAAAACCACCCATCAATAAAATTCTTTTTATCAATAGATGGTAGATAATCTGGTGGAGGCGGGGCGTACCATATAGTAAGCAAACAAGGGATTAAGCTATATAAAGACTTTTGATCTGTTGGTATTAGACTTAATTTGCTTTCCGCAATCTATGAACGTACCCAACCGGACTTTCACCGGCTAGAATGTGCGTGCCCGCTGGGCACGCAAAAAACACAAAAAAGACCCCGAAGGTACCTTAATCGAATATATAGGTTGAACCATAACTTTTCCTTTGGAAGTATACATTTCCCTAATCTTACAAAATGTAATCATAAGCTTTCCCAAATCTACTTGTATATAATATATGCTCTGAATAACTTAAATTAAGGGCATTGTTCAAAAACACAATTTTATTGATTTAAAAATGATTACGTACGCTTTAATAATTCTGTTTTTAAAGTTTACTTTTTATAGCTTTAACTATGTTCTGACATTCAACAAACGCCTCTCCATAGGAATTTATGTACATTTCTTTCTTTTCTTTACTTTGATATAAGTCTAAAAAATCATAAAACCAATAACCTGGCAGTCGCTTACCTTGACACACTGCGCCCGTGTATATTGCTCCAGTAAATACTTTCTCAAAATCTTCTTTTGAAACTGTTCTAACTATGCAATTATCTATTAGTTTATTCGTATTTAATTCTTTTATTAGGTTATATATTGAGAATATCTGGCTTTGCCCTTCACCACCTACATCATTACTGAAATGATAATACTCAGGGAAATATTCATACTTCAATTCATTAGTTCCTAAAACAATTCCTAAATACGAGTAATGATCATCTGACAAAACAAATATTACTTCTCTAGGTTGTATGTTTATAATTTGCTTCAAATAGTCGATTGCTCTATGAAAGCTTGGTCTATGTAATTGAGAACTAAAAGGCTTTCCTTTGCCAAACTTAAGCCAATCCTTATTTACCCCTATATTTTTTGCAATATCGTCCATAAAAAGATATGTTGGTTCAGTGTCTGAGATATAATAACATTTTAATTCATTCACAGAAGAAAATCCTAAGAACTCACCTATATATTCAATATTTATTTTTTCGTCTGAATATCTATATTGATTAATAGAATCAATGATATAATTTAAACGTTTTGCAAATTCTGTTCTATATCCTAGTTTATTCTTTAATATTGTATTAATTTCTTCATCATTTATAAACTTCTCCTTAAACGTTTCAAAATCTTCTTTTCTAGAAGATATTGAATTTACTCTATCTGCAATTAATTCACATGTATAATCATCTAGCCATTGTCGTTCAATCTCACTTTTTATGTATTTTCCTGTAACGACTTTTCCAGATGCTTTAATTGTATCCCACAATATACCTGATAGAACTGAAGATAGAAAAAAGTCCATTTTTTACTCCATTTCCCTGAATAAATATCAATCTCATTTGCTTGAGACTTGGCAATTACTTAAGACTATAAAAATTATCAATTGTTCTATCTGCTTTTTTCTTATGAAGAAATATATTATTAATTGGAACAACTTGGTCCGTTATCTTAATAATCTCCTTTTGAAAGCCCCTTTGCCAAGGGTTATCGATGAAATTTAACAATTTATTTGTCGTTGGTTTACCATTTAGAGCGCCCTTCATATTTGGTGGATTAAGCTGCATTATTGGTTTTCCATTCATAAAAAAGGTAGGTAACCTTTTATATAGAAAAGTTGTAAACACTGTATAGTCAGTTACGATTACTCCGTCAATATCTAACTTGCGCGCCAATTTACATGAATATATTAACATTCTATAGATACGTTTTGGCTTCCATTCAAGGGAATATTTATGTTCGGCTTTTTGATTTAATTCATCTAAAACGCAGTCTATATTCAAGCTATAAAAATCACAGATTCGGTTAGTCTGTTTAATATGCTCTGGAATTACTATATTGTAAAACTCATACCTTTTTCGCTGCGTTATAGGTTGAGCCGTATGCTTACATTCACATAAAAATAGATCCTTCCCCAGAACAAAAACTACGTCGCATTGGTATTCTTTATTGTTATATTTCCTTTTAACACTTGTTGCAATAATTTGGTTTTCTCTCAGATCATTTAGAACCCTATCTTCAAAACAATATCCCTTAAAAGCAATATTCAAACCTTCCTTCGTAGCCAATGACATAAGAGCCATAACACTTTGAATTCGACTAGCGTGTGAGGGAATAGTAATTATTTTCCCATCTATTTCAATAAAAGGGGAGTCAAAGCAGTCTACTGAGTTCTTTTTAAATATGAATTTATCGCATATCTTTCTAGAACTCAAATCATCAATTCCAAAATTTTTAAATGCTTTAACCCAATCATCAATAGTGGATATATAGAGCCATTTATTAGGTTTACCAACGTTAGCAAGCTCATTGTTATTTAAAAAATCTTCATTAAAATATCTAACAACAGCGTACGCTCTTAGCCATTTCACGATTTCAATACCATTAATTTTATAATCGAGATTCTTGGCTGAAAAGTACTCTAGGTATTCATCATATGAGACTTTTTCAGCTTTATCTATGAAACCCTCTGGAGCTAAAGACTTAGACATAAAGTACTCATTTTTTTCATCTTCTGAATTATTTAGTGACGATAATCTAGATGATTCAAATCTTTGAATTTCAATTCTTTCGTTTACTAAGTCTTCAATATCATTGGGGATAATCCCAATATTATAGTCATCTTCCTGTATTAATTTATAATTTCCGAACTTCCAGTCTTCAAAGCAATCAAAAATAACATTTCTTTCATCTATTAAATGGAAATAATTTATTGATTTAACAATATCGTCCCATTCAATATTGTCATCAAATGAACAACATACAAATTCATTCTTTGTGTAAAGATAACCATAAAAAATAAAAGATTGAACTACTTTACTTGCCTGTTGAAGAGTATAATCAATGCTATCTATAAACTGATTATCCGTAAGCTCTTCAACACCGATGATTTTACCATTAATATCTTTTTGTATATCTATATCACCATAAAATTCTCTGTTCTTACCTTTGTTATATTTAAGATCGATTAATCCTCGTATATATAATTCAAGTGCTATCAGAAATGCATAAATCTTTTTATCATCTGCAACCTGTTTTACAACTTCGAATTCATCTTTTGAATAATAATCATCAAACAAAACGTTTAGTGTTTTGATATCTACATCGTATTCGTTTATTAGATTTTCTTTCTGTTGCTTTGCTGCCTTGGCATATACCCTGGGACGTATTCTAGAATAATCCTTATATGATTCCGATCCTGGAAATGCATTAACCCCAAAACCATTACCTTTAAAGGCCATCAAAAGATCTTCCACGGAGTACTTTTCAATAAACTCTTCAATTTTGCTGTCATTTTTCTTATTTTTTAAAACCTTATCTAATTCATAGAAAGCTGAACTTTTCAAATCTCACACTTCTTCCAGCAATAAGCGCTTAGTTATAAATACGAACAATAGACGAGTGTACAGCATCGTATATTCAAGAATATTAACTACAGACAAAATACATTGCTTAGGTTTTCTTCAACATATACTCAGATATGATACCCATACATTGAATTGCAGTCCTGGCTTCATAATCTAAAATAGTAGTTTCAAAAGGACGTCCATGCCCTGTTCCCTGCTTATTACGAATTTGATTAATGCTACACCCTAATTGGTATAATGCTCGTTCCATATTATGAACAGGCGAAGTGTCGAGTTTTGCTTTCCCAAAAGCTTTTCCTTGCATTTTCGGATCAGCAGCTCCTAACCCAGTTTTTTGAACTATATAATCGATTTCTGAATGCGTTGGTTCCCTTTTTCCTGCCAACAGTGCATCATCAATAAGCTTTGATACTGCAATTATTATGTCATCCGAAATAGGTGCAAGAACGTACGACACGAAACAGACCACCTCCCTGTTTATGAAAACAAATAAGGTATAATGATTATAAGGAGAATTTATTATAAATATCGCTCTTATCAAGCCAAGTTTTGCATTTAACTTTCAGTTTTAAGCACCCCTCTGTTTCAGTAATAGGTAGGTAGGTTCATATACAAATTACTTTCTATTCAAATAGGGATAGTCTTCTATTACGCCTCATCAACCGATATTATCTCTCCTTTTATACATCATACCACAAAATACCATAACCCAAATTATAACCCCAACCTAATTGCCTACTGGCGAGTATTTTCGGGGCATAGCGTCTAACCGGCCTGAACCCATCAACTCCTACAATTTCATAACCTCGCCGATCCCCGAAGACACAAAAAAGACCCCGAAGGATCTCTTTCCACCTTGTAAGAAACAAGATATTAAGCTTGCCAAAAAATTTAGATTCTGATTTCCTAGCCAGTTAAAGCTGTTCCAGTTATAAAGAACGTCTCGATAAGCGAGCTATAGACTGCCATTCATAAGTGGTTTGTCGGCTTAACTGATGACAATTTAAGTATTATGCTGAATGACACCAGAAAAATCATAAAACAAGTGCGCTAACTCAATGCTATCTATAGCATCAGATTGATATGTGCACCTATAATGATAAAACTCTGTACTTTCATTACTGACAAGCAAAAACTTCCCTGATAACACCCCAACAAGCAATTTACCTTGTAATTGATCAATCTTTACAGTGTTGTCTGGAATATCAATTGCTTGTACAACATACCCAAACATTATGCTGCGTTTGTGATAAGATGGATACTTAGGGGGGCTCACAACAAAACGTGATATTCCCTCTGAAACAAATTGGCCATTTAAGTAATCCCCGCCATCAATACGCTTACATTCCACTAAATAGTAATCGTTTTGGTTTCTAAACCAATCATCGGATACAACTCTTATATCACATCTACCCTTATAATTATCTCCATTAGGAACAAACGTTTCTGGAGATTGTGGAATAAACCTCAATCTCAAATCATTGAAATTGAGATGATTGGCGACAAGTCGATTGGTGATTTTATCTTCGTGATTGTATAATTCGTTTCCAGTTGCTTTGCAAGTTTCCATCATCTTGTGACTGCATTGACATAAATGCACAATAATCAAGTTAAAAAGCCCATTCTCAAAGGCAATATTGTTGTTTTCATTCCTAAAACCGCCCATCAATTATTCCCTCCATTTCTTGAGAGAATCTGATCGACAACTTCCATTAAGTCAAGCCGGGCTATTGCAGGATGCCAATTCTTATAATGATTTGGCTTAATAATGTAAAAAGAATTCTCCTCGAAATGAATGACTTCCTTCAGCTCATAGAACAAGTCATTCATTTTATGAGCTGAAAATTTTGTTAGGGCTTCTTTTATTAAATCACCATCGTTTATGATTTGAAGCCATTCTTGAGGTTGTTTATCTTGCAAAATTATCTCAACCGCAGTGTAATGCTTGGCGATTTGTGGATAAACATTTACTAACACATATTTTTCTGACGTTGCAAAAACAGCGGACAAATAATCAAAGAATAATTTTGAATATGACTCTAAATCATGCTTATCGACAAATCGGTATATCTCACTATTACTTGCATCTGTTAATTGAGGAATCTGAATGTGTAAAGCATAATCAACAAACTCATTATTAGTGAGATGATATTTTTCAAGTACTATCTGATTCAGTTTATTGACCTGTTCAGATAAATCTTCGCTTATTTGAAAACTATCATTATTAAGCAATCCCTGAATATGCTCAACTTGGTTTGCAATTGTATCACTATAAACATAAGGAAAGGCAAGCACTTCTTTAACAAGCCGCTTTTCTCGCTCTATTCCGGCAAAAGAACCCAGCATCAAATTAAAATACGCGAAAAGGGTCGAATTAAATAATCCCGTTATATTTTGCAAAATATATTTTTGCTCGAAAGTTCCTTTTATGGCATATATAACTGCTTTAAAAATAAAATCAACTTCAGAATATACGGATCGCATTGTGAAATCAGTCATATCTAATCCAGTCAATATCAAGCAATATGGTGCTTGATATAGTTCAGGATTGCGTGGTCTATGTACACTACTTTTGTCGAATGTTATTAATCCATTTAAATCAACATAGAAATGATCAATAGAATCAGATTTTAAGTATGGCTTACCTAAAAGATGTTTAGAATCCTTCTTATCACCGTCTTGGGGCTCAATACCTGCACCCATAACCAACGCAGGTTTTTGCTTTTTCAATTCACTTTTAATAGTCGGAAATGTATTTTTTATATTAATAATTACATTAATATCACCGGCCAAACCATAGACAAGCGTTTTCCATGCCCAATCATTTTCCGCAAGTAATCGCTGCTCAACATACTTTACATCGCTTTTTTCTACAACGATAATGTTGAACAGGCGGAAGAAAATATTGGGTTTCATAGAAATGTACTCAAAGCGATTTTCAAGCACATTTTTGTCCGCGAAAGTATATGATAAAACCACTGCAGGAGCGTCCGCATTTTTAAACACAAGCTTTCGAACAGAGGACAGCTCGACAATTCGGATGATCTTTGTATTATTCAATAAATACCCCCTAAAGTTCTTAGAAGGTTGTTTTTGCATATACAGCATTTTTGAATGCAACACAAAACAGCACTGCGTATTCACACTACTAAAATCCTTTGAGCGGAGGATAAATCCCCTGCAAGTGTCTTTATTCTGTATATAGCTCTCATAGCCACGGTTCTTGCAATAGTCTATTAGCAACTGATTGCCTTTGCCCCACGGGGGATTTCCAACAATGAAATCGAATATCACAGTCTGAAGTGGTGACAACGCTTCTTCATCAAAAAAGTCATTGACGAATAGGTTCTTCCCCTTAAGATTAGGCAACACAAACTTCCTAAGCGTCTTGGGATTCTTGTAATCTAAAACAGCAAGGTACAGTGAGAAAATAGCAACATCAATGGCATCTTTGTTAAGGTCAATGCCATAAATATTTTCGGTCAATATACGCTGAAGAAGCTCATTGTCTTCGGTAAATTGCGCTCCGTTGAGTTCTTTCTCAACCATACGGCGATAGCTTTCAACTAAAAATATTCCGGAACCACAGGATGGGTCTAACACCTTGCATTTTCCATTTTCCCTGACAAATGGTGAGATGGAATGATCCAAAATGTAATTGACCAAGTATTGCGGGGTATAAAAGGCGTTGTCTTTATCTCTACTCTCTTTCCCCAGCAATATTTCATAAATATTGCTGATTAGCTCAACGGGAATAATATTAAAATCGTACAGGTCAAAGAAGGAAAGTTGCCCAGTTTTGGTGTCGATATTGGCTGATAAAAAATCATATAGCAACTGAAGAACATCTGCTGTTAGGCTTGCATCATCAATCTCATCATCAAGTTCAAATAAATTCCCATTGAATTTTTCTTTTAAATGTAAAAATAACGCATATAGTTTTTCCTTGTGGGTTAGCAGTTCCAGGAAGGAATTCCTTGAATTTCGAACATCAGACGAAAAGCCAATGTAATCCAAATCGACCCCGCGATCGATAAGATAACGAATGAAAATAAGACGCAACATCAGCTTTGTCGCAAAAGAAACATGGTACAAATTTCTTAATTTCTCAGTGATGTCAGATAAATTGCTCAGCAAGCGGTCATTAAGCTTTTCGCCGCTAAACTGTCTGGTGTATTTGCACCAGAAGTTTTGATTGGTGATATCCCAGTATGAGAACGGAGAATTTTCATCAATTATATCAGGCGAAATACTCTCCACCTGAGTCAGAATACATTTTTCCCTGTCAATAGAACATCCATTATATATTTTCACATCACCAGTCCCGCAAACTATGGCAACTGGAACCTGAGCATTCCAAATTTTTCTGTTTAACTGCTTGCTTTCGTCCTGATCGGGGTTTTTTTCAAAAAACAGGACAAAAGGTTCATCATCAATCAAATAAACTGCATACGGAGAAAGTTCCCCTAGCAACTTTGAGATGTGGGTAGAAAACGGCGCACCATTAAAACCATCGTGTCTATATTTTAGACACGATGACTCAGCATACCCCATTCGTTTAATGATCTCATCAATGTGCGCCAAAAACTCACCCTCTCTTGTTTATGCATATTGATTTATTGGAACGATATTCTATTCGTGTTTTTCTTTACTGCTCCAACAAAGTCGTAACTACTTTCTTTCTGTCCTGTGTTGGAGTGGGAATGATATCTAAGTATACTAATTCTATTTTATCACAAGAAAGCCCCCGAAAAACCTTTAATCTAAGGAATTTTCAGAGGTCTGCTAATTTTCAAATTTTAGTGGAGGCAGAGCGTTCCCTGTGGTAAAAAACACTGTATAATGCTCGCAAAAGATTTCAATTCTGCTTTTTTAACCTTCATTATTTGACTAAACTCTTTTTCTGCCGGTTAATTGCTAGTTGCCAGGGGGCAGATAAATTTAAAAAAACTATTTACGATGCCTTGCGCCCGGCAGACTATTAATGAATTATGGGCTATATGATTGATTTAACGTCCCCTATCTTGGCCATCATGCTTCCTATCCGGGGTCTTACGTTTTGCCCGATCATCAGACTTACGGTCTTGAATTTCTGATTTAGCTTTTTCACGTTCTACCGCTCTATATGTTGCTTTTAAAATTATGGACCCCCAATTTATAGTTCCAGTCCTATCAAAACGCCACGGGATGGCAGGTATATCAACTTCCATGTTATTGAATAGACGTTCCCAATTATCCCGGCCGGGGGGTTGGGGTACTCCCCAACGCACTACATTCGTTAGAATGTATCAGTGCGCCCTTCGGATTATATTGCTGCCTTTATAGTAGCACTCCAGTAACCATTTTGGCAAGATATTCCTTGTTTGCCAACCCTCTTGCTCGGTCTATGGTTATACATTATTATTTTATATATAGAGGTGGTAAAATATGGCCAAAATACGTCCAATAGATGAAAGAATAGCAGAAATTGAGGAAAAGCAAAGGAGAAAGAGAGAAAAGAAAGGACCCGGCGGCTAATACAAATCGGAGCAATATTTGACAGTATTGGTATACGCACAGTAGAGCAAGCTGATAAACTCAAATCTAAATGCATTGATGATGAAAAGATGTGGGAGAAATTCATAAAGGCATCTGGTGCATCCTGGCCACCGTTTAAGGTAGTCAATAGCAAAGATGGCAAAGCAGAAACTGAAAACACAAACAAATAATATGTTGTTGTTATTTGGACAAACATGTCCAAATAAGGTTCTTAACGAAGGAAGTGATTATATAAAAATAGATAAGCTGCCTAAAGCATGTGAGAACTTCTTGTATTTGTTATTACCAATAGTCTTAGTTCCACATTATATAATTGAATCCAATGGCATTGCGGTAAGCTATCGTTTATACCTTATACTAATTGATTTATTAATATTGATAATAGCCATAAAATTATATCGAAGTTATTGTCTAGTATCTCTTGGAGAAATATTAACACTCACAAAGATTAGAAAGTCTTGTTATTCAATAAAGATGCAAAGTGGCGCCTGGAAACACTATAAGTGCAATCGAGCATCAAATGTTTTGAATAAAATAAAGTGTGAAACTGATAATACACTTATAGAATTACAGAAAGATGAAAGAGTCAAACTGGTATCAACTAAAACCTGGCTTATTAAGCCTTACCAGATAAAAATGGAATTAGAAATACCGCCCACAGATGAAAAGGAATATTGTTTAATTCTAGCAATACCAAAAGCAATGATAACTATATATTCACGATTTAGATATAGACGGAATGGAAGAAAAAAACAGCCCAATAATTGTGAAAATAAAAAACGGAATGTTTCCTTATGGAAATGGTATTGGTATGAATGGAATATGGAACAAATAAGGGCATCAAAAGTGAACATGGAATAAAAAATGTTGGCCCCCTGGCTTTTAAGGCCAGGGGCTTAAACTATTCGGCATAAGATGTAGGCACTACAAACTCATAATACATTCCGAGCACTAAGTATGATTAATTTTCATTGCTTATATACTGCGGTTTAATAAGCCTTCTGCAGAAGAAATAATTAATACAAAATAGTAGCACCAAAAACTTTAAGAACTAAATTATAATACCTAATGAACGGAGAAACCGCTAGGATGGCAGTCCTAACGGTTCCGTAGATGTTTATTCAACTGATGTAAGGCAAAAACCACATACCCCAACCTTATAGGGCCATATGGTTAATTTCATTATAGCAAGCGGGTTTTCATTATTCAAGTTGTTAATATGGTCCTAGAGTAGACTTCCTGGTTAAAGTTTTCGTTAGGGATAAAATACCATGTGTCTAAAAGCCGGAAAACGTTAAAAGAGCCTAGTTGTTAATACAGACTCCCTTTGATTTTAATTGTTATAACCTTGGAACACGTGGGTATCGTATCGGCCGGTATAAATAAAAGTAAGATTGGAGGGCAATAAAAATGGATAAACAAAAAGCATGGGATTTTGCTTTAGGACTTATAAAAGTGGATGGGCTTGAACCATCGAAGGATTTTTGGGAAATGGTTGAAAAGGAGAAAAGAGGAGAAATAACAGACCAGGACATTTTAAAATATATAGATCAAAAAGCCAAAAAGAAAGGGGAAAAGCAATAATGCATGTACGGATATACTCATAAATAACATAAAAAATGTTTTTACGAATGAACGAAACGAAGCAAAATGATTTATCCTGCTCCTAGATTGCCATAATCCAAAACGTAAAATTCAGGATAAATAAATACTAAATCTATTGCCTGAATAGATTACATGAATATATTATGTGAATATAAATACTAAACAGGAATACGAAACATATTAACTGAATAAAAATACTGAATATGAACACTGCTCAGATATGGTAAATATATCTGCGGGAACTTGGTACCGATCAGCGAAACACAGTGCAGCCGGTACAAAGTTCCTCACCACCGAACGGAAGAGTATGGTGCAGGGCCGCGAACATCCGCGCCTATAATCGCGCAGCGCGCGGATGTGTGACAACCTGATAGCCCGACCCGCAGGGAAACGCCCAAATGTTCATATTGTTGGTTCAGTAAACCTTAACAGATTTCCTGAACAGTAACATATTAAGTTAAACTAAATAAGTAGTGTGAATATAAAAAACTATCAGCATAAAGACATACCCCTAACGGGTATGTAAAAAGTACAAGGTGCATCATATTTCACAAAACCTAAATAACGGTACTTAGAAAGCAATCCGAGGCCAGCTGAAAGAGATGGATACCCCCACAAAACGAAAAAGGAAAGCCGGTCCCGAAAGAACCGGCTCAGAGAAAGGAAAGTGAAACTCTACTTACCAAGACCTGGTTTTAATATAAAGCCGCTCCTGGATGTGTCCCTTAATAGTAGCAGGAAGCAAAGTTTCTTTAGAAGTAGTATTCTTTAAACCAACCACCCGAATATAATAAGTACCATCATCCGGCCAACGTCCAGCCTGTACCTTATTAGGCACCAGGAAAGTATACCTGTAAGTAGTTGTGGCTGCATCATATACCATATTAACCACCTGCGGCGTTTGACCATTAGGAAGAGCTGCACTCCCATCCGGTTTAGTAGGATGAACAATATAGGCAGACATAGAGGATATTTGAAATTTCTCACCAGCAGGAGTATGCGCATAAGCTACTACAATCATATTACGGCCACGTTCACCGACTACCGGAATAATATACCCGCTGACTTCAAAACCCTCCTTAATCTCAATAGAGTGCTCTACTGGATCAGATTCCAGGCCGTGATTATCCACGACCACCAAACGAATATACCAGGTACCAAGCTCAGTAGCTGAAGGTGTTTGATTAAAATGCAAATAACCCGAATCACCCAAGTATTGAGTAATTACACCGGACCACTCACCACCAGGCTTCTTAAATTGCCAGTATGACATGTCTAATGTATCTTCCGGATCAGGGTCATACGATGCACTGCCATCAGCAGTAAACATTTCCCCGGTATAACCATCCACCGGCAAGGTAAAACGGGCCACCGGCTTATTATTCACAATAACAGATACTACCTGGCTAACAGGATCACTCCAAGTACCTTCAGAATCCTTTACCTTTAACGTAACCAGGTAATCACCAACAGCAGACCAGCTCACCGTAAACGGGTCAGAATTTACCTTGTTAAGCGTACCAACACCCTGGATGGTCCATTCCCAATCAGTAAGAGCATCACCATCCATATCATAAGAATAATCAAACAAAGTACAGACACCATTAACAAGTACCGGATTAGGAACAGCGTCAAAAACTGCAATAGGTTTGCTGTTAACAATACTAAATACGTGCTGGGCGGACCAATCCGACCAGGCACCATGAACATCCTGCACACGCAAGCGGATAATAAAGGTACCCTTGCTGTTAAAAGTAGTAGGTGCAACTGCGCTGCTTATCCAATCCTCATTCAGAGAAGAATTACGATATTGCCACTCCCAATTGCGAATACCTTTCTTTCCTGCAGGATCAGTATTAACAAGGTCCGGGTCGTAACTCTGGTCAGTAACCGAAAAACCATTGTGCATAGTAGCTGTAGCAGTTACCGTAAAAGCAGCTACCGGCTTCCTGTGAGCGATAATTATAAGCTCTGCAGCGTCACTTGACCACTTAGCCCCTGCTTTTGCATCAGCCATATAACTTACGCTCGTTACAGGGCTATCCTTGGCCTTACATTTCACCCTATAAGTACCCGCCTTATCAAAAGATGTAGGCGGTACGGTTGGAGTGGTACCATGAAGAGCCGATACCCCCATTGAATTAGAAATCAACAAATCTCCTAATTTAGAAGAGTCATGAGTAAAAGACCAGTTCATAATCGAAGCCGGGTCATTCTCAGAATCCTTGTACTCGGACTTCAATTCTACCGGCTGATTGACCAGGACAACATTATCCGCACCCTTTACATCGTTTACCTGTTGAATAATCTTTGCCGCCAGCTCACCCAAAGGAACGGACATATTATTATTGGTTTGTATCCACCATCCGCCATTGCCGTTAAGGGCAATATCCGTAATCTGTGCAGCTGTAGAACCAGTACTGGGTGTAATACCTGATACATTCAGATGGTCAGCCTTTGATAACTGTATAATAGCATCTCGTTTAGCATCATAGTCCGGATACTGCGCACCGTCAGTAACAGATACAACATGATTTACAAAAGTAGAATCCCAGCTGTGATCCTGGATCACTTGGCAAACATACTTTAACCCTTGTAACTGGTTATACACATAGAGCATAATGCCGTTACCATCATCAGCTCTTTTTTGTAAAAAGAGATTGTTAGAATCATTCCAGGCATAAGCCAATGGAATAGTACACTCTACTGCTCCGGTATTCCTATTCAATAAAAGCGTTTGAGTACCTGCACCATCATGGGTATCTGATACAACAACAAAATCCTTGAATAAGGTAGCATTTTCAAAAGTAGAACTCTCACGCCACCTACAACCATAGCTACCACCTATAACTGAAGTTCTCTCAATATGCCAGGGATTACCGCTTTGTTGTATTACTTTATTCCATCTTAATGCTCCGTTGTCATAAAAGGTTATAGTGGATTTGTTAGTGGTAGTATTAACTGTGGTATACCCAAAGCCACTGTTACCTACAGAAGTTATAAATCCAGTACGGTCTTGATAACCTAAGCCCCCGGGCAACCATTCGGTGTAATAAATTTGCACCGGCAAATTTGCAGTATACCTATTTTCGTTATTATAAACGTAATGATATGAGCTGCCATTTTTCTGTACATAATTATAGAGAACATAATTATCACCGAATGGGAATAAACTTGGTTCCGCGTAAGATGCATCACTATGGTATCCTTCGCCCATATAAAAAGCATTATTATTACCGTTTACAAAATGTACCCGGATATGTACGGTATAATCATCATTACTTTCGTTAGCATTTGCATTAATAAGCAGGCGGTTATTGGCAACTCCTATTAAAGTATCAAAGCCTATTCTATGCGGGTAGAATCAACAGAGAACCGTCGCAGATTGAAGCCAGTAGAGAACAAACCGGTAAATTCCTTTTTGGCCGATATTGCTCCTGTATTATTATTAATATCATAGAGAATTAATGAACTTGAATAATTATACGCACTGCTGAACATTACATTTTGATATAACACAACTGTTTTATTAGTATCAAAGGAGACAATACCTATCGGATAATCAGCTCTGCAAGGCGACAACCTGTTATATATACCATAATAGTTTTTATAATTTGAAACGGGCATATCCGATGCACTGCTGACTAAAGACGTACCCTTATACACCTGCAATAAACCAGGTCGTGCAACGATTCTATATTGCTCATCAAAAGTGTAACCTTCCACTGGAGCTTCAGGATCAGAACCATCTTCCCATATCTTATATGTTACCTTAGATGATGATGCGGCCTGAGAGCCATCCCCTATCGAACCGGTATTAATATCCACATGTCTCGCATAATCGCTCCAGGTGTCGTTATAGGTAAATAATTCAGAAGTATCAAAATTATATATACCTGGCGTAGCAGATTCCGCAAAGTGACGTATAACAGGGGGTTGATACCACATGTTTCCGGTTATAACGCGCGGATTGTAACCTGAAAGACTTTCCGCAATATCCCCTTCCTTAACCTTCTGATAACCAATAACAGGTGCAATATACGAACTGGCCAAAGTTCCGGTAAATCCTGCTATAGAAGATTTTAAGCTGTTGTATTTACTATCAGACACGGTATAATCCGCTGCAAACTGAACATCTACCGGGGTTTTCTTCTTAATTTCAAATGCCACGGTAGGAGCAATATTTATAACCATGATTTGTTTATCTGCTGCATCAATATAATCACCATCGTTATTACTGTCATAGTAAAGTTTCCATACCCGGGAAGTTATCTCATCCCCCAGGGAGGCATCGGGCGAAGCAGGAATACTTAAATCCTGGACTGTTACCTTATGGTTATCATAACTATTCCTGAGTGACTCATTAGGTACCCAAAAATCTGCTATCGGTGCTTTATCAGGATACACAGTAAAATAACTTTCGGCCCATTCAGACTCATTATTACTGCTGTCCTTGACTTTCAAGCGTACAGTCCAGACGCCAGTTTGGTTAATGATGGATTCCACTGCAGCCCGATCCGGAACCGGGTACCGGGCAGAACTATTAAAAATGGTACCATCGGGCTTCTTTAATTCCCAACTCATTGCATCCCACTTTATGGTGCGTCCACCAGCTGCCGTACTCTCATCACCATCAATAGTCATTTTTCGTCCCATCACTACATTTGTGGGATTAATGTTAATAACTGCCGCTGGCATGGCCGGACCAACTACAACGCTCTTGGTACAAGAATCAGAATCACCGTCCTGGTCCTCTACCCGAAGGGTAATCTGATAGGTGCCGGTGGTACCCCAGTTTACACTTACATTTGGTTCAGTTGAGCCACTTTTACCCTGTATTGTCCACTGATAACTTACAATACTCTCCCCATTAGCTGCACCTGGATGAGTAGAACAGTCAATCAAACTAATAGACTGACCTTCCACCGGGGTGGGATTGCTAATATTAAAATCTGCTATAGGGTCATAATTTGGTGGTGGTGGCGGCAAAGGCGGCTCCGGTATTGGTGGTACCGGCGGGGTCGGCGTCACTGCCGGTGGCATTGTCCCATCCGGAATAAATACAGCTCTCATGATTCTGTCACTATCCATGGTGATAGTTGTATTTGCCGGGTTGGACAAACTACAACCTGTTTCAACATCAAACCAATATGCGAACTTCCATCCCGTTAAGGGGCGGCAGCTATTGAAACCGTACCGGACATATTTTTATGAACGGTACCAGGTGCCTTGCTCCCGATCGGGGTAGTGCTGCCTTGGCCTTCAATCTGAACGGTTAGGGTATATTTCGGTTGAACAGCCGGTTTATAGGGGTCATATGCCCATCCCCACCGGGTTTGAGCGGCAGAGATACAAGAACCTAATCCATATTTATTAAACACCGTCGGGACTTGATTTTTTTCCTCAATAGTTGCTAAAACTACGCCGTTATTTAAGACTTTGATCTGTGCGCCTATGTTTATGCCATAATCCATACTATCAACGGCTGCACGTATTTGCTCAACCGATACACCGCTATATTGTGCAATATCAGCAACCGTAAAATCAATGGTATTAGATAAAGAATCATCGTAGAAGTTTACCTTAGTAAGGTAAGCCTCGTCAAAAAAAGCGTAGTAAGGGCCTATTGTCATCTTTATGCCACTTGTACGATACTTTATCCCGGTTGTATGGGCGTTTGATGCTACGGTGAATTGGACTGACCGAAAAGTACGAGAAGTATTATCCGCTCTTATTACCGTTCCTGCATTATCGGCTAAAGCTGTTTTTTCGGGTAAAAAACAAAAAACACAACTAAATAAAAGTACAAATAAAAGCGATATGGTTATACGTTTTTGCAAAACCTCAACTCCTTTTATTGGGTATAACTAACCACCAAAGAGCGGTATACCGCTCTTTGGTGGCCGTTTTTTATAAATAAACGGGGGAGTTTAATTCTATGAAGTCATTACCCTCTAACCAATGCGAAGATTGTGGGATTTCCCCATCAGAGACAAAATGCGTACCAAAAGCAAATCCGAACTCAACATCTTGCTCAATTACAGAGCCATCAGATTTAGTTGTCTGTAAAATACCTCTAACTCTTTCACCATAATTGCCAGTACAAGCATAACAAAGGTCTGAATCGAAGAAGAATTTTTGATTAGACTTGATAAGTGACTTCTGATTAAGAACAGATTGCATACTATCTTGTTTATATGACTCTGTACCACCTTGCTCGATACATTCATTCTTGTACTCCACCATTCGACTATAGATTTCAGCAACCTTTGGGTACGGATAAGCCATTAACCGAACTTTAGCTTCGGCTGTCAGCGAAGTCATGGGCTGGGGCTTTTGGTCAAGAATTTTAACCGTATTGGAATATGAATCCCAGTGGACGTACTTGCCAAAGGCTTCCATTACAAAGCGAATCGGAAATACTGTCCTGCTCCCTGCGATCTGAGCAGTGGTGTCCATCTGCTGGGCTGTACCGTTAACCGAATATTGTTTACTGCCGATGGTGAAAAGTGCGATTTTGCTGTCTTTGGTAATGGTAGCTTGCCGGGTGGTGTCATTCCAGCTTACGCTTGCGCCAACCGCTTCCATGGGGGCGCGTACCGGAACCATGGTCCTGTTATCGGCATTAATGAAAGGTACTTGATCGGTGAAAACTACCTGATTGCCGTTATATGTAACGGTTATATTTGCAGCCTGTGCCGGAATGGGTGCCAAAAGAAAGATGAAACCAACTAATATAATAAAACCAACTAATTTTTTCATAATAAATTAGCCTCCTCTAAGCCTACTAATTAATGTTTAATTATTATTTTCAAAACTTACCCTGGAGGAACATATATCGTGTATTCACTCTGAGTTGTTTCGCATATATTGATCTTGCAATCCTTTTTAGAGGATGCTACCTCCGAATAGAATCTCCCACAAATAATTGATTCGGTTATAGCTTCTGGGTTGGACTCCAGTAACCCAATTGGATTATGAATGCGCTGTTTCTTTGTGGTTACAGTCTTAGCTATCAGTTCAACAGTCGAAATACTGTACTTTTCCAGGCATGATATAGTCTTCTTGGCAGTATGGATTTTCAAGCCATACTGCTGAAAAATTTTAATTATCTCCTCTCTGGTACATTCTTCAACAACAACATTTTCTTTTTCACCCGTTGAGGCCATACTATTAAAATTAGTCTTTTCTATTAGTTGTTGTTCTTTATATTTATTATTGTTAATTATAGGTGTTGTTGTTAATTTGGGGTGACATATTGTCGTAGGATCCCCTGACAGTTTGTCGGGAGATGGGGCGACATTTTGTCGGGGGGGTATTTCGATATAATCAACCGAAATGCAAGGATGATTTACAAAAACTAGATTAGTATTTTGCCGCATTTTCCCGTGTTGAGTTGGTTTGAATCGGGATTCGATAAAAAGATATTCTTTCTCACAAAGTACTTGATTTGCACGTTGAACTGTGCGATCGGAAACACCGATATCATTTGCAATTTTTTGAATGCGAACGTATGTAGCTCTATCTGCCAATTTCATGTACTTCAAATAGGCTAAATATAACATCCTTTCTGTACAAGACAATGTACACAAGGGGTCTAGAAGCTCTGTCGGCAACCGATAGTATTCTTGATAGAAGCCTCGGCCCTGTCTAATTTCATGTATAGGTTCCGACACTACGATCACCCCTTACAACATCTACACCATTGTTTTGGTAGCTTAATTCCATCTAATAAACCCTGCTTATAACAAAATGCTTCCCGCATACTATATGCTAGAGATATCTGGACATCAAAGTCTTCAAGTAATGATCTATTATTTGGCGTTAACAGGGTATCCAGTTTCTTATATAGATTTGTAATCTCGTTCTTGATTTCTTCATATCTTTTATACTCTTCACCAAAGCCAGTTCTTATCATTTCAGGTGAAAATGAGTTTATACGAGCTGTTAAAAAATCAGATAAATCCTGCGGAAATTCTAGTGTAACCTCCAAAGGATATAGCAACATTGCCAATATAAAAACCTCCTTTTTCTCAGCTTGTCTAAAGGAAATTCACAAGTTATAATTGATATAAGATGTGGCTCCTAAATAAGCTACATAGTATGGGAAGTCGTGATTGTCGCCAAACTCAGCACGACTTCCTTTTGCTTTTTTGTTGTGTTATATCCTGGGCTATTCTATAGTTTTGGCCAGTATCTACTTCGATTTTGATCATACGTGCATAAATCCTTGCTGATTTTAGCAAATTGGCTTCGACAGGCTCTGGTATAAATTCAATTATTTCAGGTTTTCCTAATTTTTCCCCACAAAAATCCATTCTAATTTTTACCCGTGCTACAACTGTCATACAGGAATTACGTCTGCATGACTTTTATCAGGAACTTGTATTAAACGTGAAGTAGTATTATTGCTCTCGTTCTTGAAAAACAAAGTCCAATCAAATTCAAGAACATCAGCAATACATTTAGCAACTTTAACACTTGGATTTCTTGATCCAGTTTCTATTTGGGTATAATGAGTTCTTTTAATATTAGCCATACATGCTACTTGTTGTTGCGTTAGATTTTTGTTCTTACGAATTAGTAACAACCATTTTCTCGATACAAACGTGTTAATCACCTCCATTGTGTCTATTTGTTACAATTTAAGTATAATGTGGCATATAGATACAAGTCAATATGTTTTTCTCCTTTTTGCCACAAATTATTTGCATTGTGGCTTATAGCAACATATACTAAATATAAGGAGGTATCAAAAATGTTGTCTGATCAATTAAAACAGCTTAGAAAACGAGATAATTTGACTCAACAACAAGTTGCCGATCTTTTGGGAATTCCCCGAGGAACATATGCACATTTTGAGATAGGTAAAAGGCGGCCTAATTTGGAGACTCTTGGGAAAATAGCTTCTCTTTATAAAGTCACTTTGGATTATATATTTGACAGAGATTATACGGTAGACATTGATGAAAACCTTCCGTATGACTCAGAATTCTATACATTATTAAAACCTCAACTACTAAAAGGTTTAAATAATATATTTAGGCAAGAAGATGAAAACCTCGAAGATTGGTATGATTTAATAACAACAGCAATAGAATATGATATTGCCCCTAAAGAACTAATGCCTATTTTGGAAATAGTGACAAGCCGTATTAATAAAGTGTATGATTGACTTTTTTAAGGAGGCCATTATGAAAGCAGCCGCCTACGCTCGTTATTCGAGTGACAACCAGCGTTCGGAGAGTATTGATGCACAGCTTTATGATATTAAGGAATGGTCCATCAACAATGATTGTGTAATTGTACGTGTATATACAGATGCCGCCGAAACAGGCACTAATGATGATCGAGAAGGATTCCTGCAAATGATTGCTGACTCTCGAAACGGTGATTTTGATGTTGTCCTCGTACATAAATCTGACCGCTTTGCCCGTAACAAATGGGATGCAGCTATATATAAAAAAGCTCTGCATGATAATAACGTAAAATTGATCTATGTTATGCAGCCTATGCTGTGTGAAGATACTCCGGAATCATTCCTGATGGAAGGTATCTTTGAAAGCCTAGATCATTACTATTCTCTTAACCTGGGACGAGAAGTAATGAAAGGGCATAATTCAAACGCTAGGGAATGCAAACATAATGGTGGCCGTCCTCCCTTAGGTTTCGATGTAGATCCTGAAACAAAGACTTATATGATTAATGAAAAGGAAGCTAGGGCGGTTAAGTATATCTTTGAAATGTACGCTGAGGGAATGAGCTACGATTACATTGTCCGGCAGCTTAATGAACAAGGGTTTATAACCAAGACTGGCGGCCAGTTTTGCAAAAATTCGATTTCAGACATCCTGCGTAATGAGAAATACTTGGGTGTATACATATACAACCGGGCTGTCCATAAAGTAAAAGGGAAACGTAATAATCGCGTGAATAAACCTGACGACCTTGTTATTAGGGTTCCCGGTGGAATGCCGCAAATCATCGACCAGAATCTATGGGAAAGCGTAAAAGCAAAGATTGAGAGTAGAAGCAAAATGCCAGGTGAACGCTCTCGTAATCACGCTACCCGTGACTACCTTCTGTCTGGGAAAATATTTTGTGGCCTATGTGGCTATGCCCTGATCGGCAAGTCAGGAACTAACGGCAAGAAGATAAGGTATGATTATTACCTGTGCAATAACCGTGATCGTAAACATGAATGTAAAGCCAAAATGGTACGCAAAGACTTACTAGAACGCCAGGTCTTAGAACAATTGGAGGATCAATTGCTTAATCCGGAACTGTTTCCTGTACTGGTGGATAAGATCTTCCAGGAAATAAACTCTATGGGAAATGAATCTGCTAAGGAATTAATTTATTTAAAGGCAGAACTGGCTAAAGTACAGATGAAAATAAATAACATGTTAAACCTGATTGAAGAAGGTGCCGGCTCAGTTGAGCTAACCAAGAGGCTATCACAACGGGAATCTGAAAAAACCGTATTGGTTTCCAGAGTAAACGAGGTTGATCGAAAAGCAAAAGCCAATAACATTTCAAAAGAAATGATATTGGCCTACCTTCAAGAACGCTACCGGGGGTTAAAGTCTTATGACACAACCTCCGCAAAGTCCCTCATTTATGAATTTTTAGAAAAAGTAACTGTCTACGAAAATGAATTTGAAGTTATATTTAAAATAAGTTTGCTTACAAATGGTGGAGGCGGGGGGAGTCGAACCCCCGTCCGAAAGAAAGACCAGCCGAGTATCTCCGAGCGCAGTCCGTGGTTTAAATTTCGCCTTCCAGACGCCCACGAACAGGCTTCTTTCAGGCTATCCC
>JAQWBH010000343.1 GCA_028707405.1 Parabacteroides sp. | reverse complement strand
CTTTCCACGCAGCGATACGGCGAAGCTCCTCTTCCTCTACAAGACAAAGCGGACGGATAATTTCCATATCGAACTTCGTCATCTTCAACTTCGGCGGCATAGTGCTGACAGAACCCTAATACAGCATATTCATAAGCAATGTCACGAGCATATCATCCTGATGGTGTGCAAGCGCAATCTTATTGCAATGCTGTTCTTTTGCCAAACTGAACAAAGCTTTCCGGCGCATCCATGAACAAAGAAAACAGGGTGACTTCCGGTGATCGGTGGAAGCATCAAAAGAGGTCTCGCGCACAAAAAACGGCAGCGCATGCTCGTCTGCACAAGCTTTCAGATAATCAAGGTCGGAACGATAAGGAATATTTGTCATCACGATATGTGCCACGACCACTTCAAAACGCGGACTGTAGACCTTGCTCCGCCTTCCCAGAAGATCGACGAGCGCAAGCGAATCCTTACCGCCGGACAGACCAATCAGAATACGGTCGCCGTCGGCTATCAGCCCATAATCGTATATTGCTTTCTTTACCTTCTCCTCTACTTTGCGGTAAAGAAGTTCATCTGTTGTTATTGCTGCCATATGTTCACTCAATCAGGGGGACAAAATTACATATTTCTCTCTCGATTTGTTTGAACAACAGAAAATATTCTTACCTTTGAAACTCCGTATATCATAAGAAAAATATCGAACAATGAAGTGGTTTTCAAATAAACTGTTTTACACAATAGGAGTAGCAATGCTTTGCAGCACTATCTCTGCACAAAGCCTTGATCAGGCAAAAAAAATGTACAACGAAGGAAAGTATGCCGAAGCCATGCCGGCCTTCGAAAAGCTTGTGCGGCAGGTACCAGGCAATCCGTCATACAATTTGTGGTATGGCGTATGCTGTTATGAGACTGGAGACATCGCTACAGCCGAAAAGCATCTCAATACGGCATATAAACACAAAGATTTGAATGCCTGCCGATATCTGGCCGATATCTATTTCAAAACCTACCGTTTCGACGAATCTGTAGCCATGTATGACGAATATATTGAACAATTGACCAAAAAGAAACAAGAAACCGCAGAATGGGAAGCCAAACAAGAAATCTCAAAAACTTGCCAGCGCATGGTGGATAAGGTCGAAGATGTTCAGATCATCGACAGCATCGTTGTCGACAAAGATCATTTTCTTTCTGCCTATACGCTGAGCAACGAAGCCGGATCGCTCATGCCATTCAAGGAATTTTTCGGGACCAATGAAGATATCAATTCTATCGTATATAAGAACCAGAAAGGAAACAAAATATACTACGCTCATTCTTCGGGTGATAACCACTACTGTCTCTTTACCCAGTCGCTACTTATGGGAAAATGGGGTGACGAAAAGCAGCTTCCCATGACTATAAACAGCAAGGAAGACGACAATTACCCTTACGTCCTTTCTGATGGCGTGACAATCTACTACGCATCAAAAGCCAATGGTTCCATCGGTGGCTACGATCTCTTTGTTACACGTTACAATATCAATTCCGACACTTATCTGACTCCCGAACAACTTGGTATGCCTTTCAACTCCATATACAACGATTACATGATCGTATACGACGAAATGAAAAACCTAGGATGGTTCGTTTCAGACCGTTTCCAACCCGAAGGCAAAGCCTGCGTATACCTGTTTATTCCGAACAGCAACAACAGCCGCATCGAGAGCGATGATATGTCGATGAAGCGTGCACGTGCAGAAATAACATCTATTAAAGACTCGTGGAAGCCGGGTGCAAACTATGCTGACTTGGTACGATTGGCTCACACGCAGTCGACATCAGGCGAGAAAAAAATTCAGAAAGATTTTGAATTCATGCTGGGCAACGGGGTAACCTATTACACGCTCCATGAATTTAAAAGTCCTGAAGCCCGCAATATCTATGAGAAATATATGGCAGTAAACAAACAGATTAAAAATATGGAAAACAAACTCGACAGTTTGCGTACATCTTATACAAAAGCAGCCCAAGGCAGCCGGGAGCAGCTGAAGACAACCATACTGAAAGCCGAAGGAGAGTTATATAATCTTTACGGACAACCCGAATCATTAGAAAAGGACGCCCGCAATGCTGAGATCAATTATCTGAATAACAAACGATAAATTATACTGATATGTTTGCCGTATTCATTATCACATTCTTGCTTATCACATCCGTGATCCTTATCCTGCTGGAGATATTTCTCTTTCCGGGTATTACCGTTGCCGGTATTGGCGGATTTATCTTTGCTGTGGGAGGTTTATATTATGCCTACAAGCTCAGCTGGTGGACAGGTAACATAGCCCTCATCGCCACACTGATCACGTTCGGTATTGCTTTTATCTGGATGCTGAGGGCCAAATCACTCAGCCGCATTGCACTAAAAACCAATGTCGATTCGAAACTCGCCTCCAGTAAGGACATGGGCATCAAAGTGGGCGACGAAGGCGTCACTGTTTCGCGCCTTGCTCCTATCGGCAAAGCCTCCATCAACGGCATCATTGTTGAAGCCAAATCGCTCGATGAGCTTATTGAAGAAAAATCCGAAGTGACAGTCATCCGTGTCGAAGGGTACAATGTCATTGTTAAACGTAAAAATAAATAATCACCTAAAATAAAATTAATATGGAAATTACTATTTTACCATTCGTTCTTTTAGGCGCGGCAGTGTTGCTGCTCATTATCTTCTTTCATTATGTACCGATTCTGTTATGGATTTCGGCTAAAGTTTCGGGAGTCAACATTTCGCTCATCCAACTATTCCTGATGCGTATCCGTAACGTGCCGCCATATATTATTACCCGTGCCATGATTGAGGCCCACAAAGCCGGTATCAAAACATTGACGCGCGATGAACTGGAGGCTCACTATCTGGCGGGCGGTCATGTAGAGAAAGTGGTTCATGCCCTTGTATCCGCATCTAAAGCGAACATCGATCTGCCGTTTCAGATGGCTACTGCCATTGACCTTGCGGGTCGTGATGTATTCCAAGCCGTACAAATGTCGGTCAACCCGAAAGTGATCGATACCCCTCCCGTGACAGCTGTTGCCAAAGACGGTATCCAGCTTATTGCTAAAGCACGCGTCACTGTTCGTGCGAGCATCAAGCAGCTGGTCGGCGGTGCCGGCGAAGAAACGGTTTTAGCCCGTGTTGGCGAAGGGATCGTTTCATCCATCGGTTCATCGGAGAATCACAAGACCGTGCTCGAGAATCCGGATTCGATATCAAAACTCGTACTCCGCAAAGGTCTGGATGCCGGCACAGCATTCGAGATTCTTTCCATCGATATTGCCGATATCGATATTGGCAAGAATATCGGAGCATTCCTACAAATGGATCAGGCTCAGGCTGACAAAAATATTGCGCAGGCTAAAGCCGAGGAGCGCCGCGCGATGGCTGTTGCCATCGAACAGGAAATGAAAGCCAAAGCACAGGAAGCTCGTGCGAAAGTAATCGAAGCCGAAGCTGAAGTTCCGCGCGCCATGGCCGATGCATTCCGTTCTGGCAATCTGGGCATCATGGATTATTATAAAATGAAGAATATTGAAGCTGACACAAACATGCGCGACGCTATCTCAAAACCATCAGCAGCCTCTTCACAGCCATTAAAAGGATAAGCAATGATTGAACCGTCAGAATTGATTATTAATGCAGATGGGAGTGCTTTTCATCTGCATCTGAAGCCGGAGCAGCTGGCCGACCGGGTAGTGATGGTTGGTGACCCGGACAGGGTGAACACGATTGCTTCTTATTTTGTCACAAAAGAATGTGAAGTATCCAGCCGCGAGTTTCATACCGTAACCGGTACCTATAAAGGGAAACGAATCACCACTCTTTCGCACGGTATCGGCGGCGACAATCTTGATATCGTGATGAATGAACTTGATGCACTGGCAAACATCGACTTCGCAACGCGAACAATCCGTCCTGATTTCAGGCAACTCACGCTGGTTCGTGTAGGTACTTCTGGCGGTCTGCAGCCGTTCACGCCGGTAGGGACATATGTTGCAGCGGAGAAATCCATCGGGTTCGACGGTGTACTATATTTCTACGGTGACACAGAAAAAGTACGCGATGTTACCTTCGAGGAAGAGCTGCTGAAACAGCTTGACTGGAAGATCGAACGGCTTAAACCGTATGTAGTCACAGCCGATAATTCTCTTGTTGAACAGATTACCGGCAGTGATATCCTACGTGGTACAACGATAGCAGCCAACGGATTCTACGGTCCACAAGGCCGCCAACTGCGTCTTCCTCTTGCCGATCCGGATCTGAACCGCAAAATAGAAGCTTTCTATTACGCCGGACATCAGATCACGAACTACGAAATGGAAAGCGCTTCGCTTGCCGGAATTGCCGCATTGATGGGACATCGGGCGATGACCATTTGCTGCATCATTGCCGGACGCGTGGCAAAAAACATGGATACAGACTACAAAGGGACGATGACAGATCTTATAGAAAAAGTTCTAGACCGCATCTGACAATACTTCCCGATGCCATAAAAAGGAGCCGTCTTGATTTACAGGGCGACTCCTTTTCATAAACCACAAGCAGGTTTTACGGCAAAGTTCCGTTTACATACCTACTCCAAAGAATAAACTTGAAGAGACTTTGAGAAACATAGTATTTTGATAATTCCGCTTTTTTGTAAAAAACAGCCTCATTTATGCAATAAAAAGGCCATTAAATATACAATGCACTATAAAACAAATGGTTAATGCACAAAAATATATTCGAATGCATTTCGAAATACATTCGGATGAAAGAATCATTTCATTCGAATGCGTCAGAGGTTTCATTCGAATGAAACAGTCCGTACATTCGAATGAATTTCCTAAACCATTCGAAACGCATTTTCAAAGATTAAAACATCAATTTTTGATACATAACAGAAGTGCTCATTGTCTACCGAAGAAAGAAATCAAACAGCATTCTAATCCAAATATGACTACATCAGGAAATAAAGCAAGCTACAATCCACTACAAAAAGAGCTTGCAATATCAAATTACTCTTCATGATTGCCCCTGTAATGCAAAGATCGCATTGAGAATCGTTTGTTCTCAGATTATTTCTATATCCATGGAATAAAGCAGCGACATCGCTTCGGACAATGAAAACTTTGCTTTTGTCAATCGGTTGGTACCTGGATTAATATTGTAATTAGCTGCCTTCAACAAGTCGGCGCCACTCAAATTGGTGTTGTTGAATATGGCTGACGACAAATCTACGTTATCA
>JAQWBH010000342.1 GCA_028707405.1 Parabacteroides sp. | reverse complement strand
CGAAAGCCATTTTGAATCCGAAAACGCTTGTCCCATTCCTGGTTGAGAAGATGAAAACACTGGGTACGGCTGCTTGCCCGCCTTATCGTATCGCGTTTGTTATCGGTGGTACTTCTGCCGAGAAGAATCTGCTCACTGTGAAGCTCGCTTCTACACACTACTATGATAGTCTGCCTACAACGGGCAATGAGTATGGACGTGCTTTCCGTGATATCGAGCTCGAAAAGCAAGTACTCGAAGAGGCTCATAATATCGGTCTTGGTGCACAGTTCGGAGGCAAGTATTTTGCTCACGATGTACGTATTATCCGTTTGCCGCGCCATGGAGCTTCTTGTCCGGTCGGTTTGGGCGTTAGCTGTTCGGCTGACAGAAACATCAAGTGCAAGATTAATAAAGAGGGTATCTGGATAGAGAAATTAGATAGCAATCCAGGCGAACTGATCCCGGCCGAGATGCGTCAGGCAGGTGAAGGCAATGCCATAAAGATTAATCTTAACCAACCGATGTCAGAGGTTCTTAAGGAATTAGACAAGTATCCTGTGTCAACACGCCTTTCATTGAACGGAACAATCATCGTTGGTCGTGATATAGCTCATGCTAAGCTTAAAGAGCGTCTGGATAAGGGTGAAGATCTGCCACAGTATATTAAGGATCATCCGATATATTATGCCGGTCCCGCAAAAACTCCGGCAGGGATGGCTTGTGGTTCGATGGGGCCGACAACGGCCGGCCGTATGGATCCATACGTTGACTTATTCCAGAGTCATGGCGGTAGTATGATCATGCTTGCCAAAGGTAATCGTAGTCAGCAAGTAACTGACGCCTGCAAAAAGCACGGTGGATTTTATCTGGGAAGTATCGGTGGCCCGGCTGCCATTCTTGCTCAAAACAATATTAAGAGCATTGAGTGTGTAGAATATCCGGAACTTGGTATGGAAGCTATCTGGAAAATTGAAGTGGAAGACTTCCCTGCATTTATCTTGGTCGATAATAAAGGAAATGATTTCTTCAAACAGATCAAACCGCGTTGTGCTTGCTGCAAGTAAAAGATAGTTTTTGCAAATAAAACTTTGAAGGACGCCATTCTCTTTTCTGAAAAGATGAAAGGCGTCCTTCTGGTTAACAAAGACCAGATCATAAAACTGGAGGAACCTCCTGATCTTAGCTGATCAGTGTTAATCCATGTGGAAAACTTCTTTTAATGGTATGGATACCGGCGAATTGTCCGGATTGACAATCATGATATCGGCCATATATGCCCACCATTTTTGTACAATTTCCAAACCACCCAAATCTTGTGAACCGCCATCGCCTTCTGTCTTTTGGAAAGCAAAAAGGATGTTGGTTTCTTTATCCCAATAAATAGAATAGTCGAATACGCCGTTTTTCGAAAGCAACGCTCTCATTTCGGGCCATAGAGCTGCATGTCTCTTTTGATATTCAGCTTCGCATCCCGGTTTTAAAAACATTTTAAAAGCTTCTCGTTTCATGTGTACTAAATAATATAATAATGTTGAGCAATGTTAGATAAAATACATGAGAAGAACAAGTTTTGAATGGATCTTTTTTCTTTGACTTTTGTTCTGGTATTTTATTGGCTTCATTGACATATATACAAACATCCTATTAATGCATTGACTAATAGGATGTTTTGTTGTTGTGCGGAATTTTATCTCTCTTCAGTCAACTCTTTTATTTGTAAAATCACATCAAGCGACTTCTTTCTTGTTCTACGATACATTTTTATTCCAATCCAGGAGCCAATAATGCCACCTGTTACTCCGCCGATAGCGAAAGGTATTCCATTATCTGCATTATTACCCAATGCTTCAAACATTAACCATGCAAACCATACGATAACAAATGGAATACTGAATTTCAACCAATTGGCATACATACGCCGCATCCGGGTTATCTTGCGACTCACCTCAATAAGGTTACCGTCCATAAGCTCTTTTGCTCTTATGTCTTTATGAGAAAAATAGGTGTATACCACGGCAACCAAGAAGAATATATCTGTAACGCCGATAAACCACCACGAAACGTTAATTATTGAGGCGAACACCCATGTGCAATAAGGTATGCCCAATAGAGCTACAATAACAATAACAACGGCATCACGGTTCAGGCTCGATACTTTTTCTTTCATTGCCACACGAAGAAGTTGTTCGTTTACTATTTTTTCTTTTTCAAGCTTTTCTTTTAGTAAATTCATTTGTTCCTTCATCTGTTCCAGCTCTGCGTTTTCTATTATATTTTCCATTTTCTTACTGCATTTTTAATCGTTAGACATACTTTTTAATTTTTCCTTTATTCTAAACAGACGTGTGGCCACATTTCTTGTTGAAATACCAACAATCGCTCCAATTTCATCATAGCTTATATTCTCCAGCCAAAGCAGAACAATGGCCTTATCGAAAGGCTGCAACTTATTTATCCGATCGTGCAGGAGTTTTATCTGTTTTGCCTCTTCATCTGTATCATCAAATAAGTTGATATCTACACTTAGTGATACGGTCTCTATCTTTTTTTTCTTTCTTTCGACAGAGATACAAGTGTTGAGAGCAATCCGGTAAATCCATGTACGAATGTTACTTTGTTCCTTAAAGGAATTGATCCCTTTCCAAAGGTTTATCAGCACTTCCTGGAATAGATCGTTTACCTCTTCGGAATCCTTGGAGAACATATAGCATACGGTGTAAATGGTACTTTTGTTCTCTTTAACAATCTGCGCAAATTGTGTTTGTAATGTTTCCATCTGTTTCTTAAATAAATTCTGAACGTTAGACGCAAGTTTCATGAAAGAATTTCATCAATTAAGAGAAATTTTTCCTGGATGATACAAATATGGCTATTCTTAATTGAGCGGTGCCAAATTAAGCATTATCGTTTAATATAGAAATACAGATGGTATTTTAATGGAAGAAAAAAGATTCGGATATGATGTGTTGTTTATAACGTTGGTTGTAAAGATATTTTATATCCCTTGTTTCGATTATTTTCTATAAGACATTGTCCTCCCTGCGATAGATAAGTTCGGAGGTGACAAATGCAATTATACAATGAATCGCAAGCGATATCGTTACTCCATATAGTGTTTAGTAATTTATTACGAGAAACGTAGTAGTCTTTATGCTCTAATAGAAATTCCAGCACTTATTGTTCTTTGGGTGTCAATTACAGTCTTCAAAAACATTTGACCCTTACAAGCGGCTTGTCTTTCAATATCTATGATCCAAACAAAGAGAATGAAAAAAGCCATTCCGCAGAGAAGATATCATTTAGCGGAAACAGCAGCAATATCATCTCACAGGCATTTCAAAACAATCAGAAAGCAATGTGGTTCGGATGGTTCTTCGGAGTAAGATTCTAATAGAAAACTCCCTTCTCTGTTTCTGCAGAACGATTACATGACACATTTTTAGTAAACATGTGTGTCTGAGGTTTAGAAACCGATGGTGGTAATATTTTTATTTTTAGCTAGATACTATATACATTAAACTCTTTTATTGTAAGTCAAAACAGAATCCAGAAAAAATTATTTTTTTTAAATAATCACAAAATAGTGTAACATACAAAAGACTTATTCGTCTATACCTGTAAATAGAGTATATTCCCCTAAACCTGATAAAAATTGTGTTTCTCGAATGAAAAAGACGATCAGGGTCATTGATATTAAAATTTAAATCATAGTAATTATGAGAACATTATATCTGATCATGTGTTTTGGAATGATATTTCCATTTGTATTGGATGCCCAAATAAAGGGCACAGTTGTCGACGAATCCGGAATGCCGCTTGAATCAACAAATATTGTATTACTGAATAAGGGGAATCATACCCATTCTTACGGAACGGCCTCCGATGAGAAAGGCCGGTTCACTATGGATTTGAGAATATATAAAGACACCACTGTCATATTGGGATTCTCGCACATAGGCTATAAAGAAAAATCGTATGAAATAAAGCTTTCCAAAGGACTTGTGGATATAGGCAAGGTTACGCTAAGCAAAACGGTTACAGAGTTGGGTGAAGTAACCGTTTCAGCACCGCGGACAATTACACAAATCGACAAACAGATCCTTTTTCCGCAAAAGTACATTATTAAAAATTCAACAGACGCTTTTGATCTGTTGAACCACTTGATGCTCTCCGGGCTGCAGGTTAACATCGTACAAAAAACCATTACCAAAAGTGGAGGAAATGTGGCGGTCTACATCAACGACAAGCTGGCTTCAAAGGCAGACCTCCTGTCGTTACAGCCCGATGAGGTTCTACGTGTTGAATATATTGATGCTCCCGGTGTGCAATATGCCGATGACAATGTGGAGGCTGTAGTCAATCTGGTGATGAAACGCCGTTATTCGGGAGTTGTGACAGGTATAAATACGACGAATGCGGTCACAACAGGCAATGGGAATAACACGATATATTCAAAATACAATTATAAGCTGTCGGAATTTTCCCTTCAATATGATATGGATTATGGAAAGGTAAAAGATCGTTACATAAATCAGGAAGATCATTATATGCTACAGGACGGAACGGATATTCTCATAAATAGAATGGGTATAAATACCAAACTGAAGTATATGCAAAACAATGTTGAATTGACCTATAATCTTTCAAAACCCCAAAAATACATTTTTGAAACGAAACTGACCGGTACATTTTATGACAGTCCGGACAGGGGGCATAAACAATATGTTACCGAAACAAACAAGACGGCGTATTATTCGCTAACAAATCCGACAGAAAAATTTCATAGACCTGTAATAGACATGTTCTATAGACATTATCTTCGAAATAATCAAACGATTACAGCAAACATAGTCGGGACTTATATAGATACAAAGAATGGACAATCTTATCAGGAATACACGAACGATTCGCTTAAAGTTCCATTTAACAGCTACAAATATTATACGAAAGGGAAGAAATATTCGTTGATCAGCGAAGCCCGGTATTCCAAAAAGTTTGAAAAACTGTCGCTCCTGATAGGAATAAAACATTCACAAGCCCATACCAGAAACGAATATACAGGGACGAGTGATGCCGTCAATCAGATGACAACAGCCGACAGTTACTTCTATTCTCAATTAAGCTGCACGAATCAGAAATTTAATTATGTACTGGGACTGGGAGGCAACCGCCAGTATTATCGTCAGGATTCCGAGAAATATAATTATTGGCTTCTGCGTCCTTCCTTGTCATTATCTTATACGATTTCCAATAACATCAGTTTAAAATACGGATTTTA
>JAQWBH010000045.1 GCA_028707405.1 Parabacteroides sp. | reverse complement strand
CTTACTATCGGTAACGACTCCTGAAACATCTTTCTGTTGTGCAAACAGGGTGGTTGCAAACAACAACATCAATGATATCGACAAGTATTTATCCATATGATTATAGATTTAAACCAAAATCAAAAATACACAAAAATATGGATTGACAAGCCATTATGCATTCTTTTAACAAAGACAACAGAAAAACGAAAGCCGCGGGATTCACATCCGACGGCTCTCTACACTAACCCTTAACTTTAACCAATGAAAAACAATAATATCTTTACTTGACTAACGAATCAATAGCCGCCTGATAATTCGGCTCGATTGTAATTTCCGGAACAAGTTCCTCATATACAATTTTACCTTCAGGATTAACGACTACCACGCCACGCGCCAGCAAGCCTTTCAGCGGGCCATCCACCATCAACATTCCATATTTGTCCTCAAAACAAGAACAACGAAATGCAGAAAGAGGAATCACCTTATCAATGCCTTCGGCCGTACAAAAACGACCCTGAGCAAACGGCAAATCTTTCGATAACGCCAAAACTATTGTATTCGGCATCGATGCAGCCTCTTTATTGAAACGTCTTACCGATGCTGCACATACAGCCGTATCCAAACTTGGGAAAATATTGATCACCACATTTTTACCTTTCAATTCACTCAAAGATAATTCTGTCAAATCGTTCTTAACTCCCGTAAAATCCGGTGCCATAGAACCTACAACTGGCAAAACGCCATTTGTATGAATGCTATTTCCTTTTAATGTAACTGTTGCCATTTTTCTTCTATTTTATTATTGATTCAAGCAACGATACAAAAGTATCGCTTTTTTATTTATAAAACAGTTGCAGACAATGAAAGTTTTTCGATTAACCTTCTTTAGTATAAAATATAATCCGATAATTCACTCATCATATAATAAACGCCTCGAGCCGAAAATTTATCCTTCTCTATTCGTTATTCTTTATCTTTCGTAACAGGAAGAAAGGTGCAAAACAAAAAGATATATTTCGTGATGAATTACTTTCGGTTTGTATAATTTCTTCGCGAAATGCTAACAACAACATTTCCAAAAAAACTATTATAGAAGAGATATGTACCCATTTCCTCCATGCAAAAGTATATACTTTTGCATTCAAAGCTCACTTATTTTGATTCTAAAAGTATATACATTATTCATCCGAAAGTACATACTCCTTCATTCAAATGAAATGGACCTTGCATTCGGATGAAAAGAACACTACATTCGATTAAATTGGAGGATGATTTCGAATGAATTAACAAAAAATGAAAGATATCCTCATCCTCTATTTCGGAATATTCATTTTTTATCCACAAATTGGAAACATAAATAAATTATCATTATATTACATTTTTAAAATAAATAATAACTATTGTAATAAAAACACACATACAAAAGACCATAAATTCAATATTATCAACAGAAAAGAGACATTCCGTCAAACCCAAACTTTCGGACATTGCGATAAAAATTTATCATCGCCTGATAGTACTCACACAGCCGTATCACACAGGGTTTATTTAACAAAATGTCAAAATGTCAAAATAATACTTTTCTATTTACAACTCAAGATTATGCAAGAGAAAGCTTATCTCCATAACGTTTTTCTTCTTGCATAAGAGAATGGAATTTTGTATTTTTGAAGCAAAAACAAAAGATATGACTTACCTGATTATAGGTTTACTGGCTATTATACTCCTCTTGCAGATTGTGTTTCATTTTCAACAAAAGCATAATGAAACGGATGCAGAAGTGAAACATCTGATGGATGATGTGCAACGCTCGTTTGAACGCATCGAAAAGAACTTTCGTGAAGATTTCCGGATCAACCGTGAAGAATCGAATACTGCAGTCCGCGAGAGTCGTAATGAATTGAAACAATCGCTAAGCGACTTCAGCAATACTTTCGAAAAAGGCATTGCTGCATTCAACAATCTGCAACGAGAGAAATTCAGCGATATGGACAAAAAACAGCAACAGCTCGTCGACAATACCGAAAAGAGACTGGAAGAGATTCGCACCACCGTTGATGAAAAATTACAAAAGACCCTCAATGAACGTATCGGCCAGTCGTTTAAACTCGTTAGCGAACAGCTGGAAAACGTACAAAAAGGTCTGGGCGAGATGCAGACCCTGGCTCAGGATGTTGGCGGACTAAAACGTGTGCTGAGTAATGTGAAAACGCGCGGAAATATAGGAGAGATACAACTGAATATGCTTCTGGAACAGATTCTTGCACCCGAACAATATGAAGCGAATGTTCATACGCGCAAAGGATCGGATGAAGTGGTGGAATATGCTGTTAAGCTTCCTGGCCGCGACGATTCACGCGACTTTGTCTATTTGCCTATCGATGCAAAGTTCCCGAAAGATGTATACGAACAGGTGATGGATGCTTACGATAAAGGCGATGCAGCAGCTATCGAGACTTCGGGCAAACAATTGGAAGCAACCATCAAAAAAATGGCCAGAGATATATCCGACAAATATCTGGCGCCACCGGCGACGACTGATTTCGGCATCATGTTCCTCCCTTTCGAAGGCATTTACGCCGAAGTGGTTCGCCGTGCATCACTGCTGGAAGAACTACAACGCGACTATAAGGTTATCGTTACAGGACCAACGACACTGGCGGCAATATTGAACAGTCTGCAAATGGGTTTTCGCACACTGGCCATACAAAAACACTCCAGCGAAGTATGGACCATCCTGGGCGCCGTAAAGAAAGAGTTCGAAAAAATCGGAGGCATGCTGCAGAAAGCACAAAAGAATCTGCAGTCGGCCAGCGGACAGATAGATGAGGTATTAGGTACGCGCACAAGAGCTATCCAGCGCAAGCTGAAAGATGTCGACACGCTAAGCGACAAGGAGGCCCGTGCAATACTTCCTGAAATAGGAACACTCGACGACGAGGACGACAGCGGTAAAAATGAAGAATCATAACCCTGATGCTACGCAAAATCATACATATTGATATGGATGCATTCTACGCTTCGGTCGAACAACGCGATCATCCGGAGCTACGTGGCAAACCGATAGCCGTAGGTCAAGCCGAAGAACGGAGTGTAGTAGCAACAGCAAGCTATGAGGCAAGAAAGTTCGGCATACACTCGGCCATGTCGTCGAAAATGGCTCTGCGAATGTGTCCTCAACTGATTTTTGTGCCTGGAAGGATGGAAGTATATAAGGAAATATCAAAGCAGATTCATGAGATATTCCACAATTATACCGACAAGATTGAACCATTATCGCTTGACGAAGCCTTTCTGGATGTGACGGAGAATAAGCCACAGATCAAGCTGGCCGTCGATATGGCCAAAGAGATAAAAAAACTTATCCGCGAAAAATTGCATCTGGTGGCTTCAGCGGGCGTCTCATACAATAAGTTCCTTGCCAAGATCGCCTCAGACTACCGCAAACCGGACGGACTATGTACCATTCATCCTTCTCAGGCAGAAGAGTTTATAAAACATCTACCTATCGAATCGTTCTGGGGTATAGGACATGTTACAGCAACAAAGATGCATTCGTTGGGCATTCATAACGGCGCACAGTTGCAAGAATGTTCGGTGACAATGCTTACCCGGCAGTTTGGTAAAGCAGGTCTCCTGTATTATGAGTTTGCCAGAGGCATTGACGAACGACCTGTCGAAGCTGTCCGTATCCGTAAATCTGTAGGTTGCGAACACACACTGGAGAAAGATATCACACAAAAGATTCCGGTCATCATCGAACTCTACCATGTTGCGACCGAACTGGTGGAGCGATTGCAACATGCCGATTTTAAAGGAAATACACTCACATTGAAAATCAAATTTTACGATTTCAATCAGATTACAAGAAGTCTTACACAAAACAAAGAACTCACCACCCTGGAAATAATACTTCCTATAGCCAAGAAGCTACTCAACGAAGTAAAATACGATAACCATCCGATCCGGTTAATAGGCCTTTCGGTATCCAATCCATTAACGGAAAACGAAAAACACACCTGGGAACAGCTTAGTTTTGAATTTAGCGACTGGAAATAGAGCCTGATTTTTTTTCTTTACAAGTTTATATTGTAATTTTGTGACAATAACAAAAAGAAAATTTCATGAAAAAGATTACCTGTATTTTAGTATTCTTCTTATGTGCCTGTCTTTCTGCATGGAGTGCAGAGGATATACACCTGATACACGGACCCTATCTGCAAAATTTGACAGCGAATGAAGTAACAATTGTCTGGATAGCCGATAAACCTTCTGTCGGCTGGGTTGAACTGGCTCCCGATGGTGACGACAGTTTTTATTCCACAGAACGCTCCAAATTCTTCGACAGCCGCTGTGGTGTAAAAAACACCTCGACCGTTCATGTCGTTCAATTGAAAGGACTACAGCCCAACACTCGCTACCGCTACCGTGTCTACGCACAAGAAGTACTCGAACATAAAAGCAACCATGTGATTTATGGAAATGTAGCGGCAACGGATGTATACAGCAAAAAACCGCTTTCTTTCAAGACCTGTAATACAAATGCCTCCTCCATATCATTCGCTATGGTAAATGATATACACGGACGTAACGATGTACTCAGCACATTGATTTCAAAATGCGACCTGAAAAATACAGATTTCTTTATTTTTAACGGCGATATGGTCTCGATTTTCAATGACGAAGAACAGGTCTTCGGCGGATTCATGGACACTGCAACCAAGCTGTTCGCTTCGCAGATACCGATGTACTACACACGCGGCAACCACGAAACACGTGGCACAATGGCAACAGAGTTCCAACGCTATTTTTCACCCAAGCAGTCTAACATATATTATACGTTCCGTCAAGGACCGATCTATTTTGTCATACTGGATACAGGTGAGGACAAGCCTGACAACGATATCGAATATGCCGGAATCACCGATTACGACAACTATCGCACAGAGCAAGCCGACTGGCTGCGTGGAGTATTACAGAGCAATGAGTATAAAGAAGCACCCTTTAAAATTATCGTCGGACACATGCCTCCTGAAAACGGCTGGCATGGACAACGCGAGATTATGAACAAGTTTGTTCCGCTTCTCAACGAAGCCAAACCAGACCTGATGCTGTGCGGACATCTGCATCTGTACAGACATGACACACCCAACAATGCCATTCATTTTCCTATTATCGTCAATTCCAATAATTCAGTTTTCCAAGCCGAAGCCATTGGAAACGAACTAAAAGTAAAGGTAACGGATGTTGAAGGTAAAGAACTCGACAAGTTCACTATCCAAAAGTAAACACTTATCAGATTTGACAGGGATAACAATAATAATTTGTTCCTGATTTTAGGTAAAACTTACGGTTTGTAAGAAAATAGAGGCAAAATATTTATAATTACATTTGGATATTGACAAAAAGGTTGTACCTTTGCATCGTTTTTAAAAGTAAAAGCAAAAATAAATTATGCAATACACAATGTTTAACAGTCTCATTATTTCCCTATCGATTATTCTACTTTGGAAACGAAATAGGAAGTGAGATGTATTGCTTAAGCGGGTATAAACAAAAAAGCCTTTCCCACTTCCCTGTGAGAAAGGCTTTTTTCATTAAAACAAACGGGAATATCAATATTAAGGATAATATAAAAATTATGTCAGACAAATTATTTATTTTCGACACAACACTCCGTGATGGAGAACAGGTACCTGGCTGTCAATTAAACACAATTGAAAAAATTCAGGTAGCAAAAGCGTTGGAGACATTAGGTGTAGATGTTATTGAAGCCGGATTTCCCGTATCAAGTCCGGGCGACTTCAATTCGGTTGTTGAAATATCAAAAGCAGTTACCTGGCCAACCATTTGTGCACTAACCAGAGCAGTAGAAAAAGATATCGAAGTAGCAGCCGATGCACTCAAATTTGCTAAGCACAAGCGTATCCACACAGGTATCGGGACGTCAGACTATCACATCAAATACAAATTCAATTCAACACGCGAAGAGATCGTCGAACGGGCTGTCGCAGCAGTCAAATATGCACGCAAATATGTAGAGGATGTTGAGTTCTATGCCGAAGATGCGGGACGCACAGATAATGAATATCTGGCTCGTGTTGTAGAAGCTGTCATCAAAGCAGGTGCAACGGTTGTCAATATTCCCGATACAACAGGTTATTGCCTTCCTGATGAGTTCGGGGCAAAAATCAAATATCTGTTCGATCATGTGGACGGGATACAGAATGCCATCATTGCAACGCATTGCCACAACGATCTTGGAATGGCCACGGCAAATACGATAGCCGGAATAATGAATGGTGCACGTCAGGCAGAAGTAACTATTAACGGAATTGGCGAACGTGCCGGCAACACTTCGATGGAAGAAATTGTTATGATACTAAAGAGCCATAAAGAATTAAACATCGATACGAATATCAATACGCATAAGATTTATCCGGCAAGCCGTATGGTTTCAAGCTTGATGAACATGCCTATACAGCCGAACAAAGCCATCGTCGGTCGCAATGCCTTTGCTCACTCATCGGGGATCCATCAGGATGGCGTCCTTAAAAATGCACAGACATATGAAATTATTGACCCCCACGATGTAGGTATCGACGAAAATTCAATTATCCTTACTGCGCGCAGCGGACGGGCAGCTCTAAAGCATCGTCTGGAAGTATTAGGTATCGAACTGACGCAGGAGAAGCTGGATAAGGTATACGAAGATTTCTTAAAACTGGCCGACCGCAAGAAGGAGATTCATGATGACGATATTCTGGTACTGGCCGGAGCCGACAGGAGCATCAATCATCGCGTTAAGATCGATTACCTGCAAGTGACGAGCGGCGTCGGCGTAAGGTCTGTAGCTTCATTAGGTCTGAATATCTCCGGCGAAAAGTTCGAAGCAGCAGCCGAAGGTAACGGTCCTGTAGATGCGGCTATCAAGGCATTGAAGAAAATCATCAACCGACAGATGACCCTGAAAGAGTTTACGATCCAGGCCATCAGCAAAGGCAGTGACGACGTAGGCAAGGTGCACATGCAGGTTGAATATGGTGGAAACTTTTATTATGGGTTTGGTGCAAACACAGATATTATTGCCGCATCAGTAGAAGCTTATGTTGACTGTATCAACAAATTTAAAATAGAAAATATATAATACGAACAACAAAATCATAGGATATATGAACACATTATTCGATAAGATCTGGGATTCACATGTTGTACAAAAAGTAGATGACGGTCCCACACAATTATACATCGACAGACTTTATTGCCATGAGGTAACAAGTCCGCAGGCTTTTGACGGACTGCGTGAACGAGGTCTGCAATGTTTCCGTCCGAAACAGATATTCTGCATGCCCGATCACAATACACCTACCCACGATCAGGATAAACCTATTGCCGATGCCATATCGAAAAAACAAGTCGATACACTCGAAAGAAATGCACGCGACTTCGGTCTCTCCTATTATGGTATGATGAACCGAAAGAACGGCATCATTCATGTAGTCGGCCCCGAACGTGGTCTGACCCTTCCGGGAATGACCATTGTTTGCGGAGATTCGCATACCTCGACCCACGGAGCTTTGGGTGCCGTTGCTTTTGGCATCGGAACCAGTGAAGTTGAAATGGTACTGGCTTCGCAGTGTATCCTTCAGACAAAACCCAAAAGTATGCGTATCACTATCGATGGCAAATTGAAAAAAGGTGTCATTGCCAAAGATATTGCACTTTATCTGATGTCCAAAATGACCACCAGCGGAGCTACAGGTTATTTTGTGGAATATGCCGGCGAAGCCATACGCAGCCTTACAATGGAAGGCCGGCTTACGCTCTGTAACTTATCCATAGAGATGGGTGCTCGCGGAGGAATGATTGCACCTGATGAAACAACCTTTGCTTATATCAAAGGGCGAGAATTCGCACCTAAAGGAGAAGCGTGGGATAAAGCTGTAGCTTATTGGCGAACGCTCAAGAGCGGGAACGACGCCGTTTTCGATAAAGAAATTGGTTTCGATGCCGCCGACATCAATCCAATGATCACCTACGGAACAAACCCCGGGATGGGAATGGCGATAACAGACAGCATTCCGACAACCGACAAGATGGATGAAGTTGTCAAGACTTCATTCAATAAATCAATGTCATATATGGGTTTCACTCCCGGCGAAAAACTGCTCGGCAAAAAAATCGACTACGTATTCCTCGGCTCATGTACCAATGGGCGTATTGAAGATTTCCGTGCATTTGCTTCCATTGTCAAAGGACATAAGAAAGCAGATCATGTAATAGCATGGATTGTCCCCGGCTCTTGGGAAGTTGATAAGCAGATCCGCGATGAAGGCATCGATACAATACTTCGCGAAGCAGGATTCGAAATCCGTCAGCCGGGTTGTTCTGCCTGTCTGGCAATGAACGATGACAAGATTCCTGCAGGCAAATATGCCGTATCGACATCCAACCGCAATTTCGAAGGACGTCAGGGTCCGGGAGCACGCACCTTATTAGCCGGGCCATTGGCAGCGGCCGCTGCAGCGATAACAGGATGTATCACCGATCCGAGAGAGTTCATGAAATAGTTTAAGTCTGATTTATAAACATATTCAAATTAGAAATAACGATGAAACAGAAATTTAATATAATAACATCGACCTGCGTACCTCTGCCTTTAGAAAATGTAGATACGGATCAGATTATCCCGGCCCGTTTTCTGAAGGCCACCGATAAGAAAGGATTCGGTGAAAATCTGTTCCGCGACTGGAGATATGACAAACAGGGGAATAAAATATCATCCTTTGTTCTCAATGATCCGACTTACAGCGGAAAGATCCTTATAGCAGGCAAAAACTTCGGAAGCGGTTCAAGTCGCGAACATGCAGCCTGGGCTATTGCCGACTATGGGTTTCGCGTTGTCGTATCAAGCTTTTTTGCCGATATCCATAAGAACAATGAACTAAACAATTTCGTTCTGCCGGTTGTGGTAAGTGAAGCCTTTCTGGGTAATCTGTTCAAGTCTATCTATGCCGACCCGAAGACGGAAGTCGAAGTGAACCTTCCGATGCAAACCATCACCAACAAGGCGACTGGCGAAAGCGAACATTTTGAAATCAATGCCTACAAGAAAAATTGTTTGATGAATGGACTTGACGATATCGATTATCTTCTTGCCAACAAATCCAAAATAGAAGCTTACGAACAAAGGATGAATTAGCATACAAATAAAACCAAAGAGTATGATAGAAATAATTGATACTACCCTACGGGAAGGAGAACAAACAACAGGTGTTTCGTTTGCCGCACATGAAAAGCTAAGTATAGCACAGGCACTATTCGAACTAGGCGTCAATCGTATCGAGATAGCTTCGGCACGTGTTTCCGACGGCGAATTTGAAGCAGTGAAACACATCGCGTCTATTGCAAAGCGTACCAAGCATATCGACAAACTTGAAGTACTCGGTTTTGTTGATGGCGAAACTTCACTCAACTGGATTGAATCAGCAGGATGCCATGTCGATAACCTTTTGTGTAAAGGCTCATACAAACATGTGACTGAACAACTGCGTAAAACACCGGAACAACATATCGCCGACATTCGCGAGCTTATAAATAAAGCGACACAGAGAGGAATCGACATCAACATCTATCTGGAAGACTGGTCGAATGGGATGAAAAATTCGCCCGAATATGTATTTCAGATGATTGATTCGCTCTGCGATTTGCCTATCAAGCACTATATGCTACCTGATACGTTAGGCATCTTGAACCCTGAGAATACTTTTGACTATTGCAAGCAGATGGTTACAAAGTACCCCGATCTGAAATTTGACTTTCATGCACACAACGATTATGATCTGGCCGTTGCTAACGTCTTTTCAGCTATCCGTGCAGGCATTCGTGGCATTCACACAACGTTGAACGGATTGGGTGAACGCGCAGGCAATGCCCCGCTCAGCAGTGTTATGGCAATCCTCAAAGATCAAATGAACGAAGAAACGACATTGCATGAAAGCAAGATCAACAGTGCCAGCCGTTTGGTTGAAACCTTTTCAGGCATTCACATACCACCGAATAAACCTATCATTGGTGAATTTGTGTTCACTCAATGCTCGGGTGTTCATGCCGATGGCGACAGTAAAGATCATTTGTATTGTAACGATCTGTTACCGGAACGCTTCGGTCGAGTACGCGAATATGCCCTAGGCAAGACCTCCGGCAAAGCCAATATCCGAAAGAATCTCGAAGCACTGGGTATTGATATCGACGAATCATCCATGCGCAAAGTAACCGAACGGATTGTCGAACTGGGCGACAAAAAGGAGATGGTTACAACCGAAGATCTGCCGTATATTGTAAGTGATGTACTTCATCATGATACAATATCGGATCAACGTATCCGCGTATTGAACTATTCATTATCTTTGGCCCAGGGTTTGAAACCGATGGCAACGTTGAAGATCGAAATCAACGGAGAAGCTTACGAGCAATCAGCTTCAGGCGATGGACAGTATGATGCTTTCGTGCGTGCATTGAGAAAAATATACTCAGACCTCGGACGACCATTCCCGATGCTGACGAACTATACCGTTTCCATTCCGCCCGGAGGTCGCACCGATGCATTCGTGCAAACGATCATCAGCTGGAATTATGCGGGTGTAGACTTCAAAACGCGCGGTCTCGATGCCGATCAGATTGAAGCCGCTATAAAAGCTACAGTCAAAATGCTCAATAAAATTGAACAATAATATAATTAGATTATGAAAACATTAACTATTGCGCTTGTAGCGCACGACAATCGGAAAGCCGATATGGTAGAATGGGCCACTCATAATGCAAAATTTCTATCACATCACCATATTGTATGTACCGGGACAACCGGCAACTTGGTTCAAAGTGCATTCGAAGAGAAAGGAATTCATGCCGATATCAAATGTATGCATTCAGGTCCGCTTGGCGGTGACGCCGAAATTGCAGCAATGGTTGTTCGTAAAGAAATTGATCTTGCCGTTTTTCTGATCGATGACTTGAACCCGCAGCCTCACGAAGCCGACATACAGATGTTGCTCCGTCAGTGCCGTGTACACAATGTGCCTATAGCATGCAACCGATACAGTGCCGACTTGATGCTGACCAGCACTCTTTGGGACGATGAATCATACATCCCCACCGAACCTAAATATGTTTATTTTGATCGTAATACAAAACAATGAAACTAAATATCGCATTACTTCCCGGCGACGGAATTGGTCCCGAGATTATGGAACAAGGAATGAAAGCTGTTCAGGCCGTATGCAACAAATTCGGCCATGAACTTAGTTATAAACACGCATTGGTTGGTGCCTGCGCTATCGACGCAACAGGTAATCCGTATCCTGACGCGACACATGATATCTGCATGCAGAGCGATGCCGTCTACTTCGGCGCTATAGGTTCGCCCAAATATGATAACAATCCGGATGCAAAAGTACGTCCAGAACAAGGGCTGCTGGCTATGCGCAAAAAGCTGGGGCTGTTTGCCAACATTCGTCCGGTAACTGCATTCCCGTCGTTATTACACAAATCTCCTTTGCGCGCCGAATTGGTGGATGGGGCCGATTTTATATGCATCCGAGAACTGACGGGCGGACTCTACTTCGGTCGCCCGCAAGGCCGCAGCGAAGATGGCAACACCGCATATGATACTTGTGTCTACAGCCGCGAAGAGATTGAACGTATCGTACGTCTGGCTTACCAGTATGCAGAGAAACGCCGTAAAAAAGTAAGCGTTGTTGATAAAGCCAATATTCTGGCTACTTCACGTCTGTGGAGGCAGGTGGCTCAAGAAATAGCCAAAGATTTTCCGGATGTGGAATCCGAATATCTGTTTGTTGACAATGCCGCCATGCGTCTGGTTCAATGGCCGAAAAGCTTCGATATCATCGTCACCGAGAACATGTTCGGAGATATTCTAACCGATGAAGCCTCTGTCATCACAGGCTCACTCGGCATGCTCCCGTCGGCCTCCATCGGTTTGCATACTTCGCTATTCGAACCGATCCATGGTTCATATCCGCAGGCTGCAGGTAAAAACATAGCCAATCCGCTGGCTGCCATACTGAGTGGTGCGCTGATGTTCGAGTATGCTTTCAATCTGACGGATGAAGGTGCACTGATTCGTAAAGCCGTTGCTGCTTCGATGGATGCCGGTATTGTTACCGAGGATATTGCCAGCAATAGCAAAGCCTATCACACGACAGAAGTCGGCGACTGGATTGCGGAATATATTAAAAAAGCCTGATACTGAACATATCATCACAGAAAAGGTTGAGTTGGAAAAATCCGCTCAACCTTTTTTTATTTATTCTGTCCACCCCACAATACAACTCCTAACATACAAAATCGCACATCAATAGAACAAACAGGATTGAATGGTCGGATGAAAGTTCGAAATGATCGGACGAAACGAGATAAATGTCGAATTGTTCTTGACGAAATTATTTGCATGCTATATTTTTATACCGTAAACAACAAACAGTAAGTTATGAGAAAAATCAATTTAGCAAGCAAATTCGCCGCAATCGTATTATTAATGATAATGGCATTGAACGCAAGCGCTCAGACGCTTGTCAAGGGTGTACTTTTGGATTCGCTCACGAACGAGAGCGAGCCTTACGCCACCATACGTTTTTCAAAGAAATCAGCACCTGACAAGCCGATCGCACTGGCGGCCACGGGATTACAGGGAGAATTTCAGGAAAAGGTCAACGGCAAAGGAGAATATATTGTTACCTTTAGTTCCGTAGGAAAAACTACTGTAAAAAGAAACTTCATCTTAAACGGTGAAAAAGCCCTCGACCTGGGTAAAATATTCATCTCAGACGATGTAAAAATGTTGGGATCCGTAGAGGTCGTTGCACAAAAGCCTTTAGTAACCATGGAAGTAGACAAACTCAACTACAGTGTAGCCGATGATCCTGACTCGAAAACCTACACCGTCATAGACATGTTGCGTAAGGTGCCTATGGTAACAGTCGACGGGAATGATAACATTACCGTCAACGGCAGCAGCAGCTTCAAAGTGTATGTAGATGGCCGTCCGAACGTAATGATCAGCAGCAATCCTTCCATCACTCTCAAGGCTATGCCTGCTTCATTAATTAAATCCATTGAGGTTATTACCAATCCGGGAGCAAAATACGATGCCGAAGGTGTGGGCGGGGTACTCAACCTTGTCACCAACCAACAGTCGGGACAGAAAAAAATCACTAACAACGGTACGAACGTCACACTGAGAGCCGGAGTCAACTCGCGCGGCTATCTCTCGGGGGTTTACGTCACCTCACAAAAAGATAAATTGACCGTTTCAGCCAACGGATACCATGTCTATACCCGAATGAAAGACATGAAGACTGACATGCAGCGCACACAGACAAGCAGTTCCGGCCATTCTCTGATTGACTTCAACCAGAACATGGATAACAAAGTCAGATTAACGATGGGAGATATAGATGCCAGCTATGACATGGATTCGCTCAATCTTATTTCCGCTTCTTTCGGGGTGAGAGGCATGAGCAACGACAATAACGGAACAGGCTACAACAGGATGAATGGGGGTTATTACGGAACCGGGTTCGGATACACGGCTCTGACAAACACAAACATGTATAATTTTTCGATCAACGGAAGCCTCGACTTTCAGCATTCGTTTGCGAACCACAAAGGTCGTCTCCTCACTGCATCCTATCGTCTTTCAACAACCCCTCAAAAAAATAATACCTATAGTGACTTCGAAAGCGACGATAACACAATGCTCAATCTGACTGACCGCTGGCTCAATGAACACGCAAACACAATGGAAAACACCTTCCAGATTGACTATACGATGCCGCTTGCAACAGGGCAGAATTTTGATGCAGGCGTGAAATACATACTTCGCAGCAACCGTTCGAACTCAAAATACTATCTGGATGAATCGGGCAATTACGTCTTCGACGACAACAGCAGCATGAATTATCATCATGACAACAACATCGTGGCAGCTTACTCGGAATACGCCTTAAACAAAGCCAAATACGGGTTAAAAGCAGGATTGCGTTATGAATATACATTTCAGGACGTAAAATATCTTTCCGGCAAGGGAGAAGACTTCACTTCCAACTATGGGAACCTTGTTCCATCGGCATCAATCACTTATAAGCTCGGGCAAAGCAAGAACATCGGGCTGACCTACAACTTAAGAATCAGTCGTCCGGGCATCACCTACCTGAATCCATATGTCAACACGCAGGACCCGACGGCAATCACTTACGGCAACAGCAATCTCAAAAGTGAAGAGGCCCACAATTTCGGAATTGTCTATAATCTTTTCAATGCAAAATGGATTGTCAACCTCAACCTGCGCTACAGCCTCTGCAACAACGGCATCGAAGAATACAGTTTCTACAACAATCACGTACTCAACACTACCTATGGAAATATCGTGAAACGAAAGAACGGAGGCTTATCTGCTTTTATCAACTGGAATGCAAGCAAAAACACACGCATCTACGTCAATGAAAGTGTCAGCTATACGAATATTCGCAGCAACGAGATGGAAATGAAAAACCATGGCTGGAACAATTCACTATTTGTCGGATTTCAGCAAACACTACCCTGGCAACTCCGCTTCTCTGCCAATCTCATGACGAGTACAAAGACGCAGAACCTGCAGGGATGGTCTTCAGGCTATACCATGGATATCTTCAACATTTCAAAGACCTTCCTGAACGATAAACTCAGCGTAAATCTCGGCACAGCAGCCCTGCTCAGCAAGAATATCAAGATCAACAGTTACCGTCACGGAAGCGATTACGAAACCATTTCACACACGACAATCCCTATCCGGATGATCGCCCTTTCAGTCTCATACTCTTTCGGCGACAAGAAAACCAACGTAAAGAAGAGTCAAAAAACCATCAACAATGACGACCTTATCAACAAGCAATCGCAGACGGAACAAATTGGTACCATCGGGGCAAACAATTAAAAGAAAACCCCTATATTCGCATAATCAATAAAGAAGACAATGGACAACGAGAAGATACAGCATAAGGCAGGCATGGTAAAATACATGAGTTTTATCATCTGGACTCTTTTGCTGATTCTTCCCGCTTTGATTGATTTTGTCATCAGCGTCAACCTCAACGAAATGATAATTGTATTAAAGGCTTCTTTATGGATTCTTCTGCCCTTTGCCTTCATCTATTTTATCAATTATTACCTGATCATTCCAAGGACATTATTGGTCAACAAAAAGAAATGGTTTTTTATCTGTAACATCATTCCTGTTCTGATTGTCACTTTCATCGCTCTCAGTCTGCTTTATCAGGGCTCTCCTCTTGTGAAAGGAAATCCGAATGCCACTACAGGACTTATTATGGTGGTGTCAATCAGTTCTATTTCGTCGTTTGCCATCGCGATTGGAGGAGCAGTGGCTTTCCGCTATTCCGTATATTGGAGCGAAATGCGGATGAAAAAGCAGGAAGAAGAGCAGAAGAAAAGTGAAGCGGAACTGGCTTGGTTGAAAAACCAACTTAACCCCCATTTTCTATTCAACACACTTAATAACATCTCCAGTCTGATACAAATTGACCCCGACGAAGCGCAGGAAAGCATCAGTCAGTTGAGTGACCTGCTCCGTTATGCGCTTTACGACAGCAATGTACCTAAAATGCCACTTTCTGATGAAATTAATTTCATGAAAAATTATATCCGGTTAATGCAACTACGCTGCCCGGAAAGGACAGACATTCAGGTTAAAATGGAATGTCCGCCTGAGAATCCGAAAATACTTCCGTTGCTTTATATCACACTGATAGAAAATGCCTTTAAACACGGACTAAGCAACAACCGAGACTCCTTTATCCATATCCGTCTTGGTCAAGAAAATAAAAAACTAATCTTCACCATCAAAAACAGTTATTTCCCGAAGAGTGCGAACAACCACAGCGGTTCGGGCATAGGACTGGAGAATCTCAGACGCCGTCTCGAACTGGTTTACCCAAAACAATACGAGCTAATAACGGAGCAACGCGATGAGATCTATTTTGCACAACTAATACTAAATATATGATAACAAAATGGAAGAGAATCAGAATACAACTAAACTGACCTGCATGATTGTAGATGACGAACCACTTGCCATCCGCCTGCTGGAGAACTTCATCAATAAAACGCCTTATCTGACGCTTAGTTCTTCGTATGATAACTCCATAGAGGCGCTCCATATAGAGCAGCTTCATCCGGTGAATATTCTTTTTTTAGATATTCAGATGCCCGACCTCGACGGTATGGAGCTTTCGCGAATGGTTTCCGAGGAAACTCGTATTATTTTCACTACGGCATTCAAACAATATGCATTTGAGAGTTACGAAGTGAGCGCACTCGATTTTTTATTGAAGCCTATCAGCTACAAAAAATTTTTGGAAGCGACGGCAAAAGCAGTCAAATGGTTTGAAAGAACAGCTTCTACAGGTTTAGATATCAAGCCTGATGAAAACAGCGACTTCATTTTTGTCAAGAGTAATTCACAGTTAGTACGTGTAGATATCAGAACCATCGCCTACGTAAGCGGCATGAAAGACTACACACGCTTTTTCTTCAACGACGGCAAACGTCCTTTAACTGCGCTTATGACGATGAAAGCAGTGGAAGAACTCCTCCCCGCCTCACGCTTCATGCGGGTTCACCGCTCATACATCGTATCTTTGGACAAGATCAGTTCTATAGACCGAAACAACTGCATATATATCTGTAACGAGGTGATCCACGTTTCCGACGCTTACCGGGATATCTTTAGCGAGTATTTGAAAAGCAAGAGCTGATTAATTAACCTCTCAGTTCGGATATCATTATTAAACTCCCGTTTTTACTCGTGGTGATACGGCTCATGATTGAGTATAGTCATCGCACGATAAAGTTGTTCAACAAATATAAGTCTTATCATCTGATGCGAAAAAGTCATTTTACTCAGCGAAACCTTTTCGGAAGCCGTCTTATAGACAGCCTCGCTGAATCCATAAGGCCCTCCTATGATGAATACCAGTCGCTTGGGAACATTCTGCATCTTCTTTTCCAGATAGGAAGCAAATTGCATGGACGTAAACTCCTTGCCTCCTTCATCAAGCAAAACCACATAATCGCCCGGAAGCAGTGCTTTGAGAATCTGCTCGCCCTCCTTCTCCTTCTGCTGACTCTCATTAAGACTCTTTGCATTCTTAATATCGGAAATAACCTCCATCGTAAAAGGAATATAATGACTCAAACGACATTTATACTCGTTGATTCCCTCTGCGAAATAGGCAGCATCCGTTTTTCCTATGACAATCAATGCAATCTTCATCAACAACAAATTTGTATCATGCTGCAAAGGTAACAAATCGTTTAAAAACTTCATACCCAATGGCAACAATAGTGGTTTATTCGCCTTATTCCTTCCTTTTTATGAGAAACGATTGTATCTTTGCACTCGCTTAAAGAGAAAAATATGATTTCAGTTGAAGGACTAACAGTTGAGTTTGGCGGATTTACGCTTTTTAATGATATATCTTTTGTAGTAAACAAAAAAGACCGTATCGCCCTTGTCGGTCGCAATGGAGCCGGCAAATCAACATTGCTAAAAATTCTAGCCGGCCTGCAAACTCCTACGGACGGACATGTCAGTGTACCCAAAGATACATCCATCGGGTACCTTCCACAACAAATGAAGCTTGCCGATACCTGTACCGTACGTGAAGAAGCCGAACAGGCTTTCAATCATATCCATGATATGGAAAAAGATATCGATCGGCTCAACAACCAGCTTGCCAACAGGACGGACTACGAAACGGAGTCTTATCAGAACCTGATTGATCGCGTGACACACCTGACAGAGCATTACCAGCTCATGGGAGGAAGTAATTATCAGGCAGAGTTGGAACGTACACTGATCGGGCTGGGATTTTTACGCGAAGATTTTGATCGTCCTACATCCGAATTCAGTGGTGGATGGCGTATGCGTATCGAACTAGCCAAGCTATTACTGCGCAAACCGGACATCCTATTGCTGGATGAACCTACCAACCACCTCGATATCGAATCTATCCAATGGCTGGAAACGTTCATTGCAACACGAGCCAATGCGGTTCTTCTGGTTTCTCATGACCGCGCATTCATCAACAATACAACGATGCGTACCATTGAGATTGAACTGGGGCGCATCTACGACTATAAAGTCAAATATAATGAGTTCATGCAACTCCGCAAGGAGCGACGAGATCAGCAGCTTCGCGCTTACGAAAACCAGCAAAAGATGCTGGCCGACACAGAAGCCTTTATCGAACGTTTTCGCTATAAGCCTACCAAATCGACACAAGTGCAGTCGCGCATCAAGCAACTGGAGAAAGTGGAACGCATTGAAATGGATGAGGTCGACACAGCTATGCTGAATCTGAAATTTTCACCTGCGCCACGCTCCGGTTCCTATCCGGTTATTGCCGAAGATGTAGCGAAAAGCTTCGGCAACCACCTGGTGTTCGAGCATGCTACGTTTACTATTAATCGTGGAGAAAAGGTTGCTTTCGTTGGTAAAAATGGCGAAGGCAAATCTACTCTGGTAAAATGTATCATGGGAGAAATCAATGATTTTACAGGGAAACTGCAAATAGGATACAATGTCAAGATTGGTTACTTCGCACAAAATCAGGCACAACTGTTGGATGGCGAACGCACAGTTTTCGAAACCATCGACTACGTGGCTCAAGGCGACATCCGCACCAGGATTCGTGATATCCTGGGTGCCTTCATGTTTGGCGGTGAAGCCTCGGACAAAAAAGTGAAAGTTCTTTCGGGAGGCGAAAAGGCCCGGCTGGCAATGATCAGGCTATTGTTGGAACCTGTAAATTTGTTGATTCTCGATGAACCCACGAATCATCTCGACATGCCTTCGAAAGATGTACTGAAGAATGCCTTAAAGGATTTTGACGGGACAGTGATCGTTGTATCGCACGACCGTGAATTCCTCGACGAGCTTGTTGACAAAGTCTACGAGTTTGGCAACAAACGAGTGAAAGAGCATCTGGGCGGTATTTATGATTTTCTTGAGCACAAAAAAATAGACAACTTACAAGAACTGGAACGCTCTTCGCAAAAAAAAACATCAGTAATAGTTGATGAGCAGCCTACACAAAGCAAACTATCTTACGAAGCCAAGAAGGAACAAAACCGGTTATTAAAGAAACTGGAAAAACAAGTGAGCGACACAGAGGCCAGTATCAGTAAACTAGAGAACAAAATCTCTGAGATCGAAACCAGACTGGCAACCCCTGAAGGAAGTAGTGACTCCTCACTCTACTCCGACTACTCCGACACAAAGAAACAACTCGCAGAAGCAATGGACCTGTGGACAGGGCAAACGACCGAACTGGAAGAATTAAAAAAGGAAAACGGAATATGACAACTGAACAGCAAGACAAAGTAAACAAAATAACACGCATCGCCAACGGAAAAATTCTCACTCCCAAAGGATGGATCGGACATGGCAATTTATTTCTCAAAGGAAACAAAATCTGGAAGCTCGAGCATGAAGACCAGCCTCTCACGAATGAAGAAAAAGTATTCGATGCCGAAGGCATGTATGTCGTCCCCGGTGGAATAGACCTGCATGTGCATGGAGGAGGAGGACACGATTTTATGGAAGGAACGGAAGAATCTTTTCGTACGGCCGTTGCAGCACATATGCAGCACGGAACAACAGCCATTCTCCCTACACTGGCAGCTTCAACACTTCCAATGATACGCGCAGCCGTAGCCACTACCGAGAAATTGATGGCTGAGGAGGACAGTCCGATCATCGGGCTTCATCTGGAAGGCCCGTACATCAATAAAATGATGGCTGGAGGACAAATTCCCGAGAACATCAAGGATCCTGATCCCGACGAATACATGCCATTACTGGAAGAGACACGATGCATCAAGCGTTGTGACGCAGCTCCCGAGTTGCCAGGTGCTTTAGCCTTTGGAAAATATGCCTCGTCAAAAGGTATACTCACAGCCATTGCCCATACAGAAGCCGAATACGATTTAGTAAAGTCTGCCTACGAGGCGGGCTATACTCATGCCACCCATTTTTATAACGCGATGCATGGATTTCATAAATGTCGTGAATTCAAACACGAAGGCACCGTCGAAAGTGTCTATCTGATAGAACCCATGACTGTTGAACTGATTGCCGACGGCATACATGTTCCACCTGCCATCTTACGCTTGGTATATAACATCAAGCGGGCGGATCGGATCTGTCTCATCACCGATGCTATGGCTTGTTCGGCAGGAGGCTCCGACAAAATTTATGACAAGCGTGTCATCATCGAAGACAGTGTATGCAAACTCGCTGACCGTTCTTCTCTGGCCGGGAGTATAGCCACGATGGACAGACTCGTACGAACGATGGTACAAAAAGCAGGTATTCCTTTGGAAGAGGTCATCCGAATGTCGTCCGAAACACCGGCAAAACTGATGAATATATTCGCCCGAAAAGGTTCTATTGAAGTAGGCAAAGACGCCGATATAGTCGTCTATGATTCCGATTTGAATATACGGGCCGTCTGGGCAATGGGAAATTTAGTTACAACAACAACTTATAGATAAATTTAAAAACCGGCGGTAACAATACCCCACCAAAATGTGTTACTTTTGTAATTTAAGATCATTTACAGACTAAACACAAAATAAACATGAAAACAGATTTAAGTTCACAGATTTCTCTGACACGCATCCCGCAAAGATACTATCGTCCCGAGAATGCTTTTGAACATTCCGTACTGACGCGTCTGGAAAAGATTCCGACTATCATTTATGAGTCGGCAGACGAAGGATCTTTCGCTATTGCCAAAGAAATTGCGACACAAATTCGTAAAAAACAAGAATTAGGAGAGAACTTCGTCATCGCTTTACCTGGCGGCCGTTCTCCACTCAGTGTATATAAGGAACTCATCCGCATGCACAAAGAGGAACAGCTAAGCTTTCACAATGTGATTGCTTTTGCCGAATATGAATTCTATCCGCTCACATCTCCTTCAGCCGGAAATATAGCCCGATTGAAAGATGCTTTGCTCGATCATGTCGATATCGACCCAGAGAATGTGCACTTGATTGACGGCTGCATGCCTAAAGATGCAATTTTGGATTTTTGCCGTTCATACGAAAATCAGATTCAGGACGTTGGTGGATTGGATTATATTCTTCTAGGCGTTGGCCGCACAAGCAACATCATGTTCAACGGTGCCGGCTCGTCACTCAACTCTCACACACGTATGGGTATGATCGAAGGCTCTGCCCGCAAAGAAGCCGCCCGTACATTCACCTCCGTGGAAAATGTTCCTGCCGGTGTTATCACCATGGGACTGGCCACAATGATGAAGGCTCGCAACGTAATACTGATGGCTTGGGGCGAAGATAAAGCGGGCATCATCGCCAAGACCGTTGAAGAAAAAGCCAACGATGCTATTCCTTCCTCTTATCTCCAAAATCATCAGAATGCCAAAGTAATCGTTGACTTATCGGCAGCGTTCGAACTGACACGCGTTAGTCACCCGTGGCTGGTTACCACGTGCGAATGGGACAATAAGCTGATCCGTCGTGCCATCGTATGGCTGTGTCAACTGACAGGCAAACCCATTCTGAAACTCACAAACAAAGATTACAGCGAAAACAGTCTGGGTGAACTGCTTACCCTTTTCGGATCGGCATACAACGTAAACATCAAGATATTCAATGATATTCAACATACTATTACCGGATGGCCGGGTTGCAAACCCAATGCCGACGATTCAAACCGTCCTGAGCGAGCCAATCCGTATCCGAAGAAAATCATTGTATTCAGTCCGCATCCC
>JAQWBH010000341.1 GCA_028707405.1 Parabacteroides sp. | reverse complement strand
TATTGCTGAGATGAGAACATTTGGTGAAGGTTTTATTATTGTTGACCAATCGCCAACTTCCGTAGATATATCAGCGATAAAAAATACCACTACAAAAATAATCATGAGATTACCTGAAAAGAGTGATTGCGAGGCAGCTGGCTGCTCGATCGATCTTAATGATAAGCAGATAATGGAATTGACTAAACTGGATAAAGGTGTTGCTGCAATATATCAAAACAACTTCAAAACAACTGGTTGGAAGCTGTTTTAACAAAAATAGATAAAAGTAGTGATCTATATGAAATATCAACAACTCCGATTCAGGATAGAAAGAACAGGACAACTCTAATAGGAGACTTACTTACTGAACTCATAACTCAGGATGCAGATGACAATTTTAATATGTCCTGGTTCAACACAATTATTAATTCTTCAAAGGTTTCCAAGTTTGCCAAAACCGACATAAGGAATCTTTTTTTGGAGTATCAGAAAAAATATGAGACCGAACAAAAGCCATTTGCATTCTCTGAGCTTATTTTTAAACTTATGAATTGTAACGATGTTTTTAGAATATTTGAGGACAGATTGCCAGAGGAGGTTTTGGAAGAATCGGATATTGATGACTCTGTTGTTAGTACCTGTAGAATATGGAGTGATTGCATCTATAATAACTTAGATCTCTATTCAGATTTTTATGATGAGCAGACGAAAGATCAGACTTTCATAAATATTTTACTTCACAAGATACAAAGTGAACCGGATGATTATCGGTACAAACTTGTACTGTATTGTATCGGTTGAGGAACTTAGGAGCAAATTACGTTGGAGCTAAATTATGGAAAGCTAAAGTTCATTATAGTGGTGAAAAAAAGAAATCAAACTGCAGGTAGTCATCTTATCAAAAAGTGGGTACATGCTTGGGTCTTTCACTCTGCTTTGTAGAGATACTAAGTAACTTTTTGATAAAGTTTCTTTAACCTCTAAGTAATCGAAATTCTATTTCGATTTTTTTATTTGATTTTCATTCATTGTACAAAGAAGTGACAATTTAGATATTTTCAAATCAAATTGCGTGCGGCCACCCCACCCTAAACAGGCTGTCCGACAATTACTGTTAGTAATAAAATCGTTACTGGTAGATTGGAACTTTTTTATGAGATTTGATTTCTATTCCTTATTACTCAAATCTTAAAGAGAAAAGTTCCATATATTACTATTTTTCCTTCCACTGATCTCATTTTTATTTGAGTAAATCCATATTTTCCTTAAGTTAACTGCAGTACACACTAAATTAAATTCATTTCTGACTGATTTCAATCCTCTCGTTAAAAATTCTCTAAACCCTAAATTCTCTTTATAATTTCCAATTGCAGGTTCTACGACCATCTTTCTTTGCCTATATATTTTTCTAGCTTCTTCGGTCTTCATTTTATCGGCTAATTGCTTTCTTTCTTTTAAAAATTCAGCTATTTTTAAATGTCTAATTCCATCTTTTCTTTTTGTACAATTTTTGCTGAATTTACACTTTTTACATTCAGTTCCTTTGTAAAGTCTGTATTTTCTCTTCCTTTCTTTCTCATAACCCTCATACAAAAACTTCAATCTTTGATTTTCAGGGCAAATAAATTCATCAATTTCTTCATTATAGTTAAAATAACTAATATCGAACCTGACATCTTCGACGTTTTCTGTTATTGTTTTAGTTATTTCTTTCTCTGGAATATATGGATCCAATTTCATATCATTTAAATAATGTATGTTGTTTCCGCTATAGTATCCAGTGTCTGCACATATTTTAGTGCCTACAATTAACAAACCACAATTTTCTTCCACCATTTCAATTTGAGGCTTCAATTGATACGTATCGTTTCTGTCTTGACATACATCGTTTGCAACTATAATTCCCTGCTTATGATCAACCGTTATTTGGGTATTATATGCAAGTTCAATCGTTCCTTTTTTGTTAATCATAAACCGAGATTCTTGATCAGTCAAGCTCACATTATCAATACTGTCTTTTTCAAATTCATTAAGTGCTTTCTTAATCGTATTTTCAATCTTCCCTTTTCTATCGCCAGATTCATCCTTATTGACTTGCTTTATGTACTTCACGATCACAGCTCTTACTTTATATTTTTCACTTTCATTCAACTGATCATAACCACGGCATTTTCCAAAATGCTCATCTTCAACTTTGTCTATTTCAATACCTTTTTTTAATTCATCCTTGACATATTCTTCAATTACTTCCAATACATTTTTCATAACCGCACTTTTTCTTGACGCAGAGGCTTTTACTTTGGATCCATCAATGCTTAATTGTTCAAGACCTATTACTCCCAGATCTTTTGCTGCCTTAACTGTGTTTTTGAACATTGCAGTAATCAATTTTTCATTCTCTTTTCTGAAGTCACTGATTGTTCTAAAATCAGGTTGTAGGTTTTCAGCTAAATACATGTAAACTACATTTTCTCGAACATTGCGAGCTATCGCTCGCGATGATCGAACTTTATCAAGCATAGATTGAATCAAAATCTTACACATTATGCAAGGATGATAAGCAGGGTGTCCAGAACCGTCATACCTGGTTTCAAATTCACTAAAATCCATCTCATCCACAAAAGACTCAACCAAATAGCAGATATGATCTGAAGGAATAAGATCTCGGATATCTGGAGGTAAAGTCCAAACTTGATTCTTAAAAGATTTAATGAAAACCATAAAATAAAAAATTAGTAGAATATTATATAATACTTGATATATTCAAAGCAGAAACCTCAATTAACTGAGATAATTGTCGGACAGCCTCTAAAGGATGGGGTATTCGTGACCCTCTGCGCTCCCGTAGTAATAATCTATCCCTATTCTCAGGGTTATGGTTATCGCAGGGATTAACGAGAAAAACAAAACAATAAACATTTCTGTTTATTCATAACTTATGTTTTCATACTTTTAATCTATAATTTATTAAAAATCGTTTTCTTTATACTTGCATTCATCCCAGCTGTTTTATATATGATACTTGCACTGGATAAATATTTATACTAAGTTCGAAGTAGTTATAGTTATGCAAAAATGTAAAAAATTTTCAAATATGTAAACCTCTATAAATTTTGATAGTTGATTCGGGAAAAAGTCTTTCAACAGTTCCATTTACCAAAATATATTGAATGATGTTGATTTTTTCTAAAAGTTGAATTGATGAACCGGTAAATTATGGATTCAGGCTGCAGATAATTATGGCGATAGAGTTGTTGAATCGGACGTTAAAAATCTTTTTTTTTACAGGCTTCTTTATACTTACATACGTTCCTGTTGCTTTGTGCATGACACCTGCACCAGTAGTCTACGTTGCGGGAGATGGCAGCGGTGATTTCAATTGTTCTGGAGATAACGATCAGATACAGATTAATGAGGCCCTTACATACGTTACCAAAAATGCGGGATATACAACAGTTCACCTCAAGGGGCCTTTCACATATATCATAGATGATACTCTTCAGATTGGCAGCAACACAATTCTTGAAGGAGATTCTAATGCAACAATAAAGCTTGTCAATAATGCTGGCTGGTCATCAGATAAACCAATGATTAAGGAAAGAAGCTCAGGTAGTCACGATATTACCATACGCGGTTTCACCATTGATGGAAACCGGGAAGGAAATACAAATGTGGTTAGCGGAGATGGCTATTACAATCTTATCTACCTGAGTGATTGTCAGAACATAAGTGTATATAATATGTATATGACCAATAACCACGGAGATGGTTTAAGGACTACCAATTGTTCTAACATAAAATTACATGATAATGAGGCATACTTGTTGGGACATGATGTTTTATACGCCGTTATCTGTTCAGATGTGGAAGCCTACAACAACACAATTACCTGCAGAACGAACAGCGGACTGAGATTATATAATACAAATCATGCAAGTTTTTACAATAACATTATTACTTCTAAAGGTTCCGGAGGTGCAGGTATTGAAATCCAGAAGGACGGACTGGATTCTGCAATGGACGATATTGAGATTTATAATAACGTAATACATAATACTGCGCTTTCAGGAATTCTGGTTTTCGGATCAGGAAATTATTCCACTTCCTCAGCAAATGTCCACATCCACCATAATCAGATTTATGATACTGGAGCTAATTCAAACAATGAATTAACAGGCGGAATCTTCTCAGAAGGATTCAGTGTACTCATTGAAAACAACGTGATTGATGGGGCATACGGGTACGGTATTGTGCAGGATGATACCTATTATTTGTCTCTGAAAGGTTCAGGATATGTGGTTACAGTAAAAAATAACATAATAACAAATACTCGCACAATATCAAACGGAAAAAATGGATACGGAATATGTAATCTGCTTACAGGCACACACTCTTTTGTCCTCCAGAACAACTCTTTCTATAACAACGCAGGAGGTGACTATTCAGGTGTTGAGGCATCACCCTGGGATATAACAGTAGATCCTCAGTACGCAGATAGGGATAAACACGACTATCACCTGAAGTCAAAAGTAGGCCGCTGGAATGGGAGCAGTTGGGTAAAAGACAATATCAGCTCCTCGTGCATCGATGCGGGAGATCCTTTATCTGATTATTCTAACGAACCTGAACCCAATGGAAACAGGATCGATATGGGTCCATATGGAAATACGATATATGCCTCAAAATCGGAATCTGAAGTGTTAAATAGTGATGAAAATGACGACGACAGTGGCGATAGTGACAGTGGTGGAAGCAGCCACAGCAGCAGTGGCAGTAGTGGAAGCAGCCACAGCAGCAGTGGCAGTGGTGGCGGTGCGGGAGGTTCTCCCGAACCCGCAAAAAACATTCAAGTAAAGGAACTATCCCAGGTCTTCATTACAAATGGAAAAGAGATAAAGTTTGATTTCCCAAAGAACGCTACCTGCGTTGTATATGTGAGCTTTGATTCAAAGAAGACCGTTGGTAAGACCACAACCATAGCCGAGCAGTTGAAAAATAAATCCACTCTGGTTTCAGGCTTGCCTTCAGACGAAATATATAAGTACTTTAATCTTTGGGTTGGAAATAGTGGGTATGGAGATTCTAATTCGATAGAAAATCCAGTTATATGTTTCAAGGTAGAAAAGGACTGGATAAAGGATAAAGACGTTGACCAGTCCTCTATCACGTTGAACAGGTACAACGACACAAAATGGAACTCGCTTCCAACCAACCTATCAAGAGAAGATGACACTTATCTGTATTTTACAGCCAAAACCCCAGGATTCTCTCCCTTTGCAATAACAGGCC
>JAQWBH010000044.1 GCA_028707405.1 Parabacteroides sp. | reverse complement strand
GGCTTTTAGTGGATACTACTAATTCTATCTCCGAAATATGTTATGAATGCGGTTTTAATAACTTATCTAATTTCAATCGTATTTTTAAAAAGAGAAAGGAGTGCTCTCCGAAAGAATTCCGTGAGAACTATCGAAAAACCAAGCTTATTATTTAAAATTAATAATGAGAATGTTTTTTTGTTTTAGTTTTTCTGAAATCCCAACAATAAACTGCGAATAATTTCTGAATAATCTTTCCGAATAAGTTATATATACCTATATATCATCTCGATGTGCGTCTCTGTTGTTTAGCCCTACACTATAATTGAGCAAAATGTCAATAATTGATAATATTGTATTAGATTTATTTTAAGAAGCCAACTACCTTTGATAATCTAAATATTATCTAATTTTAATTCCCCACGGGCTAATATTAAGTTCCAATGAAAGATGTGCTTGGTTTTTCCTTTTTCTTATTACTTATTGTTTTCTTTTCATGCGGTGGAGCAGGTAACGAAATATCGGATGAAACCGAAGAGAAGTACAATACTGTGCTATTTCTCGCAGATAGAAATGCCACGTACGAGACAAAAGCTCTCTACTCAAATTTATGGGAGATACAAAAAAACGGCTTTATGTTTGGACATCATGATGATCTTTGGTATGGTCGAAAATGGTATAATGAGAAAGGACGTTCAGATACAAAAGATATTTGCGGAGATTATCCTGCAGTTTTTAGTGTTGACCTTGGAGCTGTTATGGACGATAGATCTTTGTCTGAGAATGGAATAAAGGAAAATGCGATACGTAAAAGAGTTATTGTAGAATCTTACGATAGAGGGGAGGTGATAACAGCGTGTATACATATTAATAATCCTCTAACAGAGGGTGATTCATGGGATAATTCGAGAAATGACGTTGTCAAAGAAATACTCAACGAAGGAGGATCTACAAATGCCAAATATAAAGTTTGGTTGGATCGTCTAGCGGCCTTTGCTCTTCAATTAAGAGGCTCTGATGGAAAGTTGATTCCAGTTATTTTTAGGCCGTATCATGAACACACCCAAAATTGGTCATGGTGGGGAAGAACTTGTACAACCGAGAAAGAATATGTCCACTTATGGCAATATACAATTAATTATCTGAAAGATACAAAGGGAGTACACAGTTTTATATATGCAATTTCACCACAAATGGACTCACCAAAGAGTAAAGAGGAGTTTCTATATAGATGGCCTGGAAATGAATATGTTGATTTTATCGGGATGGACTGCTATCATGGACTTAACCCTGTAACTTTTTCAATAAATTTGTCTGTTCTATCCAAGCTATCCAACGAGCTTAAAAAGCCTTGTGGAGTCACTGAAACAGGTGTAGAGGGACTACTAGATTCGAATGGAAAACCATATACTCGATATTGGACAGAGCAAATATTGATTCCATCTGTAAGACAGACAGTAAGTATGATCGTAATGTGGAGAAATAAATTTGATCCAAACGAGGAAGGTCATCATTTCTACTCTGTATTTGAAGGTCATCCATCTGCCAGCAATTTCAATGCTATGTATAGTCATCCTGGCACCTATTTCTCAAAGGATCTGCCGAATATGTATAAAATGGCTCAGGAAGTCACCGTACAGGGCCATTAGTCATCAACGTATAAAAAGAGTCTATGAGTAGATAAAATAGTATTATAAATTCTTAAAATAACACGCTATTTTTGCCACTATTGTTCTGCGATATTTATGATGGAATGAGTCGATTATTGTTTTACAAAATATGAAACTTTACTTTAAATGATATATACGACTTTGATTAACAGATTCTGTTCGGCCTAAAGTCTATGCGATAGAGATATATAAAATGTAATATTAATAGTTTAAAATAGATATTTATTTACCTAGAAATTATGAAAACATCGAAATTTTTAGTGGGAGTAGTATTAATCTTAATCTTTTTTTATTCCTGCGACAGTAATCAAAGAGATGTGCAAGAACTAATAGACCCATGGTTAAGGGAGAGGACTCCAATTGCTTTTAAGGTAGAAGGACAAGTAGGAGAAGCGGTTATTGTAAATAACTGGCGCAAAGATGAGGATGGCAGTATTAATGTTACGCTTATTTCCTCAGCAATTAATGATTTGCGTAATGTTCAGGTTTTATCTCTGGAACTTCAATACAATGCTACTTCTTCGCTTGGTGTAGGAGGAACATTGGATTTAAGCGATGGTTCTGATTCTTTTGTTGTTGAAGCAGAAAATGGAGAAACGAGGACCTATGTTGTTACTTTTGATGAGTTCTATGAACCAATCGTTGGAGATTATGCTGTAGAACAATTATGGTTGTATGGTGGTACAGGCCCTGAATATGGAGGTGGAGCTGTTTGGCCAATGATGGAGAAAAGCTGGCGCTGGAATGTTGATGGCAAGCCAACTGCAGAAGAAGACAATATTATATCACTGGTACTTAAAGGAGTTAATGAGGAAACAGGTGATACATATGGTACTTGTTATAATGATGCCGGGCCTGATGGAATGTATGCAAGTTTTATCTATGATGATAGGAATTGGGTTAAACATGATTTAAAGCACTTTTACAGATGTATACCTGAGGGAGAGGGTGAATGGGAAAAGAACTCTCAAACAGGTGTTATTACATTTATCTCAAAAGAAGGTGTTAGGAGGTCATGTACATTGCTTACAGCCGGAACGCATGCATTTGATCAATATAAAAGTATTACAATTGAAAAACTAGCCTTTAATTTTCCTGTTACAGAAGGGGTTGAAGATAACTGGGATGTAATATGGCAAGATGATGCTAAATATCTACATCATCCTAGAAACTTTGTAGTAAAAATGGAAAAACTATAAGTTATAATAAGATGGATCAGAAAATTAAATATTTTCTTTCTTGAGTTCTCCATGAAAAATTCAAACAGTAAAGAATAAATAAATTCACGAGTATATGATTAAAAATTTAAAAGTGTTTTTGCTATCCACTTTTTTATTAGTAATTGGGGCATTTACAAGCATAGTCATAGGACAACAAGCTGTCAGTGGAATAGTCATAGATACGTCGTATGGTGAAACACTGCCAGGAGCTACGGTTATCCTAAAGGGCACTTCTACCGGAACAATAACCAATGAAGAGGGAAGATTTACAATACCTCTCGAAACTCCTAATGGAGTTTTGCAGGTTTCGTATATTGGATATCAAACAAAGGAAGTTGACGTATCTGCAGGGGATGTAATTGAAATAAAGCTAGATGAAAACGTTACAGCTATTGATGAAGTTGTAATAACGGCATTTGCTACTCAAAAGAAAGTAAATGTAACCGGTGCTATATCTTCTCTTAGTGGGGATGCTCTGGTTGCAACACCTGTTTCAAATATTGCGAATGCATTAATTGGCAATACACCCGGAGTAAGCGGCTTGCAATCTTCAGGTGAGCCGGGAAGAAATGCTGCAAATATTATAATCAGAGGTGTATCAACTTATGGTTCATCAGCACCCTTAATTGTTATTGATGGTATAGAGCAAGCTGCAGAACAGGCCTTTACGGAGCTTAATGCGATGGATGCAAATGAAATTTCGGAGATCAGTGTTCTAAAAGATGCTGCATCCACTGCTGTCTATGGTATTCGTGCTGCGAATGGTGTAATTATAGTGACCACAAAAAAAGGTCGTTCCGGGACCCCTCGCATTAACTTCTCTTCAAACTATGGTTTAACGGGAGCTTCTAATCTTCAAAAAGGTGTAACTGCTTATGAATACGCTCTATTGAGAAATGAAGGGATTAGAAATGAACAGCGGGGTTACGCAGGAATGGAAGGTTTGTCAACCTATATATTTGATGATTATGACTTGTGGAAATTTAAAAATAACAGAGATTTTACTCCGGTAGAAGTAGATGCCATGAGCAATTTATCAGTTGAACAGAAAGAACAATTGAAAAATGCACCTGCCTTATACTATGCCAGTAACGACCTATATAGAGATCAATTCAGTAAGATGGCTCCTCAGTTTCAGACAAATCTCAACATATCGGGAGGTACTCAAAGAGTTAATTATTTTGTTTCTCTGGGGTTCTATAATCAAGAGGGTATTACAAACGCCAAAAAATATTATGGATCAAATACCGGTTCACAATTTAACAGATATAACTTCCGTGGAAATTTTGGAATTCAAGTTGCTGATAATTGGGATGTAGATATTAGTTTATCGGGACAATTTGGACAAACAGAAGGACCAGGTATTAACTCAGGGCCTTATGATTTAGATGGGCGCTACAAAGTGATTATGCAGTATATTTATGATGGAAACCCTTTTATTACGCCGGGTATTGTTGATGGTAAATTAATAAATAATTTTGCCGGAGTGCCGGGTACTGTTCAGAATCCATTAGGTGCTAAAACGGGCAGTCAGATTGGTTCACAAAATGCCGTGTATAATTTACTTATAAGTGGAAGAGGTACTATTTACAATAATCTGCTTAGTAGCTCAATAAGAGTTAATCATAATATGGATTACTTGCTGAAAGGGTTAAAAGCTCACGCTACAGTAAGTTATCAAGATAATTATAACAGATATGCTACATACTCACCCTCTATTCCTTCATATAGCGTGCAGAGAAGTGCGGAGAATCCCAATGAATTACAGTTCTTTGGAGGATCAATGGGTGCAGGTAGTTTTAACTCATACGGTTACAGTAACTGGAATAAGCTGTATTTTGATGCAGGATTAAATTGGTCCGGCAGTTTTGAAGATCATAATCTTACTGCACTGCTTCTTGGAAAAGGTTCAAAATATACAATGCCTTCGGATTCATACAATGTTCCATCAGGAATAGTTGGGTTGGTTGGACGTGTTACTTACAACTATATGGATCGTTATATGGCTGAGTTTAATGCCGGCTACAATGGCACTGAGCAATTTGATGAGGGTAAAAGATTTGGACTGTTTCCTGCATTCTCTTTTGGTTGGGTACCAACTGCAGAGGAGTTCTTTCCTAAAAATGATATCGTTACATTTATAAAGCTCAGAGCTTCGTATGGTGAGGTAGGAAATGATCAGCTTGGTGGTAACAGAAGGTATTACTATCTGCCTAATACTTATAATCTGGGACAGGGAGGTTATTGGTTCGGAAATAGTAATGGATCTTCTCAAAATTCTTATTATCAAGGCGCAACTGAAGGTGCATTAGGCAATCCGAATATTACATGGGAACGTGCTCGAAAATATGATGTGGGACTCGAAGTGAATTTCTTAAACGACAGACTTCATTTTATGACAGACTGGTTTAAAGAAGATAGAAACAATATTTTAACCACCTTGGGTACTATACCTGCAGTTTACGGTGTTCCATCCAACTCTGTGCCACCTGCAAATGTCGGAATCACAGAAAATAAGGGATTTGAGGTTGTACTTAAATGGGAAGATCATATTAACGCTTTGAGTTATTCCATAGAAGGAAATATGAGTTATGCCAGAAATAAAATTATTTATAAGGCTGAAGCAGAAAACCCCTATCCATGGATGAACGCAACAGGCTTTTCCATCGGCCAAAGATTTGGATTGAGGAGTGATGGTTTATTCAATACGCAAGAGGAGTTGAACAATAGGCCTTATAATACCTATACTTCAAATCGTGCAACATTGGGAGATGTTAGGTATGTCGATTTGAATGGTGATGGACTCATTGACAGTAAAGATGTTGCTCCTATTGGGTATCCTAACTATGCTGAGATTCAATATAATACAAAACTTAGACTTGTATATAAAGGTTTCGACATGAACGTGCTTTTCACCGGAGCAGCTAATGGATCATATTATTTAAACAGTGGTTATACTATTCCTTTTTTTAAACGTGCAGGAAATGCATGGCAATGGATGTATGATAATAGATGGACACAAGAAAAATACTTGGCTGGTGAGAAAATAACTTATCCTAGATCTACATTTGATGCGACCCCAGATCATAATAATTACCTGCAAAGTGATTTCTGGATGAGGTCAAGCAACTTCCTCAAACTTAAAAACATTGAGTTTGGATATACCATGCAACCTGACACTTTCAAATTTTTGAAAATGGTGCAGGGATTGAGAATATATGTTAATGCTAATAACTTATTCACCTTTAGAAATGAGTTAACGGATATTGGAATAGATCCGGAGATAACCGATGGCAGATCTTATATTTATCCTTTAACAAAAGTTGTAACAGTTGGACTAAGTTTTCAATTTTAACAGACAAAACATTTATTTTTATGAGAAAAATAGGAATAATACTTTTAATAATAGGTTTTTCATTCATAACAGCATGTGAGGATTTTTTCCTTGAAAAACCTGATACTACTGGAACTGTCGACTTGGAAGAGGTTTATAGTTCTACGAAAAATGCGGAAGCTGCTCTTTTCTCCTGTTACCGAAATATTCTATTGCATGGCTGGCCCGGAGGTTGGGGAGTTGGCCATGGAGCATTGGCATCGATTAGTGGTGAGCGCTCTTATGGATATTCGTGGCATGGTACATATAATATTGCTTTAACAGGTTTAACCGTGAATGGTACCGATGGATCAGATGCCGGTGCTGATAACTATAACAACAATTGGAGTAACATTAGAGCATGCTTTCTAGTAAAAGAAAACATTGACCTGGTGCCGGATATGAGCGATGCAACGAAAGAGCACATAAAAGCTGAAGCAATTGGTTTGATTGCTTACAGATATATGGGAATGTTTTATCGTTATGGAGGCTTACCCATTGTACGCAAATCTTTAGAAGTTACCGATGACTTAAATATGCCAAGAGAAGATCTTCAGGTTACACTCGATTATATACTGGAACTATGTGATGAAGCATATAATGGCTTACCGGAAGGTAAATGGAGCGATGATAAAACAGGTAGATTAACAAGAGGTGCAGTACTTGCTATAAAAGCGAGAGCATTAATGTATGCGGCAAGGCCTCTTTTTAACAGTAGTACACCTTATTTAGATAATGGTGAAAACAATGAGCTGATATGTTTTGGTAATGAAAGCGCTACTCGATGGGATGATGCGATTCAAGCTAATGAGGCTGTATTGTCATGGGCGAATTCAAATGGTTACGAATTGATTAACACCGGTGGTGCAATTAAGGGGCAACCAAATCCAAATGCTTTGGCTGATTATGGCACTGCAACATCTACTCCATCTAATAGAGAAGTTCTTTTAGCCTACAAGTGTAACTCAACCAATCAATATGAATGGCCGGGAAGCGCGATTTTCTATTACATGAATATGTCAGCTAACTGGAGTAACAATAGATGGGATACAGACTTGGTTGGACTTTTGACAAACTTTCTTGAGCTTTATTACAAAAATGATGGTACAGAGCAGGATTGGCCTAAAGTAGGAGACTCATCTCCAAGAAGTGCAGAGGATTGGCTGGAAAGAATTCCAACAATGGAAGCACGGTGTCTGGCAGACAATATATTCCCGGGATTCGACGCTTATAATAATCCGGGTGTGTATAATTATAGCTCTCAAGGGTGGGGGCGCAATACTGCTAATATTGCAAAAGAGAATAATTTTCCTAATCCGGTAAGTACCGGTAAAGGCTGCGGTAGTGTAGTGAAGTTTTATTACAAAGCAGGATCAAGGATTTGGTTTGAACCTCCATTGTTCAGACTTGCTGAAACATATCTGAATCTGGCAGAAGCTTACAATGAAACAGGTAATTCCACTAAAGCACTTGAAAACCTCAACATGGTCCGTAACAGAGCTGGCTTACCCTCTATTACTGAAACAGACAAGGCTGAATTAAGAGGGGTTATACAACGAGAAAAGGCAATAGAGTTTTACAACGAAAATCATAGGTATTATGATGTGAAGCACTGGAAACACAAAGATATTGCAAACGGAATTATTGGGGGAAGTATGCGTGAGTTACAATTTAAAGTAAAGAGTAATTCAAGTGGTAGTTACAATCTGGCTGTTAATCTTGAGTCTTATTGGGATTCAGAATCATACTTCGCTTTTTGGAGTCCTATGATGTTCCTTGAACCAATTCCTCAAGTTGAAGTAAATAAAGGGGTAATTGTTCAGAATCCTGGATATTAATACAATAGAGTTTGTTTTAAAGATATGAAAGTAATAAATATGAGAAAATTTAATATTTTTCGAGGAATCTTGATCACGCTTTTTCTCTTTTTGATTGAGATGTCTGCTTTTGCTCAATATTCAAAGATTGAAGTAGACTCTTTACCTGTAATGAAGTTAGTTTCTGATATGAACATGCCACTACAGCTTAATGTGAGCACATCGGCAGTTTCAAGTGTTGGTGGGGATAAACTTTACCAAACACCTGCCTCAAACTTGACAAACACTTTGCCAGGATTGCTATCTGGATTTACATTAATTCAAGGAACAGGTGAAGTAGGTAATAACAATGCTCAATGGTTGATTCGTGGAATTGGCAGTTATGGAAGTGGCGGATTTAACGTTGCAAAGATTTTTGTTGACGGTTTTGAAGTTAATAGTAACTATATGACTTACCTTTCCGCAGTTGAAATTGAAAGTATTTCGGTGCTGAAAGATGCTGCTTCATTAACCACTTTTGGTGAAAGAGGAGCTAATGGTATTATTTGGATTGAAACAAAGAGAGGTAATATTGGACCTTCCAAAGTTACAGCTCAATTAAGATATGGCTCGCAGACACCTGTAGCAATTAATAAGCCTTTAAATTCTTACGGTCATGCCTCTTTATATAATCATGCAATTAGTAATGATAATCAGGCATGGACTCCTTTTTACTCGCAAACTCAGTTAGATGCATACAAATCGGGTCAAGGCATAGATATAGACTGGTATGACGAAGTGCTACGTAAATCGGGTAGTTATGTAGATGGAGATATAACATTTAATGGTGGAAGCGAAAAAGCCCGGTATAATGTTACACTAGGTTATGTTGATCACCAAGGTTTATTTAAAGTAAATAATACTGATTCGACTTCAAACTTAAGATACGCCAGATACAATCTCAGGACAAATCTTGATTTTGAAATGTTCGAAATATTTGAAGCACGTGTTGATTTAGGAGGAAGAATCGAGCAACGTAGACGTCCCAATTTTGAAGTTTCAAATTTAATGAATGTATTATCTCATTATCCTTCCAATGTTTACAATGTTTTTGATGACGAACTTGGTTATCACTACTCTGGAACAGCCAATCACAAAAATAACCCAGTGGGTTCAATTAAAGGCCTGGGCTGGGCATCAAATCAATCACGTATCTTACAAGGAAATTTCTCATTGAAAGAAAAACTAGATTTTTTACTGCCAGGGTTATATTTGAAAGAGGCGTTTTCTTTTAATGCCTATACACTAAGTACATATAGCAAAACTAAAAATTACGCACGATACCACAATGGAGTAACAACGACTACCGATGAAACAACTTCTATTAGGGCTAGCGGGTATGGTTCTGCTGCTATGGAGGACTGGAAACAAAGCCAATTAACTGTTGGATATGATCAGACTTTTAATAAACATGCCATATCTGCCTCAGCCAATTTGAATACATCGGCTTTTAATGGCGACGGTTATTTTTCCTATAAATATAATTACATAAATTATAATGGGAATATTAACTACGGATATGATAACAGATATATTGGGAATCTATCGTTTTCATACTTTGGTAATGATGCTTATGCACCTGCTAACAGGTGGGCGTTTTATCCAGCCATTTCAGGAGCATGGATTGTTTCGAATGAAGATTTATTGAAAGATGCAGACTGTGTTGATTTCCTGAAAATCAGGGCTTCGGTAGGTCGTTCGGGTTTTTCTGATTCAAATGCAACAGAAGCACTGGATGCTTTCTCTTCCAATGGGCGATTCTTGTTTAAAGAGTACTTTACATCAAGTTATGTTGGGTCGTTTTATACCGGAGCTTCTTCAGGAACCTGGCAAAACACTTTAGTACCTATGTTTATGCCCAATCCGGACGCCCATGCAGAAAAAAGCACCAAATATGATTTAGGTTTGGACTTGAGTTTATTAGGAAAGCTAAATTTAATAGCCGATGTGTATTTGGATATACGAACTGATATCCTTACCCTCGATAATTCAATAATGAATTATTATGGCAATAATTATTACTTTTCTAATATAGGAAAGATGATCAGTAAAGGACTTGAGTTGACCGGAATTTGGCAAGACAATTTTGGCGATTTCAATTACTCGCTGAGCGGTATGCTGTCCTATAACACCAATAATATTGATTATATGGCTGAAGTAGCTCCGGCTCATGAGTATAACGCAAAAACAGGCCGTCCTTTTGGAACATTTATCGGGTTAGAAGCTGATGGTTTTTATGATGTTGCTGACTTCAACGATGATGGATCACTGGTTGAAGGAATTCCTACACCTGCATTTGGAAATGTTCAACCTGGAGATATCAGGTATGTAGACTTAGATGATAATGGAGTTATAGATCAAAATGATGTTACTCAGATTGGTAAATCTATTTTCCCTGAATGGACCTATAGTTTTGGAGGTGCTATCAATTATAAAGGTTTCGATTTTAATATTTTGTTTCAAGGTATAGCCGGAGCATCTGTAAACTTGCTCGAAAATTGGAACCAGACAGTTGCTTTTGTAGATAATAGAACTGTGTTCCCTATTGCAGAAGATGCATGGGCTTATTATCCCAGCCAAAATGTTGATACTAGGAGTACTGCTAAATATCCCAGGCTTACTACCCAAAGTAATGCAAACAATTATAGGGGAAGTTCATTCTGGATTAAAGATAGAGACTATTTAAAAATCCGCAATATTGAACTTGGATATGATTTTGCATTAAATAATTCATTGAATCTCGAAAATGTAGAGAAACTAAGGATTTTTGTGAATGTTGTAAATCCATTTACATGGAGTAAGTTATTAGATGAATACAAGATGGATCCGGAAAGTATTTATGGCGGCTACCCTTCAATTAAGTCTTTTAATGCAGGTATTTCATTTACATTTTAACGTTTAAATAATCATTGATATGTTATTAAAATATATGAAAAAAATATTTACAGCATTACTGCTAATCTTATTGATCGGGGGATGTGATGATTTTCTCAATACTAGCCTGGACCGAAATGCTACTTCCGAAACAATTGCAACCAATCGTGGCACCTTGTGGAGTTTGGGAAATGCATTTTATTCACCAATTTCTTATGGCTTTTCTACAATAGATAACAATATATTCGCGTCAGCTTCAGATGAAGCTCAACAAACATCTGTCTCAAGTAATGTCCTTTATTTTAATAAAGGGATTTTAAATGAAGGTACGAATCCGCTATTTTATCAATATCAAAATTGTTATGAAGGGATTCGTGCTGCAAACTATTTTTTGAATTACGTGAGAGATGGTAAAGGCGAAGATTTGCTAAAGCTGAATCGAAACGTGGAGACTGACATTTATTCCTATATGAGAGACGTGCAATCATTGAATTGGTATATTGCCGAAGCTCATATTGCTAAGGCTTATTACTACGCTGAATTGATAAAAATGTATGGAGGTGTTCCAATCATAGAAGAGACAATTGAAAATTCAGAAAATGAAAAAATACCAAGATCAAGTTATGAAGAGGTAGTAGATTATATTGTCAAAGAAATTGATAATTATAGTGCTGATTTAGCAGTTAATTGGGATCAATATGCAGACCGTGAGGGCCGTTTTACACTGGGAGTTGCTCTGGCTATAAAATCAAGAGTATTGCTATATGCTGCTAGTCCGCTGCATAATTCCGAAGGTAACACTGATAAATGGATTAAAGCAGCTATTGCAGCCAACGACCTGATAGATAGCGATGAATTAGAATATAGTTTGCATCCGGATTATCGAACTTATTTTGTAGGTGCTAATTCTTTATCAAGTCGTGAAACCATTTATGCGGTAAGAAGAGGTGTTTCGAACACTATGGAGGTAAATAACTATCCAATTGCAACACCAGGCGGATATAGTGGTGTGACTCCATCACATAACTTGGTTTCGGCTTATGAGTATATATCTGAACCGGATCCAAATGATCCCTATGCAAATAGAGATCCACGCTTGCATGCTTCAATTGTAACAAATGGCAGTACTTGGAACGGTAGAACAATAAATCAATATACCGGAGGAGCAGATGATATGTCAAATGCTAATTCGAGTAGAACTGGTTATTATCTAAGAAAATTCCTTACAGATGATTTGAATCTGATTCAAGGACAAACTGCGCAGCATAACTGGATAACATTCAGGTATGGGGAAATATTACTTAATTATGCTGAAGCTATGAACGAAGCATTTGGGCCGACAGCCATTCCTGAAGGGTATAAACTTTCTGCTTTGGAAGCTTTAAATATGGTGAGAAACAGGGCAAGTGTCGATTTGCCTGAAGTTCCGGCTTCTTCCAAAGAGAGCTTCAGACAGGCTGTAAAACATGAGCGCAGAGTTGAATTGGCTTTTGAAGATCATCGTTATTGGGATCTTTTACGATGGAAAGATGCAATGCAAGTGTTGAATGAACCAATAATTGGTGTAAAAGTTGAAAAAAACGGAACGAGTTTAGATTATATCGAATATGAAGTTGCAGAACGTAAGTTTCAAGAGAGAAATTATTACTTACCATTCCTGCGCTCTGAGATAGTAAACTCTAAAGGTACACTTAAACAAAATGATGGATATTAATAAAATTGAAAAAATCATGAATTACAAATCGATTATATTACTTCTATTGCTAGTATTACTAGGATGTGCAAAAGGAGATGGATTTACTGAATTTGGGTACACCTATATTTATATTCCTCAATCAATGATATCGGGTGGTATAGACAATAATTATCTAGTCCCGGCAGGAGGTGAAGAAAACAATTATAATTTCAAGATTGAAGATAATAAAGTAAAAATAATCATGGGCGTCCTACGCTCCGGAAGCTTACGCAGCGAATCTTATAGCGTTGATGTTAAGTCGTACACTCCTTCAAACGAAGTTTTGACATCTTTAAATGGGATAGCTCTTCCGGAATCAATATTTACTTTACCTAATACTGTGAGTGTAGGTTCTGATAAAACAGGTGAAGTGTTTTATCTTTCAGTGGATGCCACAGCATTAAAGTCGGAAGCTTTTAATAATCAAACATTGGTGTTGACAATTGAGATTTCCAATCCTTCTAATTATGAATTAGCAGAAAAGGGGACAAAAGTAAATGTTGTAATAGATGTGGAGAAAATCAGAGGTTTTTTTAAATAACTTTCAGATATAGCGATAGATATTTATTTAAATAAACTGAACAATTCGAAAATGAAAAGAAATATTTTTATAACCCTGGTCATTCTATCTTTTACGATAGGATCACAAGCTCAAATAGTTAAAATCGATCCACTTACAAAATCAGTCAGTCAATATGATCGTTCAGATTTTTTAATTGAGCTTAAAGGGGCATGGGATAATCCTTACTTACAAGAGGAGATTACTCTTGACATGTTGGTTACTACACCAAACGGCAAGAATTTAGTAATTCCCTGTTTCTATGAGTCTGGCGAAAGTGGTAAAGTTTCAACATGGATGGCAAGGTTTACGCCGAGCGAGATTGGACTGTACCAATACCAATTTCAATTGACAGAAAAAGGAAAAAGAAAGGATCTTTCTAAAAAAAAATATTTCTATTCTGCGCAATCTAAGTTGAAAGGTTTTCTTAAAGTGAGAGACAACTGGTCGCTGATGTTTGATAATGGCGATCTTTTCAGAGGTGTAGGTTTTAGTCTTTGTTGGGAGTCAAGGATCAATGATGATTCTAAATATTTCAAGAATCTCCACGAAATTCACGATAGGTACAATTACAATTATTTGGTTCCACTGTTTTCTGAAAATGGAGGCAACTTCTGTCGTGTATGGATGTGTTCCTGGAATTTTCCTATTGATAGGAAGGACAATTTTAATAATAATCGTTATACTCCTTCAAATGAATATTTTAATCCAAGTGCTGTAAAGAAGTTAGATCAGTTTGTTGATTTATGTCAAGATGAGGCTGTGTATGTAATGCTTTGTATGGGGCAAGGTGATGTTGCTGCAGACCATAACTTCTTCATTTCAAAAGTATCCAAGGAACGTTACAAAAACAGATTGAGGTATATTGTTGCAAGATGGGGATACAGTCCAAATATTGCAATGTGGGAGTTTTTTAATGAAATTGACAATATTCAATTCCGAAATTCAAAAAATCCCATACCTTCTGAGGATATTGTTTCCTGGCATGATGAAATGAGCACTTACCTGAAGCAACTGGATCCATATAATCACATTGTTACAACCAGCATTTCACATCGTGATCTTGAAGGACTAAACTCCGTTGAAAATATTGACATTAATCAGAAGCATATCTACAACAACACTACAGTCATTCCCTCAGAAATCAGTAAGTATGTAACTGAATTCGAAAAGCCATACATTATTGGTGAATTTGGACGTGAATGGGACTGGTCGAAGTGCTTTGACGATTTCTCACACGAAATGGATATTGACTTCAAACGTGGGTTGTGGTATGGAATTTTCTCTCCAACCCCGGTTACACCTATGAGTTGGTGGTGGGAATATTTTGAGGCTCGGCGTCTGATTCCTTATTTCAGAGGTGTCCGGGAGATTAACGATCGTATGATAGATGCAGGGAAAGGTGAATTTATATCTGTCACGGTAAAGGCCGTTGATTTGCAGTCTTTTGGAGTGAGATGCGGAAATGAGGTTTATGTATACCTCTTCAATCCAAATAATACTACTGCCATAACTGATGTAGAAATTGATCTGCCCGGTTTAAATAATAAGTATAAAGGAGAAAGTTTTGAACCTACAACAAGGGTTTATTACGAGATGAAGAATGTGGAAGAGTCAGAAGGGAAGATTACATTAAAGGGAGAAGTCCTTGGGTCTGCTTGTGAGATAGTTTACATTCTTACGCCTCAATAAATACGCTTCTTTCTAGGTAATCAGTTGTAAGAAAAAGCGATAAAAATTAAATAAATGAAACATATATTTCTGATATTCTGCCTATGGGCTACATCCTTAACTTTGTTTGCACAGGTGGTTGAAGCACCTGTTATTGAAGCATGGGTGACAAATGCCGACAGATCATCTTTGTTTAGTTGCCAACCTGATAAAATTGTTTTTGGCCATGAAAATGGTCGCGGGCTCCCTATTGTCATTGACGACCGGCAGCAATACCAGTCAATAGATGGATTTGGATTCGCTCTTACAGAAGGAAGCGCTTTTCATCTCAATCGCATGACACCGACTGCACGCACTCAGATTCTGCGGGAGATGTTTGCTAATGACAGCAATAATGTGGGATTTAGCTATATACGACTTACATTGGGTGCCTCAGACTTAAATAATTTCGTATACTCATATAATGATCTTCCGGAAGGCAAAAAGGATATTGAACTTAAGAATTTCAGTTTGAGTCACGACCTGGAAGACATTATCCCAATTATGAGGGAGATACTAAAGATCGTACCCGACATCAAGATAATGTCTTCTCCCTGGTCGGCTCCGGTATGGATGAAAACCAGCGGCAATGTTAGGGGGGGAGCGCTAAAGAAGGAGTATTACAGCGTTTATGCGCAATATTTTGTGAAGTATGTACAGGAGATGGCTAAAGTAGGAATTCACATTGATGCCGTCACGATACAAAATGAACCGCTCAATTCACGGAATACGCCAAGTATGCCTTGGTATTGGCAGGAGCACAACGAGTTTGTGCGTGATCACCTCGGCCCTGCCTTTCATGAGGCTGGACTAAAGACAAAGATTGTCATTTTCGATCATAACTGTGATCGTCCTGATTATCCTTTGGCAGTTTTGAGCGATCCTGAAACAGCAAAATATATAGATGGATCTGCTTTCCACCACTATAGGGGTTACATGAGTGGTATGGGTACCGTTCATATGGCAAGGCCAGATAAGAATATATACTTTACTGAGCAAATGCTTACGGAACGCCCGGGAAGTTCCGAAATCAATATTGCTTCTTCGGTTAAAAGACTCATCATCGATGTGACACGCAATTGGAGTAAGAACGCTGTGCTATGGAATTTTGCAGCCGATCCGCTAAATGATCCACATACCGATAACGGTGGCTGTTCCATGTGTCAGGGGGCTATTACAATTGATGGTGATAAAATAACCCGTAATATTGCTTACTATACTATTGCACATGCTTCAAAGTTTGTCAGTCCCGGATCTGTGCGAATATATTCTACCCACCCATTTGATCAGGGTGTAGATATAACAGAGGATGAAGAACGTGCCGAGGTGCGTCGTGCTACGCTGGTTGAGCACAGCAATGTGCTTCCCAATGTCGCTTTTAAAACACCTGAAGGTAAAATCGTTTTGATTGTGGCAAATGATTCATGGTCGGTACAAAATGTAAAAATACAGCACAATGGCATGTTTGCCAATCTTAGGCTTGCATCGGGTTCTGTAGGTACATACATTTGGTGATAGGATTAAAGTAAAAGGAGATGGATAGAAGAAAATTTATACAAAATATAGCTCCGGGTGTAACACTGTTAAGTGTTAAACCTCATGCTGTATTTTGCAATGAACAGGATACCTGTTCTGCTCAGTTCAAAAATAATCAGCATAATTATAACTTAGATATTCCTCAGGTACAGATTGGTGACGATATTGCCATCGCTGATACGGAATACGGCAAAGTAAAAGGATATGTAATGCGAGGTATTTATACTTTTCTCGGTATTCCTTATGCTGCAGATACAAGTGGTAAAAATCGTTTTATGCCCCCACACAAACGTGAATCATGGGCAGGTATCCGCCCTGCGGTGTTTTATGCTAATTCTTCTCCGCAGGATGTTTACAGTCGTGCCTCCACATCTTACGACATGTTTGTAGATCACTGGAACTACGATGAGTTGAGTGAAGACTGCCTGGCTCTTAACATATGGACTCCGTCACTTTCTGATGATAAAAAACGCCCGGTGATAGTATGGCTTCACGGGGGCGGATTTTCTCGTGGTAATGGTATTGAGCAAGATGGTTATAACGGGGAAAATATTACTCGCTATGGAGATGTAGTATATTGCTCTATTAATCATCGTCTGAATGTTTTTGGCTTTTCTGATTTATCAGGAGTGGGAGGTGAGAAATATAGGGATTCGGGTAATGTGGGACTACTGGATATAGTAGCAGCGCTTCAGTGGATACATGATAACATCGCCAACTTCGGAGGTGATCCCGGCAATGTTACTATTATCGGACAATCAGGGGGTGGTGCAAAAGTATGCATGTTGGCAACCATGCCTGCGGTAAAGCATTTGGCACATAAAGCTGTTTCACTCAGTGGATCTGCTACCTCTGCCAATAATCAAGACTACAGCCGTGAACTGGGTCGTTATATTCTTAAAGAAGCAAATCTTTCACCTCGTAATATAGATCGTTTGCAAGACATGCCGTGGGCCGATTACCTAAAGATTGCACAGCAGGCCTATAGTCGTATGGAAAAGGAAAAGGGGCCGTTGGGAATGCCTCGTTGTGGTTTTGCTCCGGTAGCCGATAACGTTCATTTACCTGCGGGTGAATTCTTTCAGGATAGAAATGCTCCGGATGTACCAATTATTTTCTGTACTACTTTCCACGAATGGAACCCAGGTCGTACAGATTCAGCGCTTGAGCAAATCAGTCTGTCGGGTGTAGCCGAGCGTATCAAGCAGCGTTATGGTGATCGTTCTGATGTTATTGTTGAAGCATACGCGCGTAATTTCCCAGAGGCAAAACCGGTGGAGATACTCAATTTGATCAACTCCAACCGCCTATCCGTAGTAGAGGCTGCTAAGTTAAAGCTTGCACAGAATTCTCCTGTATATATGGCTTGGTTCGGATGGTGCCCGCCGTTGTTCGACGGACGTATGCGAGCTTTCCACTGTTTAGATATCAGTTTCTGGTTTCTTAATACAGACCTGATGCTTACCCATACCGGAGGGGGTGTGCGTCCACGTGCATTATCATACCGCATGGCAGATGCTCTGTTGAATTTTGCCCGTACAGGAAATCCTAATTGCATTTCATTGCCAATGTGGCCGCGTTACACTGAACAAAATGGTGAAACCATGATTCTCAATGATAATTGTGAAGTAAAAAATGATCCCGACCGTGCCGCACGTTCTACGCTGATGCCTTAATACATAAACTTATAAATGATGGATAAAAGAATTTATTTATTAACCAAAATACTTTTCTGTTTTATTCTGCTTTTTAGTTCTACAGCCTTTCAGGCGGAAGCTCAGACGGGTAAAAACACCTTTTCAACCGAGGATTGGTGGAAACCGGTCGAGCCTCCTTTTTCGCCGGTAGTGCATGATGATGGTAGTATAACTTTCAGGGTCAAGGCTCCTGGATCGAAAGAAGTAAATCTGCACTTCGACGAATGGGATGTAAAGCCAATACCTATGAGTAATGAAAGTAACGGAATATGGTCTGTCACCATTCCTCCTGTGTCCCCTCGGGTATATCAGTATACTTTTGAAGTAGACGGAATGCATACTGTTGATTTTGCCAATCCCTTGGTGAAAGCAGGAACTTCGGTGTACGGAAGTATAGTTGAGGTTCATGGCAATACTCCGCGGTATGATGAATTGCAGGATGTATCTCATGGCGAAGTACACAGACTGACTTATACTTCTACCCCGTTGCGTAAACCGCGCAATATGTATGTGTATGTACCTGCACAATACAAACGTCAGCTAAACCGTACTTTCCCTGTACTTTATCTTCGTCACGGAGGTGGTGATAACGAAAGTAGTTGGATCAGAGACGGTCGTGCCGACATCATTCTCGACAACCTTATAGCTCAAGGAAAAGCAACTCCCATGTTGGTGGTAATGACCAATGGGTTTACCGATGGTTCATGGGCAGGAGGGAGTACTGTGGAAGGAATGAGCACGCTAGAGAATGAGTTGATAAATGATGTTATTCCCTTGATAGAATCCCGATACAGAGTAAAAAAGAATAAGGAAAACAGAGCTATTGCAGGTTTATCAATGGGAGGCGGACAGGCTTTCGTTATAGGCCTGCGCAATATGGATACCTTCTCGGCCATCGGCCAGTTTAGTGCCGGGATATTAAGTGACGGTAAGTTTGACTATGACAAGTATATTCCAACCATGCCGTTGGATGCAAGAACTGTGAATGAAAATCTTTCTCTGCTATGGATAAGCTGTGGCACGAAAGATCCCCGCTACGATGGTCACGTTGATTTTGTGGCAGATTTAAATCGTCGTGGCATTACACAAGAATTTCATCAATCTGAATATGGTCACGAGTGGGAGTTTTGGCGCCAGCAATTGCACGATTTTTCCCAACAACTCTTCAAGAACCAGCCTTTAGAACTTTCAATGGTTGATCCGCAGGCTACACCCGAAACAAAGGCTTTGTATGCCAACCTATATCTTATCGCCCGGCAGGGTGTTATGTTCGGACATCACGACTATCCGTCATATGGCATCGGCTGGAGGGGAGATGAAGACAGGAGCGATGTGAAAGACCTTACGGGCGACCATCCTGCTGTGTATAGTCTTGACATGCATCGCATAAATGATACAAAGATTAATTTTGTGAAGGAGACCTATAAACGTGGAGGTGTTTCAATTCTGGTATGGCATCAAAACAATCCTTTAACCGAAGGCCCCGACAAGCAATACCCCGTTGGCACATCATGGGATAATACGAAAGTAGTTGATCAGATACTTATCGAAGGGAGCGAAATGAACCTGAAGTATAAAAAGATACTCGATGGAGTGGCCGACGCTCTTCATGCGATGAAAGATGATGACGGAAGACCCATACCGGTTATTTTCCGCCCGCTTCATGAACACACACAAAGCTGGAACTGGTGGGGGTCAACTGTCACTACCGAAGCAGAGTTTATAGCTTTTTGGCGTTTTATCGTCAATTATCTACGTGATGTAAGGGGGGTACATAATGTTATTTATGCCATCTCGCCACAAATGGACGAAGTGTACGACAATCCGAAAGGTCGCCTGCTTTATCGATGGCCAGGCGATGATTACGTGGACTTCTTGGGCATGGATTGCTATCATGGGCGCAATGCGAATGCGTTCTATTCAAATTTGGAAGCAATCTGTCAGGTGTCGTCTTACCTGGGTAAACCAGTAGGAGTAACAGAAACAGGATTGGAGAATGATCACACGTCAGACTACTGGACGTCGGATGTACTTCGTCCACTCAAACAATACCCGGTAAGTATGGTGGTTGCTTGGCGTAACGATAATCCACGCCATGCCTATGGTCCTTACCCAGGAGATGCTTCGGCAGACGATTTCAAACAATTCTATAAAGATATTTTCACATTGTTTGAAAGTGATCTGACCGATATGTACAAAATGCCCGAAGGAGTAACAATTAGATGATGTTTTTTTTAGCAATACGGATAGTTGAAAGACTTTATCCGGGTTTCACTAATGGGCTGCCTGAGACTTTAAAGAATAGAATTAATAATAAAGTGAATAGAATCAATGAACATGCTTTTTAAGGAACGACTAAACGCAATTAACAGTAAATACGAACAATTGATTTCATTGGAAAATGTAGCCTTATTACCGGGGAACGGTATATACGAGCGATATAAAAATCCGGTACTTACGGCAGCTCATACACCGCCGTTCTGGCGTTACGACCTAGACCCCGAAACAAATCCTTTTATGATGGAGCGAATCGGAATTAACGCGACCATGAACTCCGCGGCTATAAAATGGCAGGGAAAGTACCTCCTGATGGTGCGTGTGGAAGGGGCCGACCGGAAATCATTTTTCGCCATCGCCGAGAGCCCCAACGGTATCGATAATTTTCGTTTCTGGAATTACCCCGTATTGATTCCCGAAAACAATGATCCTGCTACCAATGTATATGATATGAGACTGACGCTTCATGAAGATGGATGGATTTACGGGATATTCTGCGTGGAACGGTTTGATGATACGGCGGAACCGGGAGACTTGTCGAAAGCAAAAGCATCCGCAGGGGTCGTGCGGACCAAGGATCTGATCCATTGGGAGCGACTACCCGATGTGGAGTCCAAGAGCCAACAACGTAACGTGGCACTCCACCCCGAGTTCGTTAATGGGAAATACGCGCTGTACACCCGACCCCAGGATAGCTTTATTAATGCCGGTAGCGGGTTGGGTATCGGCTGGGCGTTGGTGGATGATATGAACAAGGCTGTAATTACCGATGAAAAAATCGTGGACCAACGTTATTATCATACCATTAAAGAGCTAAAGAATGGAGAAGGTCCGGCGCCCATCAAAACATCACACGGATGGCTTCATCTGGCGCACGGCGTTCGTGCATGTGCTGCAGGTCTGAGATATGTATTATATTTATATATGACTTCACTCGAAGACCCCTCGAGGCTGATTGCTTCACCCGGAGGGTATTTCATGGCTCCCGAAGGAGAGGAGAGAGTGGGTGACGTGTCGAATGTGCTTTTTAGCAACGGCTGGATCGCTGATGACGACGGGACCGTGTTTATCTACTATGCTTCGTCCGATACTCGGATGCATGTAGCCACTTCTACAGTGGATCGCCTGGTAGACTATTGTTTGAAAACACCCGAGGACGAATTGTTAAGCTTTAGGTCGGTACAGGCTTTGTATGGACAAATTGACCGCAATATTCAACTTTTAAATGCATTAAAATAAGGCACTTTATTCTGTTCACCAGTATACACTCATCATGACGTTGGCTCGGCCATCACACTTTATTTATGATAACATTCAAGGAAAAAATAGGATACGGATTTGGCGATGCGGCATCGTCGATGTTCTGGAAGTTGTTTGGGATGTACCTCCTGTTCTTCTATACCGATGTGTTTGGAATGGAAGCGGCGGCAGTGGGGA
>JAQWBH010000340.1 GCA_028707405.1 Parabacteroides sp. | reverse complement strand
CGGCTACATTTACTGCGACTCACAGTGCGGGAATACGTCCGCTTTCGGCATATTTGAAAGTTATTGGGGACTTTACCCGTTGGAATGGCGGATTGGTCTTTGGTTGTGACGACTCGGCAAAGAGCGAATTCCTGAATAAACGCAAGGCAAAGGGCAACATCGAAGGTCCAGGTCAATCAAACTCTAATCTGTGGTTTACCTCATTTGCGAAGCCTAAGGAGCTTGGACCGTCATCTGCTGAAGGTGCTGTCTGGGCGAAGGAAAATGTCAAAGCAAATGTATACTCAGAACCATTCTTGTTTGCTGGATGGCCGCAGCGTTGTGCTTGGGTAAAGAACGATGGGACTCAGAATGTGACTTATACTTTTGAAATTGATATGCAGGGCAATAATCAATGGAAGACTTTTAAAATATTGACAGTCAAAGCGGGCAAGTCTGCATTTCTTCCATTTATTGCTGAGGAAAAAGGCGAGTGGATTCGTGTGAAGACAGACAAGGCTACAAAGGCTACGGTTAATTTTTCTTATTCAGCATTTGATAGTCGTACGACTGTTGCCTCTCCGATATTCGAAGGTCTGGCAAATGTAAAGACTATGAATGCGGTAGGTGGATTGCTTTGCAGTTTAGGCGATAATCGTCGTGCTTTGGGATTGTTGGCTAATACAGTAAATAACGGTGTTATAACAGAAACGGGTTATTATGAGATGGGCGATCATTTTGATTTGATTCGTAAAGATAATGCCAAATCTGCCGATACGATTCGTACGCATTTCGCTATTCCTAAGCAAGTGATTGATATTGATAATGGTTCAGTACTTATTATTGATGATAACGGCCGTCGTTGGCGTCTGCCGCTTGGCGATTCACAATATAAGGATATGACAGGTAAAGCGCAATTGCGTATCTGCCGTGAGGTAGCTACGGAGCGTGATTTATTCAGTTGTATGGGCACATTCTACGAACTTCCAGCGGAGAATGCCGACGGTTTTGCAAAGATTCGTCCAATAGCTACACACCATTTTCGTATTAACGACTATGCTTCTTATCGCGGCATGCTGGTTATGACAGGTATTGATACTCAATCAGGGAAAACGAATCAGCATGTAATTGTTTCAAATGATGGAAAAGCAGCTGTATGGACAGGTGTGATTGATGATTTGTGGCAGTTGGGTAAACCAGTAGGTAACGGTGGACCCTGGAAAGATACGGAAGTGAAAGCAGGTATTGTATCAGACCCGTACCTCATGGCGTTTTATGATAAAAAAGAGCTATCTTTAGCGCATAATTGTAAAAGCAGTGTCACGTTCAAAGTTGAAGTTGATCCGACAGGCAATGGCGATTGGATGGAATATGCCTCTTATGTTGTGAAACCCAGGGAAAAGTTTACTTATCGTTTTCCAGCTTCGTTTGCAGCACGTTGGATCCGTTTTTCGACGAATGTTGATGCGCGTGCTACCGCTATGTTGGATTATAAATAAATAGTTATGAAGGGAAGTAATCAGATTAAAAGTATAATGATGGCGGTATTATTTCTGCTGCCATATTCAGCTCAAAGTGTTGAACCTGATGATAATCAGGTTGTGCTTAATCCGTCTCAACGTATGCAAACGATAGAAGGCTGGGGCAGTTCGCTTTGTTGGTGGGCCGGACAAGTCGGCAAATGGAACGAGCAAAAGATGGATGATATTGTGAATCTGATTACTTCACCTGATAAATTGAATATGAATATCTTCCGTTATAATATCGGGGGAGGCGACGATCCGTCGCATGCAGGCGGACATATGGTGAAAGGTAAAGGCAAGCGTGCCGAAATGGAAGGCTTTAAAGCGTCTCCTACAGCGCCTTATAATTGGGATGCTGATAAGGCCCAGCGTACAATCATGATGAAAATCAAAGCAAAACGGCCGGATGCCATATTCGAAGCTTTTTCCAATTCTGCGCCGTATTGGATGACATTCAGTGGTTGTACTGCCGGTAACAACGATCCGTTGAAAGATAATCTGAAACCTGAATATTACGATATGTTTTGCGATTATCTGGTAGATGTATGCAAATATTATCATGATACATATCGCTTGGATTTCAGAACGTTGGAACCGTTTAACGAGTCTTATTCAAACTATTGGTATAATCAGGGAAGTCAGGAAGGTTGTCATTTTGAGCCAGCTACCCAGATTGAAATTATCCGCAGGCTTTACCCTAAACTGCAGGCGTCGGGTTTGAAAACTGTTATTGCCGCTTCCGACGAGACAAATCTGAATCAGTTTCTTACTGTTCAGCATGCTTATCAGGCTGCGGGTGATATTCAGGACAAGATCGGACAACTTAATACACATACTTATGGCGGAACGGATGTAGAACGGGCAGAAGTGCACACTTTGGTGGCTGCTTCGGGCAAGCGTTTCTGGCAATCGGAAACCGGGCCGAGCGAAGGTCATGGCTTCGAAAGCAATCTGATGCTGTTGCAGAAAATGTTTGATGATTTGCGGATTATGCGTCCTGAAGCATGGCTAGACTGGCAAATGGTGGAAGAACATAATGCTGAATGGTGCGTTATCAGCGGAGACTTTAAGACGCAGGAATATGAGATTGTAAAGAATTTTTATGTTCAGATGCAGATCACGCGTTTTATTAAGGGCGGATATACGCTGATCGAAACAAATCAGAAGAATGTACTGGCTGCCGTTTCGCCTTCAGGTAGAGAAGTTGTTGTTGCTTTGCTTAATATAAATAAAGAAGATAAGGATTTTAATCTCGATTTAAGTGGCCTTGGAAAGATAAAGGAAGTAGCTTGCTGGCGGACGAGTAAAACAGAAGATTGTACCCAAATAACTCCGCCGAAGATGAAAAGGCAGATGATGAAATATAGTTGTCCAGAACAGTCTGTGACGACTATTCGATTGACTGTTAATTAAGAATGTGAATCGGCTTTGTTGGCAGTCGGAAATGAATTTCACACTGTAGGTGTATTTATATCGTTTTTACTGAATGAATATGTGATTAGTAGACAATCATCCACAGTGAAAGCGATGATCTAATAATAAATAATTTGTTACAATGAGAAAATATTTTGCATTGATTTTACTCGGTTTTATACTGACGGGAAGCGCGAAGGCTGCCGATCTGTTCGTCGAGACCGAAAGTTTTAGTCATAAGGGGGGATGGGTTGTCGATCAGCAGTTTATGGATCTGATGGGTTCACCGTACTTGTTGGCACACGGCGTGGGTGTTCCTGTAGCTGATGCTTTGACCGAAGTTACATTCCCTGAAGTGGGTAATTATTTTGTTTATGTGCGGACTTATAATTGGACTTCTCCTTGGAAGGATGGCGAGGGTCCGGGCAAGTTTTCGCTTATTGTAGGAGGTAAGAAAATGTTATCACCCCTAGGTACTGAAGGATCTGCCTGGATATGGCAGTTTGCCGGTAAGGTGAATATAAAGTCATTAAAGACAATATTGAAACTTCATGACCTGACCGGGTTCGACGGTCGTTGTGACGCCATTTATTTCACGACGGAAAAAGAGAAAGTACCACCAACAGAGGTTAAGGTGTTAGCTGCATTTCGGCATAAGGCATTGGGTTTACCTGATGTACCCTCATCAGCCGGAAAATATGATTTAGTGGTTGTTGGTGCTGGCATTGCAGGCATGAGTGCGGCGGTTTCGGCTGCACGTCTTGGATGTAAGGTTGCTCTGATTAATGATCGTCCGGTAGTTGGAGGTAACAACAGTTCTGATATACGTGTACATCTGGGCGGACGCATTGAAGCAGGTAAATATAAGGAATTGGGCGGGCTTCAGAAAGAATTCGGTCCATTGAAAGGAGGCAATGCGCAGCCTGCATCATATTATGAAGACCAAAAAAAGATGGACTGGCTCTTAAAAGAAAAGAACGTGACACTGTTTATAAACTATCGTGCTATAAAAGTGAATAAAGATGGCAATAGAATAACATCTGTGGTTGCTCAGCAGATTGAGACAGGAAAGGAGTCGACATTTGAAGCTCCGTTGTTTTCGGATTGCACGGGGGATGGAACTATCGGTTATTTGGCCGGTGCCGATTTTCGTATGGGGCGTGAGAGTCGCGATGAGTTTGGCGAGAGTACGGCTCCAGAGAAAGCCGACAAGTTGACGATGGGTGCGTCCGTGCAATGGTATTCTGTAGATAATAAGAAACCCAGTGCTTTCCCCGAGTTTAATTATGGTGTGAATTTTAATGATAAGAACGCTGAGAAAGTGATGATGGGCGAATGGACTTGGGAGACAGGTATGAATCTTGATCAAATACATGATTTTGAACGTATACGCGACTATGGAATGCTTGTTGTTTATTCAAACTGGAGCTTCCTGAAGAATCACATGAAGGAGAATAAACAATATAATAATCGGAAACTCGGCTGGGTGGCTTATGTCGCCGGTAAACGCGAATCGCGCCGGCTTATTGGCGATTATGTTCTGAAGGAGGACGATCTTGTGAAGAATGTGGCTCATGAGGATGCATCATTTACTACAACTTGGACGATCGATTTGCATTATCCCGATCCGGCTAACACTTCCAATTTTGCCGGAAAAGAGTTTAAATCCATTGCAAAGCATATTGCCATTTATCCTTACGCTGTTCCTTATCGCTGCTTATATTCGAGAAATATTGACAATCTGTTCATGGCTGGACGCGATATCAGTGTGACGCATGTAGCTTTAGGCACAGTCCGTGTGATGCGAACCACAGGAATGATGGGTGAAGTAGTCGGTATGGCTGCATCTATTTGTAAGAAATATAATGTTAATCCACGGGGTGTTTACACATCTCATCTTGACGACTTGAAAGTGTTGATGAGGCAAGGCGTAGGTGGACAGGAAATTCCTAACAATCAACAGTATAATGAAGGTGGTACGCGTAAGGATAAACCTGTCGTAAAGTAACTATAAGAAAATAAAATGCTTTGATAATCAAATGCATGGTTGTTTTCAATATTTAAATCTTTATATTTGTGATATGAGAAGCAAGAATACGATGACAATGAGAATACTTCGTGCATGTTTGCTGGCCGTGTTATTGTTGCCGTTGTCTATGCATATCAGTGCTGAACAGAGAAAACAGCAACGATTCTCAATTATGGGTCTGGGTGATTCTATTACTGAGGGCAGCACTTCGTTTACCTGCTATTTGTATTCGCTTTGGGAAAAGCTGATGACCGCGGGATACGAATTCGATTTTATCGGTCCGAATAACAGTCCCTGTCGTATAGGAACGTTGAATACCTGTGGGTTTGGCGGCAAGACGGTGGAATGCCGCGACTCAAA
>JAQWBH010000339.1 GCA_028707405.1 Parabacteroides sp. | reverse complement strand
CGCGGCTTCCTTGGCGGTCATTTCAGGGGCCGGGGCTTCCGTATCTGGTACGGCCTGCTCATTTTCTGGTGTGACTTTCACATCATCTGGCTTGTTTGATTCATTATTTACCATGCGGTTTGCCTCCTTCATCTTGAATGGCATGAAAAAAGGGCCTAACTTTTCAGTCAGGCCTGGCGGGGATTTGTACCACTCCTTTCCACTTCGGGCCAACTTGGCTCGAAGTAATGGTTATCTAAACAAAATCGTTGCCCACAGTCTCATTTGGGCAACGAATTATACGAAATAAAATCCTTTTTGTGAACACAATTCTATACAAACTAAGCATAAATGATATAATATGATTATCTTTGAGACCACACGACAACAAAAGGTACTTAACAGATATCTGTCTAGTATTTTGATATGGAGTACCGTATTATTATAATTATAGATAAAATGTGAGGTAGCTGTATGCTTTCAAAATACAATCAGGAAGTAAAGTCCTTGAGAACTACAATACAGTCTTTGGCAACTGATCTCCACACAATATCGAATACTTACAACGTTAAAACTTATGATTCAGCTTCAAAGGTATTTATTGATAGTATTGATCAAAAGGCATATGACGAAAAATACACGGAGCTCAAGAAAAAGGAGCTTGAACTCGGTATAATTAGATTCAGAAGATATTTAATAAAGAAGTCGTGTGTACAGAAATTGCTTGATGACTATATTGCTTGTCTTGATAAAAAACTGGACTGGATGAAAACACAACGGACAGTTAAAACAAAAAAAGGAAAATGGATATTAGATTATAATAAAATTCATGAGATGGAGTATTTCATTAAAACGGAATTAGAAAATTACCAAGATAATATTGATAGTAGAGCCAAACTGATTAAGTCTGTTGGTGCTTCAATTAAAAAGAACAAAGGTCTAATCATAAGCGTATCAATGCTGTTCGTGTTATGTCCAATATTTGTAGGGATAATTGCCTCAATACACTCGGTCAATTGGTTAACCACAGAAAATAACGAATGGATCGGTTTTTGGGGAAGTTATATAGGAAGCATTATTGGCGCTGGAATAGGCGGATTTGTGGCTTACAAGGTCGCTCAATATGGATTTAAGGGGCAAAGGGAATTAGATAGGCAAGCAAAAATAATAGGGCTGAAAATAGATAATATTCCGAGATTTATTTCTGTTTTAATGAGCTTGCAACAAAGATTACTAATGAATAGGCAGTATATTATGCTTACGTACGAGTCAGTAAAAGCAAAATATAATTCTCAAAAAGGGAATGAAACTATTACGCTTGAATCAATTTATGATGATATAAAGCAATCACAGCGCTTAATTGAAAAAAATCGTACGGAAATCTATGATTACCTCGAAAAATATCAAATAGAAAACGAAAATAGCAGATTTCTTGTAATCAAATATCAACCTAATATTACGTTGGCACACGAACATATTTTGGCATTATTGCGGAAAACAGATCAATACGAAGCTTTATTTGAATTATGTAGGACAAAGACTTTTTCTGATAAAGAAACAATTGGATTTGAAAGCTTTGATGAGCGATTAGTTCAGCTCGATCAATACTATAAAGAAATAGATTATTTGTTACATTCTATTATTGTATCCCTAAGAAATGAGATGTCGTCCGAATTGAATTTGACCACATTTTCCATTGAGAGTAAGAACGATTACATAAATCAGCGTTTCACAAATTAAAAAGCCAGGATGGGCTAACATCTTGGCTTACAATATAGGTTGATATACTATATCTTGTATTGGCGCACCAATCTATCACAATAATTTGGTTATTGTAATAGGCTCAGCTGGGAGAGCGCTTGAATAGCATTCAAGAGGCAAGCGGTTCGATCCCGCTTATCTCCACCAAAAATGAACCACAAAGTCAAAATGACCTTGTGGTTTTCCTTTAAATTGGTTTATGATGAATGAAAGCGGGATATGAACTTCACTTGATCATTACAAGCGTCAACGGAGTCCCTTGCTCCGGTTTTTCGGGCATCCAAAGTTTCTTATCTTGCGCTGCATACATCAGGGTATATATGCCAAAATCCCAAAGGTCGACATAGGTGTGGTAGTCTACATAGCTTTTTGTGATTTTCGGGAAGTCAGCTTTATGCATAGCGGAAATTCTTTTACCAAGCACAGTCAATATAGACTCGGTCTCTTCCATCAATGGACGATAGATATCTTCACGCAATTTATCAATCTGTTCCGGCGTAAAGATAACAAAGCCGGGTTTATAACTGCTTCCATCTTTTATAATCAATCCATCGGCAACAGCTTCGGCAAGTGCTTCTTATCCATGTGGCTCTAATTTGTCTTCAGAAACCCATGGTTCAATGACCGATGTATATATCCAGTGCAACAATGCGCGTTGGGTGGCATCTGCATGAGCAATGTCGGGGTGGTATGCATACCCGGCAAAGCAGTTTACACCCAGCCAATAATACATATCGGTGGTGTTACCCGGAATGCAACTATCTGACATAATACCGCAATAACCACCCCAAAGGATATCTCCTTGATAGCCATTCGGGTCGAGTTCTTGTCCTTCGGTTTTATCCCCCGCCATTATAATATACTTACCACCATCTGGGCGTATGGGACGTCCGTCTATTCTTTTCAGCTTTGTGAGCAGAGGGCTGTTGCGGCTAACAAAGCTAATATACATAGTAATTATAGCCCACATTAGCCTTTCGGTAGGGAATCCACAACCATAAAACCCTATTTCCCTAATTCTCTTTTCATGCGACCATATATAATCAATAACTTTGTCGATAAGTTCCTTACGAGTTTCAGAATACATCGTACCGATGTCCTGCATATGCCGCCTGCTGATAATAGGAAATAAAGTCGTATACTTTTTACCTTCGAGTGCTATAAATTCACGGTTTACAAGCCAGTCCAAGTCATATTCAAGATATGGCCTTGGAATACCTGTGAGGGAAATGAGTTCATCAACAGTTTTTGCCTCCCAATAACACAATAGGCAAAGATTCTGTCTTATCAAACTACCATTTATCCATTTGGTGTCGGGACTTGGACCGCTGTCGCCGGATATACCTATGCTAAGCCTACCGGGACGATATACATAATCAGTTTCAAGAATACTCATGTTCTCAATCTCCTTTTTTACTTTTTTACGAGCATCAAAGAGGTGCCATGTGACAGCGCTTTCAGTTGTGCCAAGTTCTTTAGCTGTGTCAACGATTGATAAATCTTCGAGATAATGAAGGATCATTGCTTTAACGTTGAATGTAACTGAGATTAAGAATTTCACGACGCATTTTTGAAATATGATGGTTCTTAACTTCCTCAGATATAAATTCACTTTTAAAATTTGTTTCGTCTTTAACACCAGCAGTAGTGTGCTACTTTCCATAATAAGTTTTCAGGCTTCTCGACGGATTCAGCATTAGCTGTCGAAACCAAGAACTGCAAGATTACCTCCTGCGATAGATCTTCTCCGGCAGAACGATTTCCGGTTTTTCTGACTGCCCACGAAAGAATCTGGCTGAGTTTTTCACCTGCGACTTGATCCCAAAGTAATTTGTTATTCACGCTGTCACCTCCTCTTAGATGGCTTCAATTATATAGTAACGGGAAGAAGAAAATATTAGGAAAAATGCCTTATACATTTTAATAAAAACTTATCAATTTTAAGAGATGTGCCGACCTTGGTGAATACAAAGTCGGCATAAGTTTTTGTTTGCAATAGATTAAATCAGTTCATTTTTTTCTGCGAAGATAAATATCCCTATGCCGGCTGCTACCGACAAATTCAATGAATCTACAAGCGACGACTGCGGGATTGTAACACTTGTCCCGGTTGACCTACATTGAGCAGGCAACCCCGATGCTTCATTGCCGAACAGCAGTGAAAACAGCGGTACACGTGGACAGTTCCTTCGATTAAGTGATATTTTGCCTTCCGGTGTGAACGGAAAACATACATGATCAGGGAACGCTTTTTTATATGCATCAAAGGAATCAAAACATTGGAATCTTATATGGAATAACGCTCCCATGGATGCACGTATCGTTTTGGGATGGAAAATGTCAGCCGCCGGAGTTACCACTGCAAGGTCATGCATGTTTAGCCCGGCCATGGTACGGATGACCGTACCCAGATTCCCCATATCGCTCGGATTTACCAGAACTATGTGGGGACGATTCGTCATCAGCCGACAGAAGTACTTTCTAAAAACACCCAAAACATATGTGTTTTCTTTCCGGTTTATTCGTTCAAACACTCTGTCATTATACAATACAGGAATACCTTTTTCTCGGCAAAATCCATCTATATTCTCTATTCCTGCATATTTTGAGTGGATATAAACAGCTCTCACGACGATCGGATTTGCTTTTAGCATTTCAATTGTCGCATATGCACCGGATGTGTAGGAGTAATCAAACTCCTCTTTATATGGTCTTATATTATTACTGTTCATCGAAACTCGCTCCTTAAAATTTATTTGATTTTTAAGGATGCAAAGCCCAAATGACAAACGACGCTTCAGCGTCAGCTAAAGTTTCGATCCATGCAAGGCGCGTCGTCTGTTTTCAGACTTTGCATGGAGCTTGCCAAGTACAATGCCATAATTAACTGCCATTTCCTCACCACCTTCCGAAAATATTTAACTTGATTTTTACATTCTACTTTTTATTGCCCTTAAAATTGCACCTCTACCATGATTGATGCACTTATCCAACACCTTGACCTCGGAAAACCCTGCATCACAAAGAAGCCCCATCTGTTCATTGACCGTTAACGGAATATCAATATGGTATTCCCCGGGTGAGACCTTGGTAGATACATGCGCTAAGATTTTTTTATACCGCCTGCTGTATTGCTCTGCAAGAGGCGCATCCACTATAAAATCGCTTTCGATATATACACCGCCTTCCCTCAAAGTGCTGTAAATCTTTTTATAAATCTCAACCTTTTCATCCTGCCAAAAATGATGCATGGTCATGCTTGACACAACCATATCAAATGTACTCTCAGGGTATTCCCAAGAAAGGTATGAAGCCTGTATTGCAGTGATCTGTTCCGCTTTGTCTTGATGATGTTCCAGCAAAATGTTCAGCATTTCACGCGACAGATCAATACAAGTAATGTGAGCATTAGGAGCCTTCTCCCATATATAGTTAAGCTCAATTCCGGTTCCACAACCAATATCGAGGATGGAAATAGGTTCTTGTGTTATCGGAATAGACTTGCCAAGTTTAATATAGTCGTCAATACCGCCACCTGAGAGCATATGATCATTGTATCCAAGCGCC
>JAQWBH010000043.1 GCA_028707405.1 Parabacteroides sp. | reverse complement strand
GCTACGATGTATGTCGGTGATAATAAGGGCAAAGCGGTGCTTTATGCTTTCGACATCCATCCTCGTTTTCAGGAAAAGATAATGCCTGTCAGACTGCAGGGACTGGATCCCGCAAAAAACTATCAGATTGAAGAAATCAATCTGATGCCGGGATCAAAAAACAACCATCCAATGCATCCGATGATGTCCGGCAATGAAAATCCGAAAGTGTATTCAGGCGACTATCTGATGAAAGTGGGTCTGAACATTTTCACAACAATGCAGACATCAAGTCATATATATGAAATCACAGCCGAATAACTGAGTAACTGACAATTTTCAATTACCGCTTACAAAAAAACGCGTTCCCTTTCTGCTATAGAACAGTATGGCAAAAACAGAACGCGTTCTTTATATTGTTGAACATATAATTCGTGTCTGAATAGATCAACAGGGACGGAAGTACAGAAATAATTGCTTACTTTTGCAATATGATTACACAAGGAAATTAGCGGATGAAAGTTTGTATTGCAGAAAAACCCAGCGTAGCACGTGAAATTGCAGAAATACTCGGTGCAACCCAACCAAAGAAAGGATATATCGAAGGCAATGGATATCAGGTGACTTGGACATATGGCCACTTGTGTACATTAAAAGAGCCGCAGGAATATACCGAAAGCTGGAAGCGATGGAGTCTTAGCGCTTTACCTATGATTCCTCCACGTTTCAGTATCAAACTGATATCCAACCCGACCTACGAACAGCAGTTTGAGATCATCAAGGGGCTGATGCAAAACGCCGAGATGGTGATCAACTGTGGTGATGCCGGTCAGGAAGGCGAACTGATTCAACGATGGGTGATGCTCAAGGCAGGATGCAAATGTCCGGTATATCGTCTCTGGATCTCGTCGCTTACAGAAGAATCCATACGCGAAGGATTCAAAAGCCTGAAAGATCAGAACGATTACAACAGACTTTATGAAGCGGGACTGTCGCGGGCTATTGGCGACTGGCTGCTGGGCATGAATGCCACAAGGCTTTACACACTGCGTTACGGACAAAATAAACAGGTTCTTTCCATAGGTCGTGTGCAGACGCCGACTCTCGCTCTGATTGTTAACAGGCAGGCTGAGATCGACAACTTCAAATCCGAAGCTTATTGGGAACTGAAGACCATCTATCGCGACACCACTTTCTCTGCCACCAAAGGGAAATTCTCCTCAAAAGAGGAAGGTATGCGCTTCCTTGAAACGATCAGGTTATCTGATTTCACTATTACGGACGTCTCTGAAAAGAAAGGTAAAGAATACGCTCCCCGCCTCTTCGACCTGACTTCACTTCAAGTGGAATGCAATAAGAAACATGCTTTCACAGCAGACGATACGCTGAAGCTAATACAGTCTCTTTACGAAAAAAAAGTGACTACCTATCCGCGTGTCGACACCACCTTTCTGAGCGATGATATCTATCCCAAGGTTCCGAATATTCTCAAGGGACTAACCGATTACGTAACAGTTACAGAGCCGCTCCTTACAAGCAAGCTGCGCAAGGATAAACGAGTGTTCGACAATGCGGAAGTAACCGATCATCACGCAATCATTCCTACAGGTGTTGCTCCGCGGAGTCTGACCGAAAACGAAAAGAAAGTGTACGATATGATAGCACGACGTTTCATCGCCGCTTTTTATCCTGATTGCGAAGTGGTGACAACGACCATACTGGGAAAAGCGGCAAAAGTTGAATTCAAAACAACCGGTAAACAGATTATCAAACCCGGATGGCGTGTAATTTTCGGCAATGAGCAAAAAAACAACGATAACGAAGAAGAAGACAACAACGAACATATTCTTCCCACATTTATCAAAGGCGAAAGCGGTCCTCATCAACCATCCTTAGCCGAAAAGTGGACGCAACCGCCTAAGCCTTACACGGAAGCGACATTGCTTCGTGCAATGGAAACAGCCGGGAAGCTGGTCGATAACGACGAGTTGCGCGATGCCCTGAAAGAAAACGGCATCGGTCGTCCTTCAACACGCGCCGCCATTATCGAGACTCTGTTCAAACGCAACTACATCCGTAAGGAACGCAAAAATCTATATCCGACGGCTACAGGAACCGAACTAATCGGCACTATCCAAGATGAGCTGCTCAAAAGTGCAGAACTGACCGGACTCTGGGAGAAGAAATTGCGGCAAATAGAAAAGGGAACTTATAAAGCCCCTCAGTTTCTGGAAGAATTGAAACAGTTGGTTCAGCAAATCGTACAAAACGTCCTTTCCGATCAACGCGGACGTACTATTACGATCGAAAAAGAAAAAACAGAAGAGAAAAAAACAAAAACGACGAAAACCAATCCAAAAAGGGCAAGCAAACCTGTGGGCAAAACAACAAAAGCCACTGCCAGTGCAACAGCTTTAACACCAAACAAACCACTTCTGCTCTGTCCTGTTTGCCATAAAGGAACAATCCTGCGCGGCAAAAACGCCTATGGCTGTTCAGAATACAAAAATGGATGCGCTTTTCGTATAGATTATGCCCTCTACGGCAAAGATCTCTCCGACGACGAACTCTGCAAAATTATTCAGTCAATGACGAAGTAAGCGCTTTCCATAAATTATCATCGGGTACGGATGCCACAATCTTCACCTTCTGTTTTGAAACAGGATGAATAAACTCGGCGCTACGCGCATGCAAACTTATTCCTCCGTCAGGATTGGAGCGCGCAAAACCGTACTTCAGGTCGCCCTTTATCGGACAACCAATGTTTGCCAACTGACATCGTATCTGATGATGACGTCCGGTCTTCAACTCAATCTCGAGCAGAAAATAACGATCCGAATGAGCAATCACTTTATAGTCCAGAACAGCCTTTTTTGCATCCGGCCGTTCATTGTCGTAAGCATAACTTTTATTTTGTTTCTCGTTGCGTACAAGCCAATTAACCAGCTCACCCTCCTGAACAGGAGGTTCGTTCTTTACGATCGCCCAATATATTTTTTTCACCTCGCCATCACGAAACATGTCATTCATGCGTGTCAGGGCTTTGCTTGTCTTTGCAAAGATAACCACTCCGCTCACAGGACGATCCAAGCGATGTGTCACACCGACAAACACTTGTCCCGGCTTGGCATACTTCTCCTTCAGCCATGCTTTGAGCATGTCGGAAAGAGGAGCATCACCGGTCTTGTCACCCTGAACAATCTCACTACAGGTCTTGTCAACCGCAATAATATGATTGTCTTCGTATATTACTTTCATAAATCGAGATTACATATTCATGCCTCCATCGACCTGAATCACCTGTCCCGAAACATACGACGACATCTCAGAAGCCAGGAATGTAGCAATGTTGGCAATATCTTCGACCTTACCTCCACGGCGCAACGGAATCTTTTTTATCCATTCTTCGCGGATATTATCGGGCAGAGCTGCCGTCATGGCCGTCTCAATAAATCCCGGAGCAATAGCATTGGCACGTATTCCCTTCGGACCCATTTCCTGAGCGATAGATTTTGCCAAAGCAATCAGTCCGGCTTTTGAAGAAGCATAATTGGCCTGGCTTGCATTGCCGTGAACACCTACAACAGATGCCATATTGATGATATTTCCACTTCTCTGATGCATCATCGTAGGAAGCGAAGCATGTATAAAGTTAAAGGCAGACTTCAGATTGACTGCGATCACAGCATCCCACTGTGCTTCCGTCATACGAAGCATGAGTCCGTCTTTTGTTATCCCTGCATTATTAACCAAAATATCTATTCTTCCGAAATCTTTGACAATCTCTGCAACCACGTTGTGTGTCTCTTCAAAATTGGCTGCATTCGATGCATAACCTTTAGCTTTTACACCTAAAGCAATAATCTCATTTTGCGTAGCCAATCCATTTTCATCAATCACCAAATCGGTAAATGCGATATCTGCCCCTTCTGAAGCGAACTTCAAGGCAATAGCTTTGCCGATACCGCGGGCTGCACCTGTGATGACAGCCACTTTTCCTTCCAATAATTTCATATTAATCCGTTTATAATTATTTTATTTTTATCCCGTTAAAAATCAAATTCACCACATTATCCTTACGCTTCAAACGCTGATTGGTCGTATTTCCCATACTTCAACGAATATATGGAACTTCAAGTCCTTTAAGCGCATGATGCAGTACCACAGCTGTAATTCCAACATCCGGCATGTCAAACACCCGTTCATTAACTCCCGCTTCAAGGATACCTTTAATCAGTTCCGTTTCACGTATATCAAAGTTCTTACGCACTTTTTCAACACGCCATATGTCTCTGAAAAAGTCTGCTCTGAGCGTCCCGTTACGCAACACGATAGCTTTGATGGCATCCAGTCGGGTGTATATGAAAGTAATCAGCTTCTCGTCGGCAGGCAGATCTTTTACCGACACATCCTGCAGCATTTTATAGAGTCTGTTCAACTCCGATTCAACAACGGCCTGATAAATTTCGTTCTTATTCTTAAAATAAGTATATAATGTACGACGTCCTTTTTTCGAGGCCATTGCAATATCATTCATTGTAGTATCATCGACACCGATTCTGGCAAACAACTGTCTTGCCACATCAATCAGCATATCCCGTGTTTTAGAAACTATAATAGACATTGCACATTTTATTTAAAACTGTGCGCAAAAATACTTAAAAATACATGAAGTACAAAAAAATGAGGCAGTATTTACATGAACAACGAAGAAATAAAAAGAATTCGCTGCGCATAGTTTTTTCTCTGACTAATAAACGTTCTCCCAATGTTCTTTCACAATTTTGTAGAACTCATGTTCCAACAGTGGCATATACTTTTCCTTCGAGCGTATCAGGCAGCCTTTAAGCTTTTCATTTGCACCATTTATGGGGATCGCTTTCAGATTCTTCCAGCTTGCTACAACGCCTTCCGACAAGATTGTCAGCCATCGGCCTGAACTTACGAGCTGCAAGATCAGACTGGCATCATTCACTTCGATGCGCGGAACAAGAACAGGCAGGTTCTTTTTGATAAACATTTGCTCTATCTCCATCCGCGTATGAATGCCATAAGGGAAAAATACAAACGGATAGTCTTTGAGGCGCCTGAGTGAAATTCTTTTGTTTGCCGCCACCAGATGATCTTTCTGTGCAATAACACACAACGGCGTTTCAAAAAGCATCAAGCATTCCAATAATGGCGACATCGTTTTAGCTTTATACGTAAGCGCAAAATCGATCTTCCCCTTCAATACCAATTCGGCCAGCTCTTTCACCGAATTGGTTTCAACAATACTTAGTCCCGCTTCCGGATACCTCTGCGTGAACTCCAATACGCAACTGTTCAAAATATCCCGCAAACTATACACCACTCCAATCTGCAGTCTTCCTGTGTAGACGCCATTATCTTCCTTCATGCATCTCATTCCCGTTTCAACCTCTTTGATCGCCCGTTGGGCAAAATCGGCAAATGTAGTCCCCGCTTCTGTCAGATATGTAGATTTACCGATACGGTCAAAAAGAGGTGTGCCGCATTCTTCTTCCAACTTTTTGATACTCAACGAGAGTGTACTTTGCGTGATAAACAATTTTTTAGCCGCTTCTGTGAAATTCAACTCTTCAGCCAGCTTTACAAAATACTTCAATTGTGTAAGTTCCATTGACAAAATCAATTAAAACGATAAAAACAATTAATGACACAAATATACAAGTAAACAATTATTTTATATACTTTCGCAACGTAAAAATAACGACAAAACATTAAAAACAGTATCTATATTTACAAGATGAAACAAGCCAGAAACAAAAATGAATTACTGCGCAGATACACAGTTTTTTTTATCTCTCTCTTTCTTATCGCCCTTGGCACTTCACTTGCCATCCGGGCAAATCTTGGTTCGTCGCCTATCTCCTGCCCGCCTTACATATTAAGTCTGGTTCCCGGTTCGCCACTGACAATGGGTGAATACATCATCTGCATACAGATCCTGCTTATCCTAACGCAGATTGTGCTGCTAAGAAAAGACTACGAAATGATTCAACTGCTACAGATTGTGATCAGTCTGTTTTTCGGGTTCTACACCGATCTGACGATGTGGATGACTGTTCCTTTTCAGTTCGACAGCACGCCGACAGGCTACTTCATCCGTTTCGTCCAACTTTGTGCCGGTGGAGCGATCATGGCTTTCGGCATTGCTCTGGAAGTCCATTGCAAAGTACTACTAATGGCTTACGAGGGGTTTTTCCTGGCGGTTTCCAAAACCTTCAATATTGAATTCGGCAAAGTAAAAATAGGCAGCGACACAACACTGGTCATCATTGGCATCATATGCTGCTTCGTATTTTTTGGTCACTGGGACTGGAAATTGATCGGCATCGGCACATTATTTTCAATGTTCTACGTCGGAAGCATGGTGCGTCTTTTTAATCCTCATTTTCAATGGGTCGAAACTTTCTTCCAAAAAAGCGCCATTGATAAATTGATAATATCTAGCTAAAGGAATCTTTTTTATATCTCCGGTGAATTGGAATAGCTTAAAAGATTTATCCTTTGTTCAATAAAAACAAGACTGTGGATTTCTTTCGACCATTGTCTATTTGAACAGTATGGTATTATCCTTTTCCAATGGTTTTCATTCCTTTGAAGTGCTCTTCAAAATGCTTCTCCAAAAACTCGCGGCTAAAGCGTTCTTCTGGAGGATAAAGAGTGGCTTCATGCCGCAGTACCTGATCAATGGTAAATTTTGCTGCGATGACATGTGCCGGGTTACCTACCACAACACCATAAGCCGGTACATTTTTTGTAACAACACTGCATGCCCCGACTATGGCTCCGCGGCCAACGGTTACGCCACTTAGTATCGTTACATTGGCTCCAATCCAAACGTCTTCTTCCAATATCACATCTTGTTCATGCTCATTAACACGAAGGATAGGTAATGAGAAATGCGGGATACCTACAGTCGGAACATGGTTGCCGGTGATAACTGTCAGTCCCGGCGCAATACCTGTATATTTTTTTACGATGAACTTACCTGTGAATGAGATTATCTTTGCATAAGCCTGCAGACGCGTATGTTCATACATGTAGATATTCTGCGGATTTGGAATATGTATGGGAACAAAGACTACGGATGTCGGATCGCGATATCCGAATTTGCCGGTGTCCTGCGACTGCAAAAACAGGAAACGGAATGAGTTGTAGGTCGTATATATCTTATCGACGAATCGAACGTGCCTGCGGATGTATGATGCCAGTTTCATGATGTACTGTTTTTATTCATTTATTCTATCCAGATGCCCTTTGCCGTTTTGTTCAATAACTTGTTGATCTGCGTGGTGAAGACACAGGTGTATATGATATTGATGCAAGTCATCGACAGTACAACGCCGACAGCACCTACTTTATTGCCTAAAAAGAGCGCTAAAGGAATATGACATACTAATCCAATAATGACAATATAGGTTTGCAACTTGATTGAGCCGATGCCATTGATCATATATACCTGTAAAGAATCCCACGAGTTGACGGCCAAAAATATAGCTATACATATTGTGAAGGTTGCAGGAACGTTGACCTGATCGCCCACCCAAATCTTATAAACGAATGGTGCGATAATCGTCAGTACGATGAGGCTGCCAAGCACACAAAGATAAATATAACACATCTTCCGGTAAATTTTTCGCATCCAAGCGTAGTCTTTCAATGTGTAGGCATCCGTGAACGCCGGCCATAACGGAGCCAGAATGATGTTATACACCATAGTCGCCACACTGAGGTATTTGTAGGCGATGTTGTATTGGGTGACATTTGTAGGTCCGGCGATATGTGAGATGATGAGGTTTGTCGACTGATAAAGAATCAAAACCTGCATCTGGATGATGAAGAACTTGATACCCATACCAAACAGTTCACCGATCATGTTTCGTTTGACGAACCTGAGCGATGGCGACACATTGCGGAACTCACCTTTATACAAGTATATCGAAAAGAATATGAGTACGATTATCGGTGCTATTGAAATAGCGATGGCCAGCGTAATGAGCGATGGCGGAACTGTTTTTGTCAATATAAAAATAAAAATGAGCGATAATACTTGTCCCAATGTTGTGAAGATCGATGACATGGCAATTTTCTGATAGGCCGAAACAACAGTGCTAAGTACATTCAGAAACATCTGTAAAGCCGTAAAAAGAGTAAGCAAATCAAGCACTTTGATAATATCGCCTTCGTATTGCGGATCGACATTTAATAATGATGACCAATTGATGAAAGGAATGATCCCTATTATGACGATCAACAACGGAATGAATATCACAATCATCATGTAGTAGGTAGTTGACACCAGCTTCTTCCCTAATGTATAATCTTTGACAGCTAACGCTTCGGCCAGTTTATTTTTCAGTCCAAGGGTAAAACCAATATCGAAGAAATTCAGCCACAGAATAATGGACGAAAGTGTTAACCATATACCATAAAGCTCCTTGTTGACGTAGTTGAGCGTAAGCGGAACCATCAGAAATGAAGTTGCTATACTTATTCCTTTGGTGATAATGGAGGCAATGATGTTCTTTTTCAGAACAGATGAGCGAGTATGACCATTTAATAAATTCATGCTATCAGATCCTTATTAATTATATAACGCAGATCTTAACATTTTCGTCTGTTTGCATTCTTTTTTATTTCTTTTAAGGAACAACCACTGCAGCCGAAGCACGGGTCATCGGCTTTTGGCGGACGCGTAAAAGTCTTATACAATTTGATACCTACATATAATATGGTAATGATTCCGATGATGATGATTGCTATTTCTTGCCACATATTTAAATCTCGCTTGAATGATATTTAAATAGAACTAATAAACAAATGCCCCGTTTGGTACACAATAAACGAAACAATCCATGCGAGGATGCAAGTGTAAGTAATAACAAACGCACCCCATTTCCATGACCCTGACTCGTTAACAATTGCTGTAACTGTTGCAATACAAGGAAAATATATCAGAACAAAAAACATCAGACTCAGACCAACCAATGGTGTGAAAGGAGGTTGACCAGGTACAGCGTCGTCTTGCCTCAATCGTTCTGAAAGGCCTCTATTATCGTTGTCCGTACCCGTGTAGAGTACGCTCAATGTGCTGACAACAATTTCTTTTGCCGTCATACCTGATAGCAAACTGACACTGATCTTCCAATTGAAACCCAGTGGAGCCAATGCCGGCTGAATAGCCCGACCAATAAGTCCGATATAAGAGTTTTGTTGATGATAAATTGTTTTTGCATGTTCAACCTTCGCTATGGCTTCCTCCTTAGTCTGCGGATTGGTCACAGTCTGCTCGATCTGCGTAATCTGGCTGTCGAACATATGATTGTTTTCGTTGTGACGGGGAAAATAGCTGAGAAACCATATAATGATGGAGGCGACAAGGATGATACCACCCATCTTGTGAAGATATTGTTTGGCTTTTTCCCACATGTGAATCATGATAGATTTTCCTGTAGGCATGCGGTAAGGGGGTAGTTCCATAACAAAAGGCACATCTTCTTCATTGAAGAGGAACCTCTTAAACAGGCGCGCCATGATAACGGCCAGAACAATGCCCGTAACATAGAGAAGCAGCAGTATTGTGCTGGCACTCTTGGGAAAGAATGCACCTGTAAGCAACACATAGAGGGGAAGACGGGCGCTGCAACTCATCAGCGGATTGACAAGCATTGTAATCATCCGGCTGTTACGGCTTTCTATCGTACGTGAGGCCATGATAGCGGGAACGTTGCAGCCAAACCCCATCACCAGCGGAATAAATGATTTGCCGTGGAGTCCCATTTTGTGCATGATCTTATCCATGATGAAAGCGGCACGGGCCATATAACCGGAATCTTCCATAAATGAGATAAACATGTATAGGATCAGAATATTCGGTAGGAATACAATAACGCCACCAACGCCACCGATAATGCCATCGACCAGTAAATCTTTGAGTGGTCCTTCGGCCATATTATTTTGTACGAAATGACCTATTGCTCCAACAAACGATTGAATCCAGTTCATTGGATACTGCCCCAGACGGAACGTTGCTTCGAACATAATCCACATGAACAGAATGAATATAGGAAATCCCAGTACTTTATGGGTGACGAAACGGTCGATGATCTGCGTCTTGCTGACTTCTTTGATTTTATTCTGTTTCAATGTTTCGCGTAAAGCACCCGAAATAAAGCCGTAGCGCGCATCGGTGAAGATGGTTTCAGTATCATCTTTCAGCAACGTTTCCAGCTGTGCAATATTCTTTTCACTTTCCCGGAGAACTTTTCCGCCATCGGGAAGTGCTTTGACGGTGGCGATCACATCATTATCCTTCTCCAAAAGCTTGATAGCCATATTTCGCTTGGAGATACTTTTGCTTATATTCAGATTGTCCTTGATGGAATGGCGGACATTATAAATAGATTTCTCAAGTACCTCGCCATAGTTAATATGTGTATGGCGCAGAATCGGGTCTTGTTCTTCATACACCTGAATGACGCGGTTGAACAGATCTTCTATTCCGAACCCGGTTTTGCTCACAGTGGGAACCATTGGCGTGCCAATCATACGCGCCAGTGATTTATAATCGAACTTATCCCCGCGTTTTTCCAGTTCGTCGTACATATTAAGAGCAATGACCATGCGTACATCCATATCGATGAGCTGACAGGTAAGATATAGATTACGTTCGAGGTTTGGAGAATCAACAACGTTGATCACAACATCGGGGTTTTCATCGTTCAGATGCCTCCTGACGTAAAGTTCTTCGGGTGTATAAGCGGAGAGCGAATATGTTCCGGGGAGGTCAACAATATTGAACGTATAGCCGTTTTGATGGAAAGTCCCAGCTTTGGCATCAACGGTGACGCCGCTGTAATTGCCTACGTGTTCATGGGCTCCCGACGCAAAATTGAATAGCGACGTTTTGCCACAGTTGGGATTGCCTACCAACGCAACGTTAATTGTTTTTCCCTTACGAATAGCCAGTGTTTGCAGATCATTATCGGATGGAAGAATATAATCGGACGGATTACTATTTGCTTTCTGTTGTTCCTGTGCAGCTTCTGCCATACTGATGACTTCAATCATGGCGGCATCAGCGCGTCGCAGTGAGACATCGTAACCCATCACTCGATAATGGATCGGATCTTTAAGCGGGGCGTTTTGGATAACATCAACTTCTTTTCCTCTGATGAATCCCATTTCGATTATACGTTTGCGGAATCCACCGCGTCCCGTCACTTTGACGATAACGCCTTTCTCACCTGTGCGAAGATCTGATAATCTCATTGTCTCTTATTTCTGTTACAAAAGTACTATGAAATGCGGCAACTTTGAATAATTCATGCTACTTTTTTATCACCATAAGTAGGTATATTTGCCTTATGCCTCATTATAAATCATTAGACATAGACGGGCTGATTGTTCTTTGTTTGAATATTGCGGAAAGAGAAGTCTTTTTCTTTGTTCTATTTGTTCTGCTCCAAAAGGTATGTTCATGAGTGTATGGCAGACTTTTACCATCTCTCCGGCTGTGTCGGCTGTATGGCAGAGAGATTCCAGACCACTGCCCATGGTCATCAGGTGGTTCACGACGATATGTCGTCCTGCAAACAGACTGTTAAGCAGTTTGAGCTTCAGTCCTGTCCCCTGAAACGTTATCAAAAGATGAATCTGAGCCTCTCTGATCAGAAAGTTTATACGTTCTTCAGACGGATTGGCTTCGATCCGGATATTGGAATAGGCTGACGCTGCCGACAATAGTTTACGTGACGGATTCATCCCTGCGATGATGCATACGTTGGATAACTTGCTGAACACATTCCTGATCAAGAACAGGACGGCTTGTTCGTTTTCTACCACCGATAATTTTCCATGATAAAGAATGAAGTCCGATTGTCCAGGAAGAGCTGTGATCTGATCGTTGCTATGGAAACAAGGCATGAATTCGACCTCTTTTCCCGGAAAGTTTTTTTTCAAATAGTCTCTGTCCGTTGTCGAGACGGCAAGCATCAGATCAGCATGATTAAGCACTTTCTGATAATGTTTAAAACGCACGGATTCAATCATGAAGAATAATTTCTTTACAATATTCTCTTCCGCACAGGCCAGATGTCTGTAGTAGTCATGCTCAATATTCGCACTGCGGAATATTTTCCGTCGGTTTTGCAGGCGCAGATCATTAAGAAAATAGCATGAATGTAATCCTTCGAAGAGGATAGGATAATCGTTTGAAAGCAAGTTTACAAGCAGTTTCGGATCTTTGCGGCTGTAAACGTTATATGGCAGTAGCGTTAGGTTTGAAATAAATCCTGTACGCCGTTTGTAGTAGTATACTTTCTCACAAATAGCTTCCAGTTCGGGAGCATGCGGGCGTTCGTACTCAAAACAATGAAGAATAATTAGGACACCACGGTCATAAAGCGCCTTCATCTTATAATAGACATCAATCACACCGCCGTAGTTGGCAGGCCACGGAATATTGAATGCAATAATGTTGATATGCTTATTCATGGCGCCGCATCCTGATCTCATTGAAGAGTGTCATAAATTGTTCCGCCTGTTTTTTACGTGAAAATTGCTCAATAGCTTCACGATTCACACAAACGGACGTATAACCTTCCTTTTTCCACTGCGTATAGTGATAACACAAAAAATCATATACCATGTCGGCTGTTCGTGCAGCAACACCTGTATGAGTCAGCTGGATAGTCTGTTCCAGACAATCTTCGTCACTTCTTACGCATAAGAGTGGTTTTTCAACAGCCATAGCTTCGAATAGTTTTGTTGTCATGAAGCCTTTCGGACCGGACTCCGTCGTTTTATTCGCTAGCTGAAGCAATACAGAGCTTCGGTTGAGTATCTCCGGGATTTCGGATGCGGGAACATATCCCAGAAAATCCATGTACGGAGCAATCGCGTAGTTGCTGTCTGCCTCTTTGATCATTTTCTCTGAATCATCGTCGACATACCATTGCAATCGGAAGGTTTCCGGCGTTATAAGTCCTTCTTTATCCAATCTTTCCATTGCTTCAAAAAGAAGTTTCGGATCGCGGATAGCAAGACTTAACAGACGGCCGGTATAAGTAATTACAAAACGGTCTGTACGGTACTTTTCGGGAAAAAACAATTCCGGGTCGTAACCATTATATATCAGTTTGGTTTGTGGATTATATTTCTTCATCGTCTCGACATGCCATGGTGAAACCGTCGTCACGAAGTCCGCTTTAGTCAATACGTTGTTGCGATCGCTAATCAAACGGTGGCGGAAGATATTGGTGATTTTCTTATCTAGCCACCTGAATGTATGTAAAGGATGAGAGATATATTCGTCAGTAGCATATTCTTCGACGATATCACGGAGATCGGCGATGAGCGGCAAGTCAAACTTCCGGGCAGCCATCAGTGCGGCCGGAAGAGGAAATGTGCGGTATGTACTACATAGAATACCTTCGAATCCGCCTTTTTCAAGTAGCGCAAATGCCTCTCGCACCATTCTTTTGTCTTTGTAATGGAAGAAAAAATCGCGGATAAAGATTGACATCCACTCTATTCTGCGCGCCCATTTTCCCTGAGCTGTGTAATAACGTACAAAGATTGTATCTGTCTTTTGAGCCAGGAAGGCGAAAGTGTTATCGTTGATGTATTCGGATAGAACCACAGGTTCCCAACCGGCCTGCTTCATATACTTGCACAAGTATCCCATGCGCGGGCCGAAAGCCGGTGGAAACATATCACAAATAATCAAAATCTTCATTCTTCCTTGAGCTCTTTGATGATTGCGCTAAACAATGTCCGGTGCCAGTCAACGGAAACTGCCGGTTTAGCTCCCGTCGTTACAGCATCGTTATGCCATAACAAAACCACTTCGCCGTTGAATTCATTGACTTTTTCTATCAGTTGTAGCGCATAAACCAGCGCTTCTTCATATCCGAACCCCATATAATTCGATTCATTCAGAGTACAATCCATGATAGTCAGAGGATGCAAAATAAGCGGAGAAATACGTCTGTTCTCCGGATTAATCCAATGTACCGGTCTGCTTGTACCGAGACGGAATCCGGCAATATCTGCATAACCGATAGTGAAATCGTCGGTTATGCCCGCTTTTTCCAGCCAATCCATATCTTCCGGTTCGCGTGAAGCGAGATAGTGATGCCGGTTTAATGTAATCTTTTTGCCTGTGTGTTTTTCCAGGGCGTTCTTTTCGGAAACAACCAGTGATGGTGTCATTCCTGCATCGTAACTGCAATGAAAACCGATACGCGCATGCGCGGTCTCACACAGACGTAACAGATCCTGCATATCTTTTGAAAGAATATGATAATGAGGTTTGTCAAAAGCCGATGTTCCTCCATCTTTAAAGAAAAGAACGGACTCACAACGCTCCCGGCCGACTACATTCTTCAAGTCTTCGCCTTGTTCAAGCAGCCACGGAAATGTATAATAAGGATCATCTTTCAGTTCGCCGGTGAACATTTTCCATGCATTGAAGAAGCCCGAACCTTTCAATGTTTCCCGGCACAGATTGCGGAATGTACGGCAATAAAACGGTGCATCCACATCGTGCGTGAGCCATATCTTTTTGATTTGCGGCTGTTGATCAACAGCTTTGGTTACACGTGCTTCGCGTAACCATTTACGCAGCAGTCTACCATATTCATCGACTATTGGCCGATGAAGAACGCCCGCTTTGTAGGGCAACGACTGTTTTCCCGGAAAACGACCGTGCTCATCGCGTATATTCCTTTTGCGGATCTCTTCATAGCGCGTCAGCAAAAAGTATGCGCTTGCAATGATGTCTGCATAAACCACCAAGACATCGTTCACCCATTCTATTTTCGGCGATCCGAACAGCAAGGGGGTACCATCAACTTCTTCCAGCGGCAGTTTCGGCAGTGAAGCATCAGTCCCATAGATGCCGTCACTGAAAAAAGGAGACGGTACAATCACCACACGATAGTTCGATATTTTATAGATATCCGAAGTGTAACCCACCAGCGAAACCAATTCACCGGGCTTTTCACCACCAATCAGAAACCTGATTATATAAGAGATGATTTCATTCATAAGCTATAGTCTTTTACAGGAACAGGCGCACCACCTCAAAAGCTTCGGCGTATGTACATCCGGCTTGTACACCGCGTGCTTTGGCCAATGAAAAAATAAAATCTTCAGACAGATAATCGCGCGATCCTTGCGATTTATATTCCTTCAGTGCTCCTACTTTGGCATTAACATGACGCTGTTCCAGCGGAACGAAACACTGTGTGTTAAATGTCAGATTATTCCAGATCAGTTCATAACCGAGCAGTGTCGTGTTTTTAAAAGCGCGCAGCCCCTCCTGTGCAACGGTTGTATGATCCTGATGAATATCGTGAAGGCTGGGCATAAATACCAGATCGAAAGCATTGGCTTTACGCAGACGGATTAACTCTTCCAGAATCTCTTGCCTGACATATCCCAGTTTCCTCACTTCGTAATTATATATAATCAGGTTCTCCGGACGAATACCCAATTTGGTTGTTGCCCTTTTGACTTCGGTTTTCAATATATCTTTTGGAAAACCGTCGGGCACTGACTGCTGGGCAGTAGAAAAAGCGACATAAGTAACGTTCTTTCCCAATTCCACTAAATGACTGATTGTCCCGCCCATACCTAACTCTCCATCGTCGGTATGAGGTGCCAAAACCAGTATGTTGTTATAACTATTAATCATTGGCGTAATGTATATTGTTCATGAATATTTTGACGAACTTCGACCATGCCCTGTATATTAAACTCAATTTTCCGCGTGTTATTGTAAAGTATGGCGTTTGTTGGGCTCCAAATTCGCGAAAAAAACGTTCGATACCCGGGATCATCGATCCTTCGAAATTGAATGTGTCGGTATATTGTGAAACGTAACGGATACTTTCCCTGATCACCAGGCTATGCGCTCCCGATTTGCGTAGCCCGGGATTCTCACCGCCTGCCAGATAATAGGCCGAGCTTTCTTGCCAGACAATGAACGCCACGGCATGCAGATCGCCGTTATCATCGTAACCACCCCAAAGATCGCCTTGACCTCGCTCACGGGCTTCTTTAATCAGCTCAGCCAAAGTATTGGTATCTTCTTTCATCATAAGCTGTTGCCGACTATAGGTCTGTCGCTGAACACGGAGGAATTCTTCTGTCGTGATACCTTTTTTTACCCGGATGTGATATTTGTCGCGCGCCTTGGAAATATTGCGCCTGATGTTCGGGCTCATATTTTCCATTATGGTATTTTCATCTTTGATTTGATGAAGAAGATAGGTATAACGCGTCGTCTGCGAATATCCGTTCCAGTAGAACGGCAGCCAATCAGTTATTTCGTAACTGAAGTTTTGCAGGAAAGAGGTATACGGGCGAAGCGTTTCAACGAAAGCTTTGCATATCTCCTGGCGCCGGCCTATCAACGTAGTATATTTCGTATCGTCGGAAGCGGCAGCAAACCAAGGCCCCATCGTCTGCGTAAACTGTGGCATCGAAACAATCCCGCGATGAGGAATATACAAAGGCATTGCCGCTATTGTTTTTCCATTTTCTTCGGCCAGCAAAACGTCCCAGTGATTCTTTCCGCATACCGTATCCAGCCACCAGTATCTCGAGAAGATGGGGATAGATGGTTCATTATTACAGAGAGCCTGGTATTTTTCTTTACTGGTCATATTTTTTAAGTAAAATGTGATATGAAGGTTTATAGAAAATCACCGGCACGGATTACCGCCTTTCAGGGCTTCCCTGTATAGAATCGTGCAGTCCGTAGAATCCGTGCCTGTATATATGGAAGCAGTTATTTCAATGCCTCGTAAATCTTCTGCGATAGTTCTTCTGCCAGTTCGGGATTGTCGGCAATGCATTTCTTTGTAGCATCACGGCCCTGAGCCAGTTTGGTATCGTTATAGCTGTACCATGAACCGCTCTTTTTGACGATGTTCAGTTCGGCTGCAAGGTCAACGATCTCGCCTGTACGCGATATACCTTCGTTGAACATAATGTCAAACTCAGCCTTGCGGAATGGAGGAGCGACCTTGTTCTTTACTACTTTTACACGAACCTGACTGCCTATCACCTCATCTCCGTCTTTTAACTGCCCGATACGGCGGATGTCTAAACGGACAGAAGCATAAAACTTCAATGCATTACCACCCGTTGTCGTTTCAGGATTACCGAACATTACGCCAATCTTTTCACGCAACTGGTTGATGAAGATACAGGTCGTATTGGTCTTATTGAGTATAGCCGTAAGCTTGCGCAATGCCTGCGACATCAGTCGTGCTTGTAAACCCAGCTTGTTGTCGCCCATATCCCCTTCGATCTCAGCTTGAGGCGTCAATGCTGCCACAGAGTCGATTACTACCAGATCAATAGCTGATGAGCGAATCACCTGCTCGGCAATTTCCAACGCCTGTTCGCCGTTATCCGGCTGAGAGATGTACAGATTGTCAACATCCACGCCCAGCTTTTGAGCATAAAAACGATCGAAAGCATGTTCTGCATCAATAAATGCACATATGCCTCCTGTCTTTTGCGCTTCAGCAATAGCATGAATTGCAAGTGTCGTTTTACCGGACGACTCCGGGCCGTATATTTCAACGACACGTCCTTTAGGATATCCGCCAACGCCTAAAGCGACATCCAGCGCGATGGAACCGGTGTGAATAACTTCAATATTTTCGACACGCTCATCACCCAATTTCATGATCGATCCTTTACCGAAGTCTTTCTCAATCTTGTCCATCGCTGCCCGCAACGCTTTCAGTTTTTCAACTTTGCCGGCTGATTTGTCTGCATCAGGCTGTTTGCCGTTCTCAAATAAGTTTTCTTCTTTTGCCATTTTTATTTTTCCCTCAAATTAAGGATTTGATTTGCATGGTCTTTAACTGCCACCTCTTTCGGTCCGATGATATCAGTAACGACACCTTCCTCATTGATGATAAAGGTAGTACGGAGGGTTCCCATGTATGAACGTCCGTATAATTTTTTTTCCGCCCATACGCCAAATTGCTGTTGCAATGTCGTTTCGGTATCTGCAATCAAGTTAAAAGGCAGCTGCTGTTTCGCACGAAATCCCTGATGCGACTTTGCGCTGTCTTTGCTTACACCGATTACTTCATATCCGGCCTTGCGTAGTGATTCATATCCATCGCGTAAGCTACATGCTTCGGCCGTACAACCGCTGGTGTTGTCTTTGGGATAAAAATATAAAGCCAACTTCTTGCCTTTGAAGTCGCTCAGTTTTATTTCTTTTCCATCCTGATCCACGCCCAGAGATTCAGGTGCTTTGTCTCCAATTTGTATTGCCATAGTTGTTTGATTATTACAGTTCAATATCTGTGTTAAATAGTTCATGCCAAGGCAATCCCTGTTCGTTTAGTTCTTTCATGAATGGATCCGGATCAAACTCTTCCATATTCCATACGCCCGGTTTTTTCCAGATACCTTTCATAAACATTTTTGCGCCGATCATAGCCGGAACGCCAGTTGTATAGCTTACACCTTGTGCACCGGTCTCCACATATGCTGCATGATGGCTGCAATTGTTATATACGTAATAAGTTAGTTCCTTCCCATCTTTGAGTCCGCGTATGCGGCAGCCTATAGAAGTCTCGCCCGTGTAGTTCTTTCCCAGGTCGCCCGGATTTGGCAATACGGCTTTCAAGAACTGTATCGGAACAATCTCTTGTCCGTTGTACATGATCGGTTTGATGCTGGCCATACCGATATCCTGAATCACACGCAGATGCGTAAGATATTCCTGTCCGAACGTCATCCAGAAGCGTGCCCGTTTGATCGTCGGAAAATGTTTGGTCAGACATTCCAGTTCTTCGTGATACATCAGATACGACTCCTTCGGTCCGATATTCGGATAATTCAAAGCCTTGTGTACCGACAGCGGGTCTGTCTCTTTCCATTCGCCGTCTTCAAAATATTTACCTCTCTGGGTGATTTCGCGGATGTTGATTTCCGGATTAAAGTTGGTGGCAAAAGCCTTGTGATGATCGCCGGCATTACAATCCACGATATCCAGATATTGGATCTCATCAAAATGATGCTTGGCTGCATAAGCTGTGTACACGCTTGTGACACCCGGATCGAAGCCACTGCCCAGGATTGCGGTCAATCCTGCTTTCTCGAAACGATCCTTGTAAGCCCACTGCCAGCTGTATTCGTATTTGGCTTTGTCCAGCGGTTCATAGTTAGCTGTATCCAGATAGCTTACGCCATAAGCCAGGCATGCATCCATGATAGACAGGTCCTGGTAGGGCAATGCCAGGTTGACAACCAGATCAGGCTTGAATGCACTAAATAGTTTGATTAGCTCGTCTACATGGTCGGCGTTGACTTGTGCAGTCTGCACCTTTACATTTTTTATATCGGCAGCTATCACATCGCATTTGCTTTTTGTACGGCTGGCAACCATGATTTCCGTAAAAACATCTGCGTTCATCGCCATTTTCTTCACAGCTACAGTGCTTACACCTCCGGCACCAATAACTAAAACTCTTCCCATTTTATACTGTTGATTTATCTTGTTAATATTCTGTTTGAAAGGTCTTGCAACCTTTCGACAAAGTTACAATTATTCTTTGAATAGCGAAAGTACGCTTTTACATAAAAGCGTGGTCGCTATTTTTTGATGATCTTCATTGTTTTGATCTTGATGTTTTTCAGCGGTCTGTCGTTCTCGTCGGTCTTCTCATATTGTATTTTGTCCACCACATCCATTCCTTTCATCACTTCACCGAAGATGGTATATTTCCCGTCCAGATGAGGCGAACCGCCTTCATGCATATAAGCCTTGCGCTGCTCGGGAGTAAAGGTTACTCCGTTTTCTTTCTCCTGTTTATCCAAATCCATCTCCGTGAAGAATTTGCCGGTAACAATATAAAATTGCGTAGCCGAAGAGACACGCTCCGGATTCTCTTCATCGGCGGTACGGGCAGCGCCTACCATCCCTCTTTTATGAATATATTTAGGGAAAACGATCTCTGCCGGAATCGTATAATCCAATTCTCCATCGCCCAAATGTTTGTCCATAGGCGCATCCTTCGAATTGATATCGCCTGCCTGAATCATAAACTGTTTGATCACACGGTGAAACAACAAGCCGTCATAACGATGTTCGTTCACATTCTTGATAAAATTATCCCGATGTTTTGGTGTATCATTGAACAGTTTGATCTTGATATTTCCTTTATCCGTTTCAATCAATACTAAAGTCTCATCATTTTGCGCTTGCAAATGGATGGATACCAGCGCCATCAAGGCTGCGATACATATAGCAAACAGCTTCTTCATCTTCATTTGTGTTTAATATTATAATTGTGCAACAAATATACAAATTATCTTCAGTCGGGCAACAGTTTCGCTTCATTTTGTTAAGGGTTTCTGGCTTTTACGCTTATATGACTTATAAGAACTCTTGAAGCAATTGTTTTTCAAGTTGTTACTCCTAAAGTCTCATTCACGACCTGTCTTATCTTTTCAGCAGAAGAATTTTTACACGAGTCCGGAAGAATCTTTCTGTTTGTACTCACCTATTTATCGAACCATATATGTGGGACGGTCGTTCCACATATGTGAGCCGACCGTCTCATATAATATGGAACGATCGTCTCATATTATATGAGACGATAGAAATATGGGGAGGTATACAGAAATATATCTTTACCTTTGCTGAATTTTAATCTATTATAGGTACAAAATGTTTCAATAAAACATTAAATCAACGGGATGGAACAGTTATTATGTCTATATAACAATCCTGCTTTCGGGTTATACTCTTTTATCTATTAATAAAATTCCCGGCATGAAAAGAAAGTTGTAAGTCTGCTATTTTACTTCATTTCGGTATTTAAAGAATGCCTTGACTGGAAAAGTAAGAGAACCACCTATGAAATTTTCTTTATAATATAAGAAACGTTTTTGTTTAGTCATATCCAAAGACATGGCATAGTCATAAAATTTCTTTTCGTTTTGCAACATAAAAGATCTGCATTCATTTTTGAAGAGCAATTCAACATAATCCGTTTTCAATTTGCCTGAAAAACATATTCTTACATAAACTTTATTGAAATTATCTATATCTGAGTCTTTTATGTTTTTGAATGTACGAAAGAAAACAGCAGCCATCTCTTTCATGATACCTACATTGTCATCAATATAGAATTCACCGGTACCACCACTATAAAATACTCTCGTCTGACCTTTAGGTGAAATGGCTATTATACCATGGTTTGATTCAGCTTCATTAAAGTAAGTGAATTTCTGGGCATAAGCGGTCATGCTTATCAATGACATCACAATTGTTAAAATAGTTGTTTTCATATCTGCTTTATGCTATTATTTACAGATTTGCCCGAGTTGTGATTATATCTGCTCGGACAAATCATACTTTTTCAAATGGATTATAACTGACTGTAATCGAATTACAAATTCAGCAATAGAATTGTAAGTCTGCTATTTTACTTCATCCCGGTATTTAAAGAATGTTTTAACAGGAAAAGTCAAAGAACTGCCTCTGAAATTCTCCTTATAATAAAACAAATGTTTGTGTTTAGTCATATCCAAAGACATGGCATAGTCATAAAACTTCTTTTCATTTTGCAGTATAAAAGATCTGTATTCATTTTTGAAGCGCAGTTCAACATAATCCGTTTTCAATTTGCCTGAAAAACATACTTCTACACTGATTTTACTGAAATTATCTATATCTGAATTTTTTATGTTTTTGAATGTACGGAAGAAAACAGCAGCCATCTCTTTCATAAATCCAACTTTGTCGTCAATATAGAATTCACCGGTACCACCACTATAAAATATTCTCGTCTGCCCTTTAGGTGAAATAGCTGTTACACCATTGGTTGATTCAGTTTCATTAAAATAAGTAAATTTCTGGGCATAAGCGGTCAGGCTTATCAATGACATCACAATTGTTAAAATAGTTGTTTTCATATCTGCTTTATGCTATTGTTTACAGATTTGCCCGAGTTGTGATAATATCTGCTCGGACAAATCATACTTTTTCAAATGGATTATAACTGACTGTAATAGAATTACAAATTCAGTAATAGAAGATCG
>JAQWBH010000338.1 GCA_028707405.1 Parabacteroides sp. | reverse complement strand
ATTATTCGCATTCGCACCGAGCAGAGCACCGAACCACCAAACCACCAAAAACCCAATATCATCATTTTTTAAATCCACCGTTGGCTGTTGACCGCTTTTCGCTAAAAACGGCACAGGCGGAACCCAACGTACGCATTCGAATACGATGACCGATAATACGTATTCAGAAAACCGAAACCCGCACCCGCTCCAGAATGCGCAACCGCACCGAGCAGAGCACCGAACCACCCAGTAACTGTATTTCCAGGCTGATAATAATAGTCACAGGCTCCAACATTTGAACTACCTCCTAATGTTTTAGGGAATGAATAACCTTTATCAGAATGCGTTAATTGTAATATATATCCATCCGATTTTGGTATGTTAGCAATTGGTAGATAACCATCTGGAACTGTTGTTGCAGAATCAGAATGCGAAGTAAATTTGGTTGGATCTTCACAAACATAGGCAACTGATAAATTCTTATCTGTAATTGATGAATGATGAATTAAAACGTCATCAGCTAATGACCACAAATATTCAAATGGGTTCTCTAAACCTCTATATGAAGTCACCTGAACAATTTTATCAGCACCATTAAAGTTTTTTATTGTGTAATCAACTTTTCCTGTATTATTACCAAGAGTAGCCGTAACCCCATTTGGTATAAAAGGATTATAACCTCCCCATGCACTCCAATCAGCACCGGCAACAGCTGGTCCTGAGCCCAATCCACCCTGTTTGAACCCATCAGTAGTGAGTGTGTCATTGTATGTATCTTGACAATGCAATGATGCATATTCACATCTTTGTAACCATGCAATCTCATTGTAAGCCCTGTATGCACCATGATGAGTGCCGTTCTTACAATTGGATCTCACTGTTTTTTTTGATACAGATGTACGTGCAACTCCCAACTGTGAATTATATGTACCATCTTTAGCAGCATCATTACTTCCACCCCTGAATTGTGGTGCGTTTGCTGTTAACTCAACAATGCCATCAACATTTCGTTTAATATTATTCCCATCCCATAATAGGAAACATCCTGAAACTGCTGTATTGGTTATATTGTCAAATGTTCCGTACCATGGAGAAATTGCTTTGCGCTCCATTTTAATAAAGCCTGGTAATGGATATTCAGAATAAGCTCTAATCCATTTTGTACCCTGAATTTCCATCCTGAAATAATATTCAGGTTTTTCTAACATAACATTACCATCAGTTGTATCTACAATGGCATTTGATCCACTTTCTCGCAAACGGCTATCGTTTTGATGCAAATAATATTTTACTGATCCATCAAGATTTTCAACATAACGTCTTAATTTTTTCTGAATTGGTAGTGATCTATGAAGATCTAAATTACCTACTCTTGTTAGCTTATAATCATTTGATAGTAAATCTCCCTGAATTCCGTACCAATGATCATAAGGAAATGTAGGCTTTGTGCTACCTGAACCAAATAATAATCCCATATTTAATATTTTTACAGATTAATTTTCATTGTTTACAAATATAACAAATATATGTGTTTAGTGAACACGCTTTTGTTCAAAAAAAAGATCTACACGTTCTAACTCATCCTATTGCATTCAAAATTAGAATGGCAATTACTAATCCCATTATAGCTCCAAGCGTGGTAGCTAAAGAATCAATTGGATCAGCTTCATGCTTTTCAATGAACTTATCATATAGTTCTTTACATAAACCGGCTAAAATAGCAGTTATTAAACCATGCTCAGGTTTTAAAAAAGTAAAACCGAAAATAGGATTTAGCTTAGCAATGCTATAACGAATCCTATAATTAAATGATACAATTTGTCTTTTCCTAACATAATACATTTTTTTAAATTATTGCTTAATATTGAGGTTTATAAATTCTTCTATTTCGTTTATTCGATCTCTGTAAGATTGATTCTCTGAATGTACTGACTGAATATCATAAGGCAATGGTAACCCCACCAAATTAGCCTCCATACATTTAGTAACCTTATAATCATTATCAGATAGCTTTTGCTTAAGATCATTAATTTCATTTTTGAATTTTTGAACATCAAATAACTTATGATATTCATAGGCTATGTGATCTCCAGCATCGTATGGTCTTAAATGTATTGTATAGTTTTCCTCACATTTACTTAATTTTATTTCATCAATGGGATCTACAGGTTTAAATCCATTGACGCTATAAGCCTCTATTTGCTCATTTATCGTTATGATACGTTCCTTTGTATCACCATTTTCATCTTTATACTTAGATGTATAATCTTTCAAAAATTCTGAAACTAAATAACCGCTTTCATTAATATATCCATATTCTACCATACTCTTAAAATTTTAATTTAGAAACTGTCCAAACTTCTGTAGTTACACCTCCAATATTATATTTTGTAAATATAAAAATCAACATATAGCCATCTGTAGCTTCATAACTTGTATTCATTGATGTGTCATCATAAATATATTGACCTGAGCGAGGCCAAAATCTTATCGTTCCAGCTCCCATTTGTTTGGCAATAATTATTTGCCCCTCATAAGCAATATTTGGTAAATACATATTCCTAACAACTCCAGTATTTGTGAGCCCGCAAATATATGAATCTTCGCCAGTTAGATATGTGTAATTTGTAGTTGAATCTGAGATATATAAAGTTTTTAAAAATAATCCAGCAGCCATTAATCTGTGAAAGTAGCCACCGAAATATGGGGCTGTGCCACTATTACTTGCTCGTCCATATACACCTGCAACTAATGTATTAGGGGTCCCAAAAGCCCATTCATTATTTACATTTGCGCCGAAACCCAATCCAATTATTGATGCATAATGAGTGTATCCGCTTGATGATGGTAATGCATTTGTTTTTGGATTATTTGCAAATATCCCTGATGCTGATATATAAGCAACACCTTTTGAATTTCGAGCCTCAATTACACCCTGAGCAGCATTGAATTTAAGAGTTGATGATCCAGTATCAAGTGAATAATCTCCACCTGAATTAAGACTCTCTATTAGGATTTGAGCCATTGATGCATCTAACGTAATTTTATTTCCAGATGCGTCAAGAGTTGAAACAATCTTTCCACCTTGCATAAACCAATCACCAATATTAGCACCCTCTGCTAATAATAAATTGGTTGCTATTGATTCAAATTCAGCTCCGAAAGTATTCCATTTAGTCGTATTTGTAGGATCTGTCCCGACAAACTCTCCGGCATCGATACGTGCTATATAATATTGTGCGTTATATTTAACGGCATCAACTCTATGATTTGTACCATAATATGTAGCACTTGGATCATAAATCCCTCTGTAAACTAAAACAGGACTTTCCCCTTTTTCGCCTGGTGTGCCATCTAAAGGCTTAATACGGATCGGATCACTCCAATTTGTAAGTAATACCCCAGATCCTGATTTTCTTGCAACAATCCACCAAACATACTCTAACGCTGTAGTTGATGGAACTGTAGTAGTCCAACCGGCAGGATTTGTATCTGTATTTATTAATGATGGTGCTGTAGATGATGACCCACTCTTTGCATATCGATATTCAAAGTAATCTCCATCAACTCCATCATTCCCATCATTCCCAGGATTACCCTTACTACCCTGAGCAATAACAACCCAGTAAGTGCCATTTGTTGGTGCAATACCTGTAGTTGGTGCTGTATGTTTCTGCCTGTATGTGCTTGTAATATTATCTGTAGTGTATGAAACTTCATCACCTGGATAATATGTGTACGAATTGTTATAAATCCCTCTGTAAACACCTATATCAGATATGTCGCCTGACTGAGATAATACCTTAACGTTTTTGAGCGTTAATTGCTTTTCAGTGGTGACATTCCAGTCAATAGAACTGCTTTCATCTCCGATCCTAAACTTATTTCCGTCTAAGTCTAAATAACATTGTCCATCAATTGTAATTATACGACCTGTAGTGATTGTATTCCCATTGATCCGGGTAAAACCGTATGTGGTTGTGAAATCTCTGAAAGTGAATCCATCTTGTAAAGATCCAATTATACCCACCTGAAAATAGTAGTTATTTGGATCTGAAATATCCTCAGCCTTTAATTGTTGCTGTGTAATGTGCCAAACACCTGTATCACCCTCTTTTGAACATTTTGCATAAACATAGTAACCTCCCAATTCTGACAGAATAGCTGTGGTTTGCGACATAGTCCACGTCCTAACATCATCAGGGTCTATAGTTAGGTGTGCCAATTGTCCGGCACTTGCACTAAACTTATTAGCAAGCCCATCTGCGTTAGCTTGTAAGATAACACCCACTAACACGAATTGCTGTGATTTGGAACCTACTGTAAGCATATTTGTGTCAACTGATAAAGGTCTGATATTTCCCATATCAAAGAAATTATCAGTGTCAAACACCATATTCCTTAATTCCTCTGTAGTCCTCCAAGCGAGCCTTGCACGTGTCCAGTCTCTCAATCTATTACGTACAATAACATTTTCATGCTCTAAAACGTCCTGTACCGTTTCTGCAATAATGGAAATAGTATGTGTATCTGATAATGTTAAGACATAGTCGTGATCTTTAAGTAAATTACGCTTTACATTTGTAATTCGGATATTCTTTTCTAAATCAAAGCGTTCATCTTTTATCGGTATATAATCACCGGGCTTAAAAAGAGACATTTCAACATCATCAGACAAATGCTCAATGAAATACATAGGATCAAACGTCAACTCATATTGCACACGTGCCTGTTTTCTCATTAAGAAATCATTATATCCGGCATACCATAAATCCTCCTCAGCCTCATCAATGTAAGATTGAGGCATAACAATATCAGTTAATTTGTACTTATCACCTACAGAAATTGGAAATGCATCAGATGGAAATTTCAACCCCCTACTGTCTGTAAACTCAATTATTGTAAATGTTTTAGTTGAATGATCATATTCCTCAATCTCAAATTGCTGACCAGCTAAACGACCAGAAATGAAAGTTATTTTTGCTGAAACTCCATCTATGAGATATAGTGTGTTGTCATCACCATCTTTTGCTGTGAGATCAAACATTTGAGAATCAATAAAACTTAAAGGATTAGGTGGTATAGTTGCACCGTCCTCATCCTCTGTAGCTATCGGTTTTGCAGTAACCTCACCTGTCCTCTGCGGATATATATGATCATAATGCTCTGTGTCCTCTACAACTCCACCAAGCTTGATGCTTAAAGATGCATCTTCCATGAAACGCCTTGCTTCACTACTTATACCTATTGTCTGAGATCCTGCCGGTATTATTGTTCCATCATATAGGGTATGTGCTTTCTTATTTAAGCGTGAAAGTGGCAATTGCAATCTTTGAGAATAATTTCTATAGTTGCTTTTGA
>JAQWBH010000042.1 GCA_028707405.1 Parabacteroides sp. | reverse complement strand
AATAAATAGGTCATTTAATCACAAGAAAACGTAATATTTAACAATAAATAGCAATAAAGCTATTGCATAACTCTCATTATTTCATCTATCTTTGTGGCGTTTTTATTGGAAACTCTTTGCTGGGTATTATTCCCGCTTCGAGTACAGAATGTTTTGAATGGATTATTGCGGAAGTAGCTCAGTTGGTAGAGCTTAACCTTGCCAAGGTTAGGGTCGCGGATTCGAGTTCCGTCTTCCGCTCAACATAAAAGCTTCGGCATCTGACTATGATGACGAAGCTTTTGGTTTGTTCGCATTACGTTGAAAAACATATACTCCCTCAAATACTTGTCTGACATGAGAACATTTCGATTACTGATTACTTGTACGTTGCTGTTGCTGATGATAGCAGCTCCTTTTTGGTGTGGTGCGAAGTCTAAAACTAAGAAGGTTTATATGAGTTATGTTTTGCATGGAAATATGGATTATGACCGTTATGTGCGACCGACAATCTGGCGCGACTTTCCGGTCATTTACAATAATCTGCTTGATTTTATGGACGAACATCCCGATTTTAAAGGACAGGTACAATTTTCGGGACAAACATTCAAATCGTTACAGCAAGCGGCTCCAAATGTGATTGCGCATGCATTGAGTATTCATAAACGAGGACAACTGAACTTCACTGGAACTTTTTATTCCGAACCGGTGAATGTGAATATGGATGGTGAAACGAATTATCGTTGTGCCTGGCTTGGAACGTCTATTATTGAAGATGCTGTCGGTTCAACTGATGGATTCTATCTGCAGGAACGCGCTTATCATCCGCAATTGCCTTGGATATTGAACCATGCTCATGTTTCATGGGTCCCGGTTATCACAGGTGATGATGCTTTTTTTCCGTTTAAGTTGAAAGGAATGGACGGTTCAGCAACTACCTGCGTACCTATTACCAGAGACAGCATAGTGGAAAAAATTAAACGTGCGCCGCAAAACAGTTTGATATTGATTGAAGAGGATTATGAAATTCCGCAGAGTTTCGTAAATACTTATAGGGCTGTTAGCGAGTTTGATAAAGTGATGCCGGATATCGAAGTAGAATGGATAACGGTAAAGGATTACATTCATAAGTATGGAACAAAAGGCGAGCATTATGTTGACCATGCTGCAAAAGCAAAGGATAGAGATAATGGTACTTATTCGCGTTGGACGGCCGATCCGTTAGATATCATCGTGCAGAATTATACCAATCATGCAATGGCTGATTTTCGTTCGGCTACAATTATGAACGGACTGATGAAATATGTCTGCGATGAACAGTTGGATGTTCCTTTTGTCGAGACGGATGTGACGTTGAAACATGATCCGCTGGTTTGGAATATTGAGTGTGCAAATTTATATCCGGATATAGAACAGACCTACTTAACGCATGATGGAGAAGTAACGGAAATGACTAAAGCTGAACATTTTTTGTTATGGGCTGTGAACAGTGATGCCAAGGGATGGAATCCGCTGTATGAGAAACGTCGCGAACGCATTAACTCGTTTGAGAACAGTAGTAATCTCTCGCAATCTGTTATTTACAAGGGAATGGATTTTTTGAGTAGACGAATCAGGCTTTTAGGGTATGATAAATATTTTATGCTTTTCAATGCCCAACAACAACGAAGCAAAATAGTTGCTTTGAGAACGGAATCGCCTTATGCCGTTTACGATTATTCAACAGGGAAAAAGTTGAAAAGCCAGTGTATACGGATAGATGGACATTGTACGCTCCGTTTTGAGACTCAGTTACCGGCGTATGGGTATAAGGTCGTTGCTTTGAAGCGAATAGAAAGGGCTGAGACAGAATCATGGCAGTCGGGTAATCAGATTTCTGCAGGTCAGTTTACTTTGACTGCCGATAACGGAAAGGTTGTTCTAAAGGTTGGAAATAAATGCATGGATATTTTGCTTGATTCATTCAAGATTAAAGCATTGGCTGAGGTTACCGATGGAACGGCGGATGATGTTTGGCGTAACGCAAAAGCTTATGGGGATGCGCGTATTTTTGTGCAGAATGATTTTTACCCTCAACTTCGTATTGAAAAGCAGATTGACTGGCTGATACATCTACAGGAAACCTTTACTATTATTGATGATAAAATTTTGTGTGATGTGAATTTTGTATTCCCGCATCCGACTTTGATTCGAAAGATGGGACCGGCAAAAGGACGCGTTTATGATCCTCAGGGGCTTACATTAATGATTCGTACACATCAGTCCGGACAGATGTTCTATGATATTCCTTTTGGAATGTCGACCTATGATAAACCCGGTGTCAGCTATTTTTGTCCATTAAGTATTTGTTTTTATCAGTATACTGCGGGAGGCGGACTCATGATTACGCCGCAAACAGGCGAGCAGGCTGTTTATGGAAATTTGGATAATGGAGAGATCGGTCTTTACCTGGGCGCTTCCACGACATCGGGACCGATACATGACGTGGGTCTTACTTTTCGAACGAAGACGGAAGTTGATCATGAAGCTGCTTGGTACTCGGAACCTTTCCATGGTGAATATAAACATCAGATACTGCTGACGCCTTATAGAGGCAATTGGAAAGAAGCTCATTTACCTCTGATTGCTAAAAAATTCACACAACCTGTTTATATTAGAGAATGTATTTCTGATGTCTCTTCAGAACATCTGCCGGCAGAAAAAAGTTTGATTAATATAGATAAACCAAATATAGAAATCACTTCTATGGAAATAAAAGACGGAAGGCTGCAACTGCGAATGAATGAAATGGAAGGGACGGGGACGTGCGTTCTGGTTAAGGTGAAAAATAAGGCTTCAGAAATCAAAGTGCCGCCATTTGGTATTGTAACGGAATTTGTAAAATAATGAGATTAATAACTTCAATTCAATGATCATGAAAATGAAATCATTTTTGACTTTTCTTTGTGCTGTTTGCTTTGTTTCTTGGCAGGCGGCTGAGGCTAACGAATATTCAATTATTCCACAGCCAGTGAATGTAACTTATTCGTCAGGTTCAATTCAGCTAAAGGCCGTACCCGTGATTGCTTTGCCAACGCGGCTGATGAACGAAGCTCAAATGCTTCAATCGTATATGTCATCGGATTTTTCGATGAAGGCGAAGTTGAATACCAAGTCTGGTAAGGGGGATATTGTATTGGCTATCGATGCTTCTGTGATGCCAGATAAAAAAGAAGCTTATATTCTGGATGCTTCTGGTAATTCAATACTTATCAAGGGAAATTCTCCGGCAGGTATTTTTAATGGTATTCAGACGTTGCGACAAATTATCAAGGATAACGGAGGTGTTAAGACGGTGGAAAAGGGAGTGATTACAGACTATCCGGCTTTCACATGGCGTGCGTTTATGTTGGATGAAAGTCGCCATTTTAAGGGCGAAAAAGTTGTTTTACAACTGCTTGATGAAATGGCTGCGTTGAAGCTGAATATCTTTCATTGGCATCTGACAGATGATCAGGGATGGCGTATTGAGATCAAAAAGTATCCTAAGCTTACGGAAATAGGAGCTTATCGCGATTCGACGCAGGTCGAACCTTTTGGAAACAATACGTATGATGGCAAGCGCCACGGCGGTTTTTATACTCAAGCGCAGATAAAATCTATTGTGGCTTATGCCGCCAAACGTCATATCACAATTATTCCCGAAGTGGAAATGCCAGGACATGCCAGTGCAGCCATTGCTTCATATCCATGGCTTGGAACGACAGGCAAACAGATTCAGGTCCCTTGTACGTTTGGTGTGCAATATGAGGTGTATAACGTAGCTGATCCGAAAGTATTGGAATTTCTCGAAGACGTGATGGATGAGGTTATGGCATTATTCCCAGCTCCAATACTGCATATTGGAGGCGATGAAGTACGCTACAATCATTGGAATGAGTCACAAATGGTGAAGGATTATATGGCCCAGAATAATTTGAAGACTCCGACAGAATTACAAATATTCTTCACAAATAAAGTATCAAATATTTTGGCTTCTAAAGAACGCAGGATGATGGGATGGAATGAAATCGTTGGCTCTAAAGTAAATGATTATCAGGAAGAAGCAGGTAATGACATGAATACGAAGCTGAACCCTCAGACAATAGTCCATTTTTGGAAAGGCGACCCGAAACTTATAAAAGAGGCAATCGAAAATGGCTATGATGTTGTAAATTCTTATTGTAAATATACTTATCTTGATTATTCATACAGTTCGATTCCACTTGAGAGAGCCTATTCTTTTAATCCTATTGTTGAAGGTCTGACTCCCGCGCAGCAACAGAAAGTTTTAGGGATGGGTTGCCAGATGTGGGGCGAAGTTATTCCGACGGTCGAAAGTATGAACTATAAAGTATATCCGCGTATAGCTGCATATGCAGAAGATAGCTGGACATTTGCAGCAAACAAAAACTATTCGCATTTTTTAAAGTCGTTGCCTTATTTCCTTAATAAGTGGAAAGCGGCCGGAATTAAGTATGGACCGCTTACTGTTGAAGAAGAAAAATAAAAATTTTATCAATGAATTAAACCTTGGCGTACTTTTGTAGTCTATTATATCAAAGCGCTTTAAGAAATGTATATGTTTAATTCAATTTAAAGATTATTGTCTATGAAAAAGGCATTAGGATTAGTTTTGGTTATCTTATTAAGTTCAGGAGCTGTATATGCTCAGAAAGAAAAAAGTGATGGGAACACAGGCGCTTCGCCTCGGACAGAGCAGATGATTAAGGATTTGAAACTGGATGAGAAGCAAGCTTCTGATTTCAAAAAGTTGAATCAGGAATTTGCAACACAGATGAAGAAAAACCGTGAATCTGCAAAGGCTGATCGTCAGAATATGCGTGAAAATATGCAGAGTATGCGTGAAGATTACAATGCAAAAATGAAAAAGATTCTGACCGATGAGCAATACCAACAGTATCAGAAAATGGTAAAAGAACATCGTAAAGATATGCGTAACGGTGGTAATAGAGGCGATAGAAACAGATCGAACGATTAACAATCTGCTTTTGAATGAATGAGAAGAAGGCTATGCCAAAAGTTATTGGTGTAGCCTTTTTTACACTCTAACGTGAATATGGCTGTTGGGATGACTCGAACCTTGGCTATTGATAAATTACTCTAATCTATACTTCCTCTCATTTTTTATCTTTATCTTTGCACTCACAAAATGAAGGCAAATTCTAGTGCCTTTTTTCTTAATTGAATACAGATATAATATAGATGATATGATTCTATTCTTTCAATCTCCAACAAAGACCGTGCTGGCTGTTGAAGCTGCACAAGCGTTCTCTCCCGAGAATGTACAGAAACTTGTTTGGCTGTTCAGTGAGGCTGAACTATTGCAAGCAGAAAAATTGGAAGGCTGGTTCGTCGGCCCTCGTCGTGAAATGATTACTCCGTGGAGCACGAATGCTGTTGAAATAACACAAAATATGGCGCTTAACGGCATCACGCGTATAGAGGAATATTTCCCGGTTTCCTCAGGAGAAGCTGAGCATGATTCGATGCTACAGCGTATTTATAACGGACTGGATCAGACGATTTTTACCATTAGTAAAAAGCCGGACCCAATTGTGTATATTGAAAATATGGAGGCATATAACCAGCAAGAAGGGCTGGCGTTGAGCATGGAAGAAATAGATTATCTCAACGATGTGGGTCGCAAACTGGGTCGTAAGTTGACTGATAGCGAGGTATTTGGATTCTCTCAGGTTAACTCCGAGCATTGCCGTCATAAAATATTCGGTGGTGTCTTTGTAATTGACGGAGAAGAAAAGGAAAGTTCACTCTTTGCTCTGATTAAAAAGACTTCAGCTGAGAATCCGAACAAACTGGTTTCGGCTTATAAGGATAATGTGGCTTTTAATAGAGGACCGGTTGTTGAACAGTTTGCTCCGAAGAGTGCCGATAAACCTGATTTTTATCAAGTAAAAAAGATCAATACCGTACTTTCATTAAAAGCTGAAACACATAATTTCCCGACAACAGTTGAACCGTTCAATGGTGCTGCAACGGGGACGGGCGGTGAAATCCGTGACCGTCTAGGGGGAGGAAAAGCTTCGCTTCCGTTGGCAGGAACTGCTGTGTATATGACTGCATACCCGCGCACAGAAGGCGTTCGCGAATGGGAGAAGGCCCTTGATCCGCGTCCGTGGCTTTATCAGACACCGGCACAGATTCTCATCAAAGCCTCGAATGGTGCCTCTGATTTTGGCAATAAGTTTGGGCAACCGCTGATTTGTGGATCACTGCTTACTTTTGAGCATGCTGAGAATGATAAAAAATATGCATATGACAAGGTTATTATGCTTGCCGGTGGAGTTGGTTTTGCCAATACACGCGATGCACTGAAAGGCGAACCCGAAGCCGGGGAGAAAGTGGTGGTTATCGGCGGCGATAATTATCGCATCGGAATGGGTGGTGGAGCTGTCTCTTCTGTAAATACAGGTCAGTACAAGAGCGGAATAGAACTGAATGCTGTTCAGCGTGCTAATCCAGAGATGCAGAAACGCGCGGCAAATGTGATTCGCGCCGTTGCCGAATCGGATGAAAACCCGGTTATCTCAATACATGATCATGGAGCTGGCGGACATTTGAACTGTTTGTCTGAATTAGTCGAATCAACGGGAGGGCATATAGATATGGCCGAACTTCCTGTGGGCGACAAAACTTTATCAGCCAAAGAAATCATCGGAAATGAGAGCCAGGAACGTATGGGGTTGTTGATGAAAGATAAAGATTTGGCACGTGTAAAACGTATTGCTGACCGCGAACGCGCACCGATGTATGTAGTGGGCGAGACAACGGGTGATATGAAGTTTGTGTTCGAACAAGCCGATGGCGTGAAACCTATAGATATTAAGCTTGAATATATGTTTGGAAAACCACCGCGTACGGTGATGACCGATCATACGGTGAAGGAAGTTTACAGTTCAGTTACTTATAAAGAGTCAGAATTGCATCATTATCTGGAATTGGTTTTACAATTGGAAGCTGTGGCTTGTAAGGATTGGTTGACAAACAAGGTGGACCGTTCTGTGACAGGCAAAGTTGCTCGTCAGCAATGTCAGGGTGAATTGCAACTACCACTTAGTGACTTGGGTGCTGTTGCGTTGGATTATAAAGGTGTTGTCGGAATGGCTACTTCTTTGGGCCATGCTCCGCAAGTGGGGCTTATTGATTCAGCTGCCGGCTCGGTCGATTCTATTGCAGAAGCATTGACAAACCTTGTTTTTGCTCCGATAATTGATCAATTGACAGGTGTTTCACTCAGTGCAAACTGGATGTGGCCCTGTCGCAACGAAGGTGAAGATGCCCGTTTGTATAAAGGTGTTGAGGCTGCGTCAGAATTTGCTATCGCTTTAGGAATTAATATTCCGACAGGCAAAGATTCGCTTTCTATGACGCAAAAATATGGTGACGATAAAGTTATAGCTCCGGGAACTGTGATTATTTCTGCAGAAGGCGAGGTAAGTGACGTGAAAAAGATTGTTTCGCCAGTTTTAGTGAACGATAGAAATACACATCTTTATTATATTGATTTTTCGTTTGATTCGATGAAATTGGGCGGTTCTGCTTTAGCTCAGGTTTTGAATAAATTAGGCAATGAAGTACCGACTGTAAAAGATCCTGAATATTTTCGTGATGCATTTAATGCTGTACAGGATGCAATTGATAATGGGTTGATTCTTGCCGGTCATGATATTTCGGCCGGAGGTATGATCACGACCTTGTTGGAAATGTGTTTTGCCAACGTTGAAGGGGGATTGGAGGTAAACTTGGACAAACTATCTGAGGAAGATATTGTTAAACTTCTTTTTGCTGAAAACCCGGGTATCATTGTCCAGGTTAAGGATAAGAAAGCATTCGAGAAATTGATGGAGCATGCTGGAGTTGGTTTCGCTATTATAGCCAGACCTACTGCGGAACGTCACATATTGGTTTCAAAGGAAGGTGTTCAGTATCAGTTCGGCATTGATTATATGCGTGATGTATGGTATGAATCATCTTATAAGCTGGATGTTAAGCAGAGTGGAAATGTTTGTGCCGGTAATCGTTTCGAGAATTATAAGATGCAGCCATTGGAGTTTAACTTCCATAAGGATTTTGTCGGAACGCTTGCTACCTATGGACTTACGGCCGATCGAAAGAAACAGAGTGGAATAAAAGCAGCTGTCATTCGTGAGAAAGGCAGTCAGTGTGAGCGTGAAACGGCTTATGCTTTATATCTTGCCGGGTTTGATGTGAAAGATGTTCACATGACCGATCTGGCTTCTGGTCGAGAGACGTTGGAAGATGTTAATATGGTTGTTTACTGTGGAGGCTTTTCTAATTCCGATGTTCTTGGTTCAGCTAAAGGCTGGGCGGGTGGCTTCTTTTATAATGAGAAAGCAAAGAAGGCGTTGGATAGTTTTTATGCTCGCAAGGATACGTTGAGTATGGGTATTTGTAACGGTTGTCAGTTGATGGCTGAACTGGGTGTCATCTATCCGGAACATGAGAAGAAGCATAAAATGATACATAATGATTCGCATAAGTTTGAGTCGGGTTTTGTCACACTTGAGATTCCGAAGAACCATTCCGTCATGTTCGGTTCATTGAGTGGTTCGAAGATTGGGGCGTGGGTAGCTCATGGAGAAGGTAAGTTTGAGTTTCCGTATGATGAGAAAGAATATCATATCGTAGCAAAATATAATTATGAAGGTTATCCGGCCAATCCGAATGGCTCCCCTTGGTCTGTAGCCGGTGTTTGCTCACATGATGGTCGCCATCTGGCTATGATGCCCCATCCTGAACGGGCGATCTTCCCTTGGCAGTGCGCATACTACCCTGCAGAGCGTCGTAACGACGAGATTACTCCCTGGATAGAAGGGTTCGTGAATGCCCGTAAATGGATTGAAGAATATAAGTAAATGGTGTATCCGCATTGAGACATGAAAAAGATTCTCTGATTTTATTCGGATGCGATAAACATTTCATTCGAATAAAATATTTTTTCTTTCGAATGAAATGTTTGTTATATTCTAATGTTTTTTATCACTCTTCTTTTCCTTGATTATCAGGTGATTTTTTTTCTTCTTTGTTATTCATTTTTAGTTCGATAACGAAGGCTATAATCAACCCGATACCTCCAAAGAGGAGAACAGATGCACCATAAACGGAGCCAACAAGTTCATTACGAATATAGTCTTCGCCCATTAGATAATTGTATGAGCAGGCTATGACAATGAAAGCGACAAGTAACCCTAATCCGATTCCGGCAAGTAGACAACCTGCTTTTAATGCACTAAAGGAAAACCCTTTCATAAAATTGTACCCGGGCATTGATAATTTCCCTTCTATTATTTTTGAGTCGATCTTGTCACTCAATTTTTCAATAAGAGCCAACCGCTCTTTGCGGCGTACAAACAATTCAAACAAGCCGTAAACTCCGGCAATACATATTCCGACTACAATCGGAACCATTATAAAATCCATCATAACTTTAAATGTTTAATTGGTTATTTATTCTGTTTGCCTTTTTGACGCAAAGAAAATTTGAAGGTTACAATATAGGAAAAATATTATTCAAAAAGAAATGATTATTTTTGTTGCAGCAAGTTGTAACCTGAAAGCTCGATATGCGTCCATTATAATAAATGGAATTGTACACGGATAAATATTATATTAATAGGATACAATCTGGCGATACGGAATGTTTTGCCTGTTTGCTGGATCGATATAGTCGTCAGGTCTTTTCCTTGATTGTTAAAATTGTGGGTAACAGAGAAGATGCTGAAGAACTGGCACAGGATACATTTATGAAAGTATTTAAGAATTTGTCGTCATTTAAAGGCGACAGCAGCTTTTCGACCTGGATTTACCGTATAGCCTATAATACGGCTATTTCTGAAACACGTAAAAAAAAGCAGGAGTTTCTTTCTATTGATGACACAATGATGAATAATGTATGTGAAGAAAATGTGGCTGCAACAATGGAAAGTGATAGCAGTGAAATTCGCCTTAATAAGTTAAATGCAGCCTTGGAAAAGCTCCTTCCTGACGAGCGGGCGATAGTTATGTTGTTTTATAGAAATGAAAAATCGATCGAAGAGATTGCTGAAATAACAGCATTAAGTATTTCGAATGTAAAAGTGAAATTGTTCCGAATTCGGAAAAAACTGTATGTTTTATTAAAAGAGATGGAGAATTGATTATGAACACAGAACAAGATAATAAAGATTTGTTGCAGAAGCTGTTTGGTCAGATGAAAGAGGAAAAGCTTCCTGACACTTTTCGTGCTGATGTTATGAAACAAGTTTTACTGGAGACTGCAAGAATCAAGAAGCGTAATGAATTTTTAGGTTTGCTTTCAGTTATTCTTGCTTCAATAGCTATTCTGGCCCTGGCTGTTTTTTCCTTTATATATATGGGAATGACAACAAGTACCTTCATGCCAAAAATAGCAATTCCTAAATTTGACGCGGGAGCGGTCTATTTTTATTCCTTTATTGGCGTTCTTGCCTTACTTCTTTTGTTTATGGATTATCAGTTTCGTCGTGTCTTCAGGAAAAAACACCACTTATAAGTCGGAAAGTAAAATGTTTTAATTGAAATACTTGTGTGTCACAAAAAAACATTAACTTTGCCGCACTTTTGAGAAGTGACAATATAATGTCTAACTTACTAATTTGAAACAAAGTATTAACAATTAAAGAATGGAAAATTTAAAGAACATCCAGCCAATCGAAGATTTCGATTGGAGCGCTCTTGAAAAGGGTGACAATTACAGTGAGGCAAGCAAGGAGGATCTTGTTAAAACGTATGATGACACACTGAATACCGTTAAGGATAAAGAAGTTGTCATGGGGATTGTAACTGCAATGAACAAGCGTGAAGTCGTTGTCAATGTCGGCTTCAAATCAGATGGCGTTGTTCCAATGGCGGAATTTCGTTATAATCCTGAATTGAAAGTTGGTGATCAGGTAGAGGTTTACATTGAAAACCAAGAAGATAAAAAGGGACAATTAATATTGTCTCATAAGAAAGCACGCGCTACACGTTCCTGGGATCGTGTAAACGAGGCTCTCGAAAAGGACGAAATAATTAAGGGCTACATCAAGTGCCGTACAAAGGGTGGTATGATTGTAGATGTCTTTGGTATCGAAGCATTCTTGCCCGGCTCACAGATCGATGTCAAGCCTATTCGTGACTATGATGTTTTTGTCGGTAAGACAATGGAATTCAAGATTGTAAAGATTAATCAAGAATTTAAGAATGTTGTTGTATCTCACAAAGCACTCATTGAAGCTGAACTCGAACAGCAGAAGAAAGAAATCATTTCAAAATTGGAAAAAGGTCAAGTTCTGGAAGGAACTGTCAAAAATATCACTTCTTACGGCGTATTTATCGACTTGGGCGGCGTAGATGGCTTGATTCATATCACCGATCTTTCTTGGGGTCGTGTTACGCATCCTGATGAGATCGTTCATCTTGATGAGAAGCTGAATGTTGTTATTCTTGATTTTGACGATGAAAAGAAACGTATCGCTCTTGGTTTGAAGCAGCTTACACCACATCCATGGGATAAACTTGATCCAAATTTGAAGGTTGGCGATAAAGTTAAAGGTAAAGTTGTCGTTATGGCTGACTACGGAGCATTTGTTGAAATTGCTTCGGGGGTAGAAGGCTTGATCCACGTCTCAGAGATGTCTTGGACACAGCATTTGCGTTCTGCTCAGGATTTCATGAAAGTGGGAGACGAAGTTGAAGCTGTTATTTTGACATTGGATCGTGAAGAACGTAAAATGTCACTTGGTATTAAGCAGTTGAAACCAGATCCATGGGAAAATATCGAAGAACGTTTCCCTGTAGGTTCACGTCATACAGCCAAAGTTCGTAATTTCACCAATTTCGGAGTATTTGTTGAAATCGAAGAGGGTGTAGATGGCTTGATTCACATTTCAGATCTTTCTTGGACAAAGAAAATCAAACATCCGTCAGAGTTTACTCAGATTGGTGCAGATATTGATGTAGTAGTTCTTGAAATAGATAAAGAAAATCGTCGTTTGAGCTTAGGCCACAAACAGTTGGAAGAAAATCCGTGGGATGTATTTGAAACAATTTTCACTGTCGGATCAATCCATGAAGGAACAATTATTGAGATGCTAGACAAGGGAGCAGTAATCTCATTGCCTTATGGTGTTGAAGGTTTTGCAACTCCGAAACATTTGGTTAAAGAAGATGGTTCGCAGGCTCAAGTTGATGAAAAACTGCAATTTAAGGTGATTGAATTTAATAAAGACGCTAAGAGAATTATTCTTTCCCATAGTCGTGTATATGAAGACGAACAGAAGAACGCAAAAAAAGATGCTACTGAAAAGAAGGCTTCTACAAGACACAGTGTGAAAAAGGAGGAAGAATCAACAACAACTTCGATTGAAAAAACAACACTTGGTGATATCGAAGAATTGGCGGCTTTGAAGGAAAAAATGACAAAAGAGTAGGATTCTTATCATAGTATGAAAAAAAGAGGTACTGTATAGGTACCTCTTTTTTTGTTAGTTTATTGATGTTCCACCGATTGATGCAGAATAGAATATTCTGAAATATGTGCAGATTATTTTTCTTCTGGAATATTCAGCAACTGATTAATCTCATGCCGTTTTTCTAGATTTGTAAAATAAGCTTCAGCTACTTTATATATATCAAAGTCGGCAGTTGATCCTGCTGCCAAGTTTAATGTTTCTACTAATTTACTAACAGCTGTGTGGATGTCATTTTTTCCAATCAGATGGAACTCATTTTTGTGAATTAATGGACCTTTTCCCATGATGTTTGATTTTAACGTTATACTTTTTTTGTTTGTAACTATCTTTTACGAAGTAGATCCTTTTAAATTTACTTTCGTTTCGCGCAATAAATATACAAACTTCTTCTCAACCTTCTTCATTTTAATGCGTAATAATTCGTAATAATGAAAATAAAACACATTTTCTGATTATATTTGCACATTCAAATTTAATAGAGACTTTTATTTTATATCGCTATAGATTATATGGATACAACGAACGAAGATAAAGGAGTGACCATTCTGATTGCAGAAGATGAAGAAAGTAATTTTCTGTTATTGAAGACTATCTTGAAAAAATATTGCAATATTTTGCAGGCTAGAAATGGTATCGAGTTATTGCATATTTATGCTGAAAAAGGTGCTGATTTGATACTCCTTGATATTAAGATGCCGGAGATGAACGGTATAGAAGCATTGAAAGAGCTTCGTAAGAAAGATAAAAAAATTCCTGTCATAATGCAGTCGGCTTATGCTTTCGAAAGTGATATGGAAGCAGCACAGGAGGCAGGCAGCAATGGATTTATTACAAAACCAATTAATATAGCAGAGTTTAAACAGGCTATATCGAAGTTTTTGCCGCAAATAAAGTGGTGATTAAAATATGTCATAAGACCAAGAGAAGGAGGTTGTGTTGGTTCTATTCTAAAATGATAAAAGCCATGTAGTGTGTTTTTTCTGTAACTGGGCATAAAGAAAAGTATCCCATTCGGATTTTGTCATCCTTAATCTGAGGTGGGTATTGTTGATTATAGTGTAAGTGTTGTTTTAAGGCTTGTTTGTCTTGATTTTCATATTTGATATATAAGTAGCCTTTAGCAGCAGGGTGTATATATTTTTCTTTTAATCTTAATGCTACTAATCCGATTGTATATCTCATATTTATTTCTATGCAAGGATGTATGAGTAAGTGGCTGTCTGAATCTGAATCTCTGTAAATAATCATGTCTACACCTAAAAAACCATTGTATATTCTTCCATAAATAGTTTCGAGAGCTTTGGTTACGGCTTCTTTAATTTTGGTGAAATAGTCTTTCTGCAAATATTTTTCAAAATACATTTCCATTGATTTCTGCGATTCCAGCAAATTTCCTTCATATGCACCGTTTTTGTTTGTTCCGAAGGTCGATAATCCTTCAAAATGAATATTCCCCTTTCCGTCAGAAAAGAATTCCATAGCAAAATCTGTTACTTTATTGTAGGCTCGTTCAATACTGAAGCACCCTTGTTTTTTTATAGCACCATTAATCCATATTAATTGTTGATTTGAAAGAGTCTTATTGCTTAACCATGTTATTCCTCTGCCTGATGAGGAATAGGGTGTCTTTAAAACAAAAGGTGGTTCGTGAGTATTTAGATATTCATACAATTCTTCTGAAGATGAGATAAATTGAGGGGTATCAGGTATCTGTTCGCCATGAAGCATCTCACGAATGATATCTAAGCATTTTGCGGCTGATTGCCGGCTGGTTAGTGTAGAATATTCCTTTTTCAGTAAAGGAACTTCTATTGGTAGATACTTTGTTATTTTTAGTTTTTCAAATAAATGCAAACTTTGTGGAGATATTCCCCACGGTGTTGCAATCATTGTTGGAAGATTAGTTGTCTTTTTATCAATGATTTCTTTTTGAGACAAGATGTGGATATCAGGTTTAGAACCTTTGGGAAATTGATTAAAAAAGTGTGGTGCAATATTTTCGTCAACTAGTATATAGTCATTATATTCAGCATACCAAGCAGGTAAAAGTGATAAATCGTATATCATTTTCCGCACATTATCAGGGGCCGTATAGTTCGCTTTTCCAAATAGCACGGCTGTTTCGTGCCCCGGATTGAAATAATGAAGTTTGACTTTCATGGATATTAAAATTTAGACACGGACTTAATAGCATTGTACAGCTTTATAAATCGACATTTCTATTTAATCCGTGCCCAAGAAATATATCAACTGTTTACACAGTTTTTATTCCAAGTTTTCATCGATGGCGTCAATTTTTTTGATTGCGAGTTCCATTTCCTCTTTTAAGCTCTGAATCTTTTTTTCCATCTCTTTTACTAAACCGCCTCCACCTTTAGAGGAAACACTAAGAAATCCGATGTTGTTTTCGTACGTTTGAAGTTCGCTTTTCATGCGTTCGTATGTACGCATCAGCTTTTCTCGTTCACTGTAGAGTTTTCCTTTTGCGCGATCACCGGTAGTAATATCATTCAGATTGTTTTTAAAAAATTGCATTCTATGGTCGTTCTGGTCAACTTTCAAAAGATCGAATTGTTTATCGACAGCTTCATGATATGCCTTGTATATCTTATCTTTTTCTTTGAAAGGCACAAACCCGATTGCGTTCCATTCTGCCATGTAACCTTTAAGCAGTGCAAAAGATTCATCTCTGTTTTCGCTTTCGCTCAGTACATTTATTTTTTCTATCAGTGTTTTTTTAGCTTCCAGATTGGCATTCTCTGCATTCTTCTGAGATGAGAAATTGGCATTTTTTTGATCGAAGAAATGGTCACACGCGGCAATGAATCGCTTCCATAATTGCTCTGAATGTTTGCGGGGAACAAGACCAATTGTTTTCCATTCTTTTTGGAGGGCAATAAGCTTATCGGTTGTGTTTTTCCAGTCAGTGCTGTCTTTTAATGCTTCAGCTTTTTCACAGAGCTCGTTCTTTAATTGCAGATTTTTCTCCATATCTGCTTTGATTGACTTAAAGAACTCTCCTTTCTTACTAAAGAACACATCGCAAGCAGAACGAAAACGGTCGAATATTTTTACATTTACTTTTTTAGGAGCGTATCCAATAGTTTTCCATTTTGCCTGAATCTCGATAACCTCTTTATTTTTATTATCCCAGTCTTTGAATGACTTCAATGTTGTATAATCGATGGCTTCAACCTGCTCGCAAAGAGCCGTTTTCGCATCTAGATTTTCTTTTTCATTTTCTTTCTGCTGGTCGTAGTAATCTTGATGACGTTTGTTGATAGCTGTCGATGCTTCTTTGAATCTGTTCCAAATTTCTTCACGAAGTTCTTTTGCTACTGGCCCAATCTCTCTCCATTGCTGATGCAGTTTCTGTAATTGGTGAAAAGCTGAGATTACGTCAGTTTCATTTATCAAGCGTTCTACTGCTTCACAGAGAGCCGTTTTCAACTCAAGGTTCTTCTTGAAGTCGTAATCACGAAATTGATTATTAATCTTGATTATGTCGTAGAACTGTTCGTTATAAAGTTGATACTCTTTCCATAACTCGTTAGCATGTTCTTGAGGAATCAGCTTTATTTCTTTCCATTTTTGCTGGATTTCCTTAAATTCATTGTATAGTTTGTTGAAGTCATCTTGACTTTCACATAAAGTCTTCAATTTATCGATAAGTTGCATTTTGAGAATATAATTCTCGGCTTTAGTTTTTTCTTCTTCTGCAAGGATGGACGCTCTTTTTTCTTTGTATGCAGCAAGAAGTTCTTTCATTTTGTTTTCTGCTTCATCTTCTGGTGCAACAAAATCCTTCTCATCATTTCCTTGTTCTATAAATGTTTTTTTCAACTCATCCACTTCATTTCGACGGATCTTGTAGAAAGCTTGCTTGAGAGCTTCCATGTCGTTGCGTGTTGAATCGGCAGCGGAATCAATCAGCTGACTAAACTTTTCGATGATTTCCTCTTTTGAAAGTTTGCTTAGTGCAGTGACATTTAGTCTTGATGTCGTCTCTGAAACCTCGTTCACAGAAGCACTTTTTTCTTGCTTCGCTTCAGATTCAGTATTTACTGATTCCGGTTGAGTTTCTTCAGATGTCTCAGGCTTCGCCTTTAAAGACTCTTCAGCTTTGTTTTCTTCAAGCTGATCGGTCATGAGATCTGTCTCTTCTACTTTGTTTTCTACAATAATTGTATTGGTAGCAACGGCATCATCATTGGATCCATTTTGTGTTGCTACTTCTTCCGTCGTGCTTTCCGGAGTTGTTGCCGGAGCTTTAGTCTCTTCCATTTTGCCTGTTTCTTCTGTAGGCAAAAGGGGTTTCTCAGTGTCGTTCATATTCAATCACATTTATAAAGAAAAGGAAAAATCTTCCTTATCAAGTCACAAATTAAAGTAAATATTTTGGAATTACAGCTATGAATGTAGATTAATTTATAATAAAATGTTAAAATGGCTTAGAAAACTTGTTTATGATATCATTCTGTAGAAATTATAATTCTCTATTGATGTGATTACTTTGGATTCCTAAAGTATATAACTCATAAAAATAGCAAGTTCGACCAGTGTAAGGTTCCCTAAAACGACTTGTTGAAGAATACAAATGATCATTTCAGTGTACTTTCATTAAGGTTAAGTGAGTTTTCTGATTAGCGTCAAACAGATTGAAATATCCATACGCTAAATGCCTGCCATATTAAGTTCTTCTTTTTTATTCAATCGGATATGAAATGAAAAAGAATTACTTATCTTTGCAGCAATATAATTCGGAGTAATCCGGAGAGGGGTGTCAACATACGGTTGGCTGAGAATATACCCGTTGAACCTGATGCAGGTAATGCTGCCGGAGGGAGATTCATTCGATAAGTTCATCGAAACAGCATATTCTATAAATAGTTACCCCTCCTAATTTTTTATTTGGCGGGGCATGTTTTTTTATCCTACTGTTTTAACGATTGCCGGTTCCGACTGTAGTGGTGGAGCAGGTATTCAGGCCGATATCAAGACGATGTCGGCATTGGGGGTGTATGCCGCTTCAGTGGTGACATCAATAACGGTACAAAATACTTTGGGCGTGGAATCGGTGCATGCTGTGACACCACAAATTGTCAGTAGTCAGATTCGCGTTATCATGACGGATTTCGATATTCGCTTTGCAAAAATAGGCATGGTGAATGACGAAGGTGTAGTTGAGGCTATTGCTGATTCTTTGGACTCTTTCCCCATTTCTTCTCTTGTTATTGATCCGGTCATGGTTTCCAGTAGCGGAACCCGGCTTATGCAATCCGGTGCTCTTTCGTCATTTTGCGCCCGCCTTGTTCCGAAGGCAAAACTTCTTACTCCCAACATCCCCGAAGCTGAAATTCTGTCGTCAATGTCTATTCGCTGCGAAGAAGACAAAAAAAAGGCCGCCCGAAAAATAATGGAATTAGGTTGTTCTGGGCTTCTTATTAAAGGTGGACATTCCTTAGGCAAGACAAAAACGGATTCTCTCTTTGTTCAAGGGAAAAGCAGAGAACTGAAAGAATATTTTTTCACAGGTAATGCTGTGTCTACGAATAACACGCATGGCACTGGTTGTACCTTATCAGCCGCCATTGTTGCCTATATGGCAAGAGGATATGAATTGAAGGATGCGGTAGCTTTGGCAAAAAAGTATGTATATAGAGCCTTAATTGAAGGTAAGGACGTGAAAATAGGAAAGGGAACGGGACCTCTCAATCATTTTTTTGCTCCTGAACGATTGATTAAAAATAAAATGAATGATGATTAACATACAGTTTATAACACACGAAACGGCAAAGTATTCGTATATAGACAGTGCTCGTATAGCACTGGAAGGAGGATGTAAATGGATTCAGTTAAGGATGAAGGACGCCTCAAAAGAAGAAATTATTGCTGTAGCGAAGTTTGTGGAACCGATGTGTAGAAAGCATCAGGCCACCTTTATCATAGATGACCATGTGGAATTAGTAAAACAAATACATGCCGATGGCGTACATCTGGGGCAGTTAGACATGCCTGTTGATAAAGCGCGCTGTATTTTGGGCGACGATTACATCATAGGAGGTACAGCCAATGTTTTCGAAGAAGTCGAACTCCATTGGAAAAGAGGCTGCAATTATGTGGGAAGCGGACCATATAGGTTTACGACTACTAAGAAAAAGCTAGCTCCGATTCTAGGGGTTTCCGGCTATAAGCATATCATTGCCTGCATGGAAGAAAGGAATATTAATATTCCATTGATTGCCATCGGAGGAATCAGGAAGGAAGATATTTTGCCTTTGTTGCAGTTAGGAATAGGAGGCATAGCTCTTAGCAGTACTGTTTTGCAGGCGGAAAACCCGGTTGGCGAGATGAAGCAGATCATGAAATTAGTATTATCCAAATAAAAATCTTAATAAATGAATGAGAAAATAAAAATTACTTATCCCAATTCGGAAAAAGTCTATATGCCGGGGGAACTCTATCCGGATTTAAAAGTAGGCATGCGTCGCGTTTTGCTTACTCCCACAATATCCATTGAGAATGGGCAGGAATTGAAGAAGGAAAATCCTCCGGTTCTTGTCTACGATACCAGTGGTCCATACAGTGACGAAAATGTAAAAATTGATTTGCAAAAAGGACTTTCGCTTTTGCGTAATCCTTGGATACAGAGTCGCGGTGATGTAGAACAATTGACTGAAATCAGCTCGGAATATGGAAAAATGAGATTAGCTGATCCCTCTCTCGATAGCTTGCGTTTCAAGCATTTTTCCTTACCTTGTCGCGCAAAAAAAGGGCATCAGATAACCCAGATGTATTATGCTCGGCAAGGTATTATCACTCGCGAGATGGAGTATGTGGCCATCCGTGAAAATATGGATTGTGAGCAACTAGGCATTCCTACTCATATCACCCCTGAGTTTGTTCGCAGCGAAATTGCGGCCGGGAGGGCGGTTTTGCCTGCCAATATCAATCATCCGGAAGCAGAACCAATGATCATAGGTCGTAGCTTTCTGGTAAAGATCAATACAAATATCGGGAATTCGGCTACTTCATCGGGCATAGAAGAAGAAGTAGAAAAGGCGATCTGGAGTTGCAAATGGGGAGGTGATACGCTTATGGACTTATCGACAGGAGCAAATATTCATGAAACTCGGGAATGGATCATCCGCAACTGTCCGGTTCCGGTAGGTACAGTACCTATGTATCAGGCTATGGAAAAAGTGAACGGGAAGGTCGAAAACCTTACTTGGAATTTGTTTCGTGATACGCTGATCGAGCAATGTGAGCAGGGAGTGGACTATTTCACCATTCATTGTGGCATTCGCCTGAAGAACATTCATTATGTGACAGAGAGACTGACGGGAATGGTGAGCCGCGGTGGAAGCATTATATCAAAATGGTGCCAGATCCATCAGTGTGAAAGCTTTTTGTATGATCATTTTGATGATATTTGCGATATTCTTGCCCAATATGATGTGGCCGTGTCTTTGGGAGACGGATTAAGACCCGGAAGTATTTATGATGCCAATGACCACGCGCAGTTTGCCGAACTTGACATGATGGGAGAATTGGTTGAGCATGCTTGGGCAAAGAACGTGCAGGCATTCATCGAAGGCCCCGGGCATGTGCCGATGAATAAGATTAATGAAAACATGACTCGGCAGATAGAAAAATGCCATGCTGCACCTTTCTACACATTAGGTCCATTGGTTACAGATATCGCTCCTGGTTATGATCATATAACAAGTGCTATTGGAGCAGCACAAATAGGATGGTACGGTACTGCCATGTTATGTTATGTAACTCCGAAAGAGCACTTGGCATTACCTAACAAGGAAGATGTGCGGGTAGGAGTTGTTTCCTACAAGATTGCAGCTCATGCAGCTGATTTGGCGAAAGGGCATCCGGGTGCCATGGTACGTGATTGTGCATTGAGCAAGGCCCGGTATGAGTTTCGCTGGAAAGATCAGTTCAATTTGTCATTGGATCCAGAAAAAGCTTTGGAATATTATAAGACAGAAAATCATGTCGGGGGAAATTATTGTACTATGTGTGGCCCTAATTTTTGCGCCATGCGTATTAGCCGAACGTTGAAAAAAGAAAATTGTTTAACATCAAATAGTAAAGAAAATGATTGAAACACAAGTATCAAAAGGAATTATTAAAACTTATTTTGAGAAGTTGGAGGATCACCTGGAGTTGGATGTCGCTATTGTCGGCGGAGGTCCTTCGGGCATTGTTGCCGCTTATTATTTAGCGAAAGCAGGATTGAAGGTGGCTCAGTTTGACCGAAAATTGTCTCCCGGAGGAGGCATGTGGGGAGGCGCCATGATGTTCAACCAGATTGTTGTTCAAGAAGAAGCGTTGGACATCGTAAAGAATTTTGACATCAATTATACTCCTTATGAAAACGGGCTTTATGTCATGGATTCTATAGAAAGCACTTCGGCTTTGCTATACAAAGCCGTTCATGCGGGCGCTACTGTTTTTAACTGTTATTCGGTGGAAGATGTTGTTTTTAAGAATAACGAAGTAAGCGGAGTGGTTGTTAACTGGACGCCGGTATTACGTGAAGGTCTTCATGTGGATCCCTTAAATATTATGTCGAAGTTTGTGATAGACGGAACAGGGCACGATAGTGAAATTTGCAAAACGGTAGCCCGTAAAAACGGTGTGCGATTAGATACGGAGACCGGAAGCGTGGTAGGAGAACGGTCACTAGATGTTGTAACCGGGGAAAATGAAGTTGTGAAAGGAACGAAGGAAATTTATCCTGGACTTTATGTTTGTGGAATGGCAGCCTCTGCGGTATCCGGAACTCCACGGATGGGGCCAATCTTCGGAGGAATGCTGATGTCAGGGAAGAAAGTTTCCGATATGATTATCGAACGTTTGAAACGATAGTTAATGAAATGGATCGTGATAACTTCTCCCGATTTTTTGCCGGGAGAAGCTTCTGCCATTTGTTTTCTTCTTCAGAACGGAGTGGATATAGTGCACCTTCGAAAACCTTATTCTCAGTTAAATGATTATAGGGCGCTTTTAAAGGAGATTCCTTCGGATTATCACGGATCGATCGTACTACATGATCATTTTGAACTTTGTGGAGAGTTTGGAATTCAAGGTGTTCATATTAATACTCGTAATCGTATGGTCCCTTCTGATTTCAGAGGATTTCGGAGTTGTTCCTGCCATTCGCTTGAGGAAGTATGTGAAAGAAAAGAGATTATGGATTATGTTTTTCTGAGTCCGATATTTGACAGTATTTCTAAGCCGGGATACAAGAGCGCTTTTTCCGAAGCGACTTTACGCGAAGCTTGGCAAAAGGGTATCATCGACAAAAAGGTCATGGCCTTGGGAGGGATTACCTTCTCAGTTATCCCTTGGCTTCAATCCCTGTCTTTCGGAGGAGCTGCATTCTTGGGGGATGTATGGGAAAAAATGTTGAAGGAAGGTTTTGTACATTTGAAAAAGTATGTAGAGGAAGGATCTCGAATGATGGATAAAACCCGTTGGCGGAATTAAAAAGATAAAAGAATGATGTATAAAAAGTTGCACATATTGTTGATAATTAGTATATTAGTAGTGACCAAACTTTTAATATACATTCAACATATGCACAACTTACCTAC
>JAQWBH010000041.1 GCA_028707405.1 Parabacteroides sp. | reverse complement strand
TCGTATAGTCTATGTTTCCTGCGATCCGGCTACTTTGGCACGTGATGTCAAGATCCTTAGGGAAAAGGGCTATCATTTTATAGAAGCTCAGCCGGTGGATATGTTCCCTTGGACAGGGCACGTTGAGAGTATAGTTCTGATGACGAATAGTGGTTTGAAGGGCAAATAAGGCAGGTTAACTACTATATGTAGCGGTTTTGGGGCAAAAAATGAGGAAAAAATGAGGCAAAAAACTGCGATTTTTGACCTTGTTTTTTGGGGCGTTTCATAGATGACATTCGGAATTTCAGAGTCTATGCGTGAATTTCTCATGGCTGGGCAATAAAATGATAAATATAGAACATATAAAACAAATAGGAATTTAAGAACAAGGTAGAAACAAATATGATGAGGAGGTGAAATGCAAATGGGAAGAGGAATGAGATTTTTAGAATCATCAGCAACCCCGGAAGAAGACTCCTACGGATATAGAATTGAATGGGATGATCAAACAACATCAGTAAAAGAAATGATCAAAAATGGTGGGGAAATTAAGCATTACGGTTCTGGTTCAAGAGATGTTTCAGGTTTCGATAATGCGTGGGACATGTTTAACGATTACAGAGATAATCCGGATTTCATAGGTGTACGACTAATAAAAATTGATTCGGATGGAAATGAAAGTATATATGCATCTAAATAAATTTATCGAATGGAACAAATGAAACAGGAGGAATAAAAAGGTTTCATTGTGCTCGACAAATATCAATTTGCCGAACACTTTTGGATTGCTGCTTATTCATATAACACGGAGACAAACAGAACTTGAAAGGTTATATAAATGGTACGAAAAAATGAATGATGATAATAAAAGCGAACTAATCTTAAACTTAGACAAGTTGCATACAACTGATTAGGAATAGAGCGAATTAAAAGAAACCTTTGTTTAGATGTGGATGATGTTGTTAGTTGGTGCAGGGAAAAAATCAAAGAACCTAATAACGGTATGGTAAGAAAGGGGAAAAATTGGTACATAAATGCAGCTGATTGTGAAATAACAGTTAATGCTTATAGCTATACGATAATTACGGCGCATAAGTTAAAAAACAAATGAATTCCAATTTTATTGGCAGTATAACTTGTAATTATCTGCCGCGCATCGGTCCGGCTTGGCCTAATGCGCGGGAGGCGGGAGGCGGTCGTGGTGAAAACATTGAATTACATCAAATTATCGGATTCTCCCATTTCACAAAAGATGAGAGTCATGATTTTTACCGAAGGGACTATCTTGAAGCCAAAATCGTTATTCTCACATTTCAATCACAAGTCCTATATTCCTATTGGCAATTCCGTTGCCTTAATAACCGCGTGGAATCAGCAAGGGGCTGAAATACTTTACTGCACATCTCGGAAAGGAAAACAGGCTGAAGAAATTGCCCAAATACTTAAGAGATACGGGTTTCCAGGGTCAAGGCTTTATTTCAGAGAACCAAAGCAGAACTATAAAGATATTGTTGAAAAAGTCAAACCTGATATTCTGATTGAAGATGATTGCAGAAGTGTTGGCGGCGGTTGGCAGATGTGCATTACCCATGTTGCCCCCGAAATTAAGAAGGCAATCAAATCCGTAGTAGTAAAAGAGTTCAAAGGAATTGACCATCTTGCACGTTCTGTGCAGGATTTATAATATGAACATAATCGGAAGCGGATAGATACACCCAATGTATTGTAACACGTAGACAAACAGAATTTATTGGACAGTTTTAAACCACGGGTTGTTTCATATGGAGGTATTTTTATGTTTTCTGATGTTGAGCAGAAGTTAAAGAAAAAGAATAAGATATTGTTTTCTCGTGATAGTGAGTGCTTACAGGAGCTTAAAATGCTGATAGAACAACAAAAGCATCGTACACTTGTTATGTGGGCGTTGGATTGTGCTAAAGTTCCTCTTGCACAGTTTGAAGAAAAATATCCATATGAGTTACGGCCAAGAATGGCACTGGAGCTCTGCGAAGCTTGGTCGAGAGGCAAAATCAAGATGCCTGCTGCGAAACGGGCAATTTTGGATGCCCACGCTGTTGCGAAAGAAATTGATGATAGTGTATATGGCGCATTGTGCCATGCGGTTGGTCATGCTGGTGCTACTGTGCATGTTGAAACCCATGCCTTAGGGCTTCCCTTTTATGAACTAACATCTCTTGTTCTCAAGTTTGGAAAAGACGAATATCAGAAGCAGGTTCGTGAAAAAATCAATTACTACTGTCAACACCTCATATATTGGCAAGAAAACATTGATAAGATGGATTTTGGATGGGTAGGTTTTTTAATGGATGACAATCGGCCCAATAAGGAAAAGTTGCTGAGCGAAAAAAGAGAATATAAGCAATAGATTACAAACAAAATTGACTGGTGAGCGATAAGTAATAATTCGAGCATTGTGGGGGACTTGCTTAATGAGAATGCCGGAAAAAATAGAGGCGAGAATGATTGCGCCATGCGGTGTAAACTGTCTTGCGTGTAGTGCATATTTGGATAGCAAAAAGCCATGTCCCGGCTGCCGAGCACCGATTGAAAAAATCACTCGGAAAAGTTGCCGGAATTGTGTCAAAAAACAATGTGCCTTTGAGCGAGGATTCCAATGGTGCTTTGAATGTGGCCGCTTTCCTTGTGCTCGAATAAAAAGCCTTGATCAACGGTATCGGCAAAATTATGATGTAGATTTGATACAAAATGGCTTGGATGCGAATAGAGATATGGATGCTTTTTTACAGGTGCAAAGAGAGTGTTTTGCCTGTAAATCATGCGGCGGTGTCATTGACCAACATCATCAAAGATGCAGCGAGTGTGGCAAGAACACAGATGGTATATAAACTCTCTATCAACATAAATTCTAATTTATTGAATTGAATATAACTGATTCCTGAAAATTTGCGGGAGTATTTTCTAACGAAGATACCCCTCTTTTTTTATGCCCTTTTTTAGGGACTTACATCAATCAAAAAGAAATGGAGGATTTCAAATGGAAAACGACACAATGCATATCTTTTTCCCGCTGAAGATTTTCAGCTATCCTCGATATGACTGCTCGGAGGATGATCGGGAGGACATTTCGCCCAGGGAGGCAGTGGCGTATGAGGATCAAATCCTTGCGGCTATCGCTAAGGAGAACAGACACTTTGAGAACGACCGTGGCCTTGCCGAGTACATCCACGATGATGCTCTCAAGGAAAAGGTGTATAGCCTGTATCCTTCAGTGGAAATCGTCGACGGTGAGTTGTGGGGAGTCATGACCGCAGGGCTGAAGGAAGCCCTCTCTGGCGAGGAAACTGCTGCGCTTATGGATCAGAGCCATCAAGGACGACCAAATAGAACTTCAATTCAAATCCGGAATCGTGATGAACCAGAGGGTTTCATACTTTGATTAATAGAAAAGGCAGGAATGGCTGAAGAAGCTGCTTCTGCCATTTTATCTTAAAAAACAGGAGGTATAGAGCATGATGTTTGATCACAAAAAGGTGGAGCGTATCAAGGAAATGTATCCTAAAGGAACCCGTATCCGATTAACAGCTATGTCAGGAGAATCGGATATGCCTTCCGGCTTGATGGGAACAGTGGACTTTGTAGATGACGCCGGTCAACTCCAAATGACTTGGGACAACGGCAGAAGCCTCGCTCTCGTTCCTGACGAGGATGGCTTTGCATCCGTCTCACAACCGAAGTCAGCGCAGACTCAGAAGCCGGATGCCCCGCTCATCGGAGCTGACGGCAATATCTTCAACCTGATGGGGATAGCGTCCTGTACTTTGAAAGTGGCTGGCATGAGAGAGCAGGCTGGCGAGATGTGCAGGAAGGTTACCGCATCTGGCAGCTACAGCGAAGCCCTGAGCATCATCGGGGAGTATGTTGATTTCTCTGATTCAGACCAGCAGGAGCAATCAAAAAATGAAGCCGAAGAATTCGGCCTGAAAATGGAATGAGGGGTGAAACAGTTATGTACAACAGAGAAGCACCGGCGGTATTTTTTGAAAAATTAGAAGCTATGTTCCAATCGGTGAACTTTGGGAGATTAGATCGATCTTGCAATACAGTAAGGGATGGCTATACAAAAGAAATTCTCAAGCGGATGCATGGCATCTTTGTGGATGTATACGGTACTGATTATCTTGATAGCGACGAATATGAATTTGTTGACGTTCCTGCGATTATTAGAGGTCGCAATACAGGTCATATATGGCTTGGGATTGTAACGCTTGATCTGGAATCCTCAGCAGAGCATTGTGGCACATACTTTTTAACATCGATGGGAGTCATAGACCATGGCAGCGACGAACTGAGTCCTGCTGAATCCAAATATCTGTCGGATATATGCATACCCTATGATTTCTGGTACACCGTCTACATCGAACAGGATCACTATGCAGACTTTACGAGATTGCCCCGGAAGGTAGCAATGTTAATGAGCGGCTGCAATTATGACCAGCCGGAGATGGTGATGAAATAGCCAGTCAAATAGACAGAGGCAGGAACGGTGTAGAAGCTGCTCCTGCCTCTAAACAGTAGCTGACAAGATTAAAATTCTCAGATTGGCTGAGGCTTTTAATGTTGCCAGGTATAAAATCAACACATTTATTGGCGGATAAGTCTTTATACAGATATGGATAAAAAATGTGTCCATATCTATTTATTTTTTGGCGAACATCTGCTATAATAGTCTTTATGATATTTTGTATAAGGAGCGCGTGAAATGTCGATACAATGCAGATTATCCGTGCTGATGGGTGAAAAGAGATACAAAATAAAAGACGTGCATGAGAAAACAGGGCTTGCAAGAACGACCATTTCAAACTTATATCATGATAAGATGGAGCGGGTCGATTATGAAACCCTGAGTAAACTTTGCAATTTGTTTGAATGTAGCGTGGGGGATATTTTAGAGTACAAGAAAGACTAAGGATTAATATTCATCCTATTTGCTGTCCGTCTTATGGTACAGTAAACTTGATAGAATAGAGAGTGAGGGGGTGTTTTGTTATGTGGTGCAAAAATTGTAGCAGAGAAACGAATAGTGCTATTTGTGAGCTTTGCGGAACCACCACAGAACAGGATACTCCTATTATGATTTTTTGGTGTGATGACTGTAAAACACCAATTATAAAACCAGTAAACAGGATTGATAAGAATATCTGCCCATTATGCGGAAAAGAAACCGCATATTTATGTTCTGACTTAAGACCGGTGTTCCCTGAAGAACGGCTGTTGATAGAAATATTAACCGCAAAGCCATTTGAATACATGGATAAACCTGTCTGGGCTGCAGACAACCGTTATTATATCGATGGTAAATCAAAGGTGATTCCAATCAGCGTGTATAAGAAGCACTCTGCGGAGGAAATCGTTGAGCAGCTTGATAAATACAAAGGCGAAAATAATTACGATTTTTTCAATCATACAATAGAAACTTTTGTTAAGGCCAATTCAGAAAGGCTAAATTACATCTTTGATGAAGCAACTGAGTTTGTCAGAAACACGGCAAAACCATATCCGAGCGAGAACATAGTAATATCATTTTCGGGCGGCAAGGATTCAACTGTTACTGCCGATTTAACTGTGCGCGCTTTGAGTAATCCGAGCTTAGTACATATATTCGGCGACACCACACTTGAATTCCCCCTGACAACTGAATATGCTAAGCGGTTCAGAAAAGATAATCCCAGGGCTATATTTAAAACAGCCAAAAATAAAGAGCAAGACTTTTATGAGGTTTGTGAGGACATAGGCCCCCCGGCTCGAATGCTCCGCTGGTGCTGTTCCATGTTTAAAACAGGACCAATTACTCGTGTTCTGAACAGCTTGTACCGTGACAAGGAAATCCTCACTTTTTACGGCATCCGTAAAAACGAGTCCGTAAGCCGGAGTAAATATAACCGTGTTGAAGCCGCTGTTCAATTGGACGAAGAAGAAAACGAGATGGCTAACGATAAAATCAAAATACAGAACCAAACGGTAGCATCGCCCATTTTCTTCTGGAAAGACCTTGATATTTGGCTTTACATATTAGGTGAAGGTATAGACTTCAACGATGCGTACAGGTTGGGATATGACCGAGTCGGCTGCTGGTGTTGCCCAAACAACAACGAAAGAGCCCAGCTTCTATCTCGAATTTATATGCCCAAGCAAGCTAAAAAATGGCGGGAATTCTTGATTGAGTTTGCTGTGAAGATTGGCAAACCTGATGCCGAAGTCTATGTTGACAGCGGCAAGTGGAAAGCTCGCCAAGGCGGTAACGGCATTGCAGCCGCGGAAGATGTTAAGATCAGATTCACAAACTGCACTACGGAGGATCATGCCAAGGTATATAAGCTGAACAGATCGGTTGATGATGGTTTTCTGAACTTGCTTACGCCCTTTGGGAAAATTGCAAAGGAATTAGGAAGGAAGCTAATCAACGAAACCATTATCCTTGATATGGCTACCAATATCCCGATTTTGTCTGTACAGCCTTTCTCTCAGGATGGATATGATTATGCGGTTAAGATCAAGACAATGAACGTGGCGAAGCATGATGATCTGCAAAGAATGGTTGGCTATCAGGTGAGGAAATTCAATGCTTGCCGTAAATGTTTGAAATGTGAATCGCTGTGTAGGTTTAGCGCCATCTCGATTGTCGGCGATGAGTATCACATCAGCGAGAGTAAATGCAAACGGTGTAAGATGTGTGTGACTGCAAAATATCTTGACGGAGGCTGCATGATGGATAAATACCTCAAGACGAAGGAGTAGCTGATCACTTAATAATTAGGAGGGATAACAATGCAGGAAACCAGTACAAAATTTAATAAAACAGTATTGTTGATTGCAATCGCCGTTATAGGTATCTCTTTTGTTGGGATCGTCTTAGTAAATCAGTATTGGAAAAATACGAGTCTATGGAAAGATCAAGTTATTTTGTTGTTAGGTGCAATAGAGACATCTGCTATCGTGGTTTCTATATGGGAATTCATTGCGAAAAAATCTTTTGCAAAAGAAATGCTTTCGTTAGCAAAAATCTCATCCAATGTAGAAAAATCGGGCATTATTCACATTTATAACGATTTTCAAGATATTCAATGGAAGGCTATCCTTGACCATACAAAGAGTTTTCAAGTGGCGGCTACATATGCAAATACTTGGCGTGAAGGCAATCGAAAAGCTCTAAAAGATTTTGTTGAAGATAAAAAGAATTTAACGGTATATCTTCCTGATTTTACTGATGAGAGCATTTTAGGCGAATTGGCTTCCCGTCTTAATATGCCTAATGAAAAGATTAGGGAAAAAATCCGGGAAAGTTGCAATAGCTTTAAAAACGAAATAGGTGCGACAGTTTATCTATATCACGGCTGTTTTCAGAGTAGCTATTATCTTTCTGACAACGCCGGGATTATGTCTTTTTTTAATCATAAAAAAGAAAAATCAATAGTACCTGCATTGGAGATTAGTAATCAAGGTGAGTTATATGGCTATATTTCAAGTGAATTTGAATCTATAAAAAAGAACTCTTCTGAGTGGACTGGTGGATCAGATGAAAAATAATATCGGTGAAAAACTTCTATTTATTGATACAGAAACTGGTGGAATCGACAGCAATAAACATTCATTATTATCCATTGGTTTAGTGGTATGGGACAGTAGTAGATCAATTATTGACAGCACAGAAATTTTCATTAAACATAAAAACTATATTGTTACTGCAACTGCAAGTAAAATTAACAAGTTTGAGAAATCAGAACACGAAAAAAAAGCAGTTTACTCTAAAAAGGCAATTGAACAAATGATTTCTTTTTGTAGAAACCATTTTGACGATAATTTACTAATACCTCTGGCAGGCCATAATACACAATTTGATGTAAATTTTCTAAAGGTATTTTTGAAAAAAAATGGACGATCTTTTGACCAGTTTTTTTCTCATCGCATAATTGACACATATTCGTTATTGCGCAGCTTGTATTATAGCGGAAAAATATCTGATGATATTTCGAGTTCTGCTCAGGCATTTAATTACTTCAATATCAAGGTAAATAATCGTCATTCAGCAGAAGGTGATGCAATTGCCACGGCGCAGTTATTCAGCCATCTGATTAGCATTCTATGAAGCATGGAGGCGTGTAATGAGATTCAGAGCACATGACACCTTTTTTATAAGAAAAGGTTGGTTATACAAGGGAATGAAAAATGTTGACCATGACAGAACAGTCTTTATGGGCGATAACGGTAACCCTATGGACATTTTAGGTATAGGTGCAAACATGGTCAAATCCATGCGCTATTGGCTACAAGCGGTAGGGCTTACGGAAGAACCTCCCCATGGGAGAAAATATCAAGAGCTAACCGATTTTGGCAGGGCTGTCTATGAAAATGACAAATACATTGAGGAAATCGGAACGCTGTGGTTTCTGCATTACAAGCTGGCAAAAAACAATATGGATGCGACGGCGTGGTATTATTTTTTCAACGAATTTAATCGAACCGAATTTACTCGTGATGATTTTGTGAAGCAACTTAATACTTACATTCTTATGAATGGTTCAGAGGTTTCCGAACGGTCATTAGACGATGATTTCAATTGCATCATGAGTACCTATGTACCAAGGATTAAATCAAACCCCGGCAAAGTGCATCCGGAAAGCAATATAGACTGTCCATTTGGTGAATTAGCACTGGTGGATATCGCAAATAAAAAGGCAAAGACTTACAAAAAGAGCGTTCCAAAACTTGATAGTTTGCCTCCCATCGTAGTCCTTGCGGTCATTATTGATCAAGCTCAGGCGCAGGAAAATAGAGAGATTAAAATATCGTCTATTCAGAATGATCGGTATAATGCCGGTAAAATTTTTAATCTTGATATTATTACGCTGACCAGTTTGCTCAATAAAATTGAGCATATGGGATATATCAAAGTTAATAGAACTGCTGGCCTTGATGTGATAAATATAGAAACTGATCTTGATTTTTTAGGGTGCGTGAGAGAATACTACGCAGCAATTAACAGGTAATAATTCCTCTTGGAATGGAGATAAGATATGTTCGGTGAAAAGATTTGGGTGGAAAAAGGGTTTCAGACATCAATAAATATTGCTTATGACCTACATAACAAGAATAAAGTTAAAAGCTTTATTCCTACGATGTCATCTATCGATGTCATTGAAGATGTTATGCTTAGCACCAGCGTCCCGGACAGAGGCAGAGCGAGGATCTTAATTGGAGCCTATGGCAGGGGAAAATCGCACATCGTGCTTGTGCTTATGTCACTTCTTTTTAAGAAGGATAAGGCTTTATTTACAACACTTCTTAAAAAGGTTAAAGAACAAAATCCTAAACTGCATGCATTTATTAATAACTATATCTACAGCAATAAAAAACTTCTTCCTATCATCATCAGTGGTAGCAGTACAAGCATTACTCAATCGTTCCTGAGCGCTTTGCAAACAGCCCTTAAGAACGAGAATTTGACTAACCTGATGCCAGAAACCAATTTCAAAGCCGCAATAAACACCATTGAGCTTTGGGAGAATCAATATCAGGATACATACAAAAAATTTATATCTGAACTCAATGTGCCTATAAGCGATTTTATAGTTTCGCTTAAAGAATATGATGTAGCCGCATATGAAAAGTTTTATAAACTATATCCTGATCTTACATCGGGTAGTGCCTTCAACCCCTTCCTTGGCTTTGACGTCGTAGAGCTTTATGAAAAAGTAGTGGATAAGCTAAAAGACGAAGGTTACGACGGGGTATATATCATTTATGACGAATTCAGCAAATATTTAGAGTCGAGTATTGCTAACACAACAATCAGTGACATAAAGCTGCTTCAAGACTTCGCAGAAAAGTGTGACCGCAGTGGAGACAAGCAAATGCACCTTATGCTGATCTCGCATAAAGATATTGCAAACTATATCGATAAAAATCTCCCTAAAGATAAAGTGGATGGCTGGAAAGGTGTTTCCGGAAGGTTTAGACATCTTAATCTTCATAACAACTTTTCGCAAATGTATGAGATTGTATCTGCTGTTATCAAGAAAGATAACGGCTTCTGGGCTGATTTTTGCGCAGAAAATGAACCATACTTTAAAAATCTGATTGAACGATTTATTGCCAATGGGATTCTTGACAAAAATGATGAAGAAACATCCCTGACAGCAGTAAAAGGCTGCTATCCTCTGCATCCCATTTCAACATTTATTTTGCCCAGGCTATCCGAGAAAGTGGCGCAAAACGAAAGAACTCTATTTACATTTTTATCATCCGACAATAAGTACACCCTGACCGCATTTTTGGAAAACGCAGAGGGTGATTTTCCTATGCTCACGCCCGACTATGTGTATGATTATTTTGAGCCGCTATTACGGGAAGAGCCTTACACAAGTGATATTCACAAACAATATGAAACTACATTTAAGGTTCTGCAAAAACTTGACGAAAACTCGCTGGCCACCAAAATCATAAAAACCATTTCGCTGATATACATTGTTGAACAGTACGAGAAGCTCTCTCCAATAAAAGACATGATCATCGATACCTACAGGGATAGCGTTTCGGATGTTCAGGTTATTGATGATGTACTCTCTGAACTCATAGAGAAGGAGTGCATAGTTTATCTTAAAAGAAGTAATGGCTATTTAAAAATCAAGGAAAGCTCTGGCGTTGATATAGGAGCTGAAATTCAAAATGTAATTGAAAAGACCAAGCAGATCATAAGCGTAAAGGATATCTTGAATAAATCCTCTTTTGATAGTTATATGTATCCTACCGCCTATAATGATGAAATGGAAATCACGAGGTATTTTGACTTTACCTTTATAGATAGCTCGGAATTCTTCTCGGTAGACGATTGGGGTAGAAAAATAGAAAACCTTAGCGGTGACGGTGTGGTTTATGCAATAATCCCGCGCTCCGATGAAGAAATCAAGCAAATAAGGAAACATATTAAGAAGGGCAACTGTAACCACAATAGAATAATCTTCGTTATACCTGCCCGCTTTACTGATATTGAGAAAATAGCTTATGAGTATAATGCTGTTACCATTTTGAAAGAGCAATGCCAAAATGATGCGCTTCTTTCTGATGAATATGACATTTACATCGAAGATTTGGAAGAAGTAATAAGCAGATATATTCTTTGCTTTACTCGTCCGGAAACAGGCGAAGCAGAGTACTATTGGAATGGAGAAAAGCAGCCATTTAAGAGAAAAGCCCAGATTTCAACCAAGCTCTCTGAGATATGTGAAGAAACATACCCTAACACGCCCATCATTAATAATGAATCAATAAACAAGGATAGTTTGCCGGGCGTTGCGATTAACAGTCGGAGCAAGCTCGTCTCAGGGTTACTCGAAAACGACCTGAATGTTAATTTAGGACTCAGCGGAACAAGCCAAGATGTATCATTTATGAGAAGCACACTGATACAGACAGGGATACTTTCAAACGAGCAAACCCAACCTGTATTAACACTTACGCCGGATGACACAAATATGGCTAATACATTGAGAACGATACAGGAATTCTTTAATGGCGCCAATGCCCACGAAGGTCAGAACTTCAAAGATTTGTACGATAGATTAACCCTACCTGAGTTCGGCTTTGGTATTAAAAAAGGGGTTATCCCCATATATATTGCGGTGGTTCTCCACTTCTTCAAAAAGTATCTTGTTATAAAAAACAATGACGAAGAAGTAAAGATCACAGCAGATTTGCTTAATAGCATTAACGAAAACCCAAAAGCCTATGTTGCCTTCATGGAGCATTGGAATGAGGACAAATCAAGGTATATTGACAGCTTAGCTGAACTCTTCGCGGATTACATTATTTCAAAAGAAAAGGACTTTAACACCTTCACTTTTGTTGTATCCGCCATGTCCCGGTGGCACATGAGTTTGCCTAAATACTCAAAAGAATTGAAAACAATATATCGTGGCATGAAAAGAAAACCTGAAAATATACCATCTGCGCAGGTGAAATTCATAAATTCCTTTAGGTTGTCTGATATTAATGCAAGAGAGTTTCTGTTTGTTAAACTGTCCAGTATTTTCAAGCAGAATGATTTAGCTGATATTATTGATGATGTCAGAAATGCAAAAGCAACCTTTGATCAAGCTAAAAGAAACCTCATTCAATGTTTGGTAAACGATGTGAAAGAGATATTCAAATCAGGACAGGCTGATAATGCTTCGCTAACATCTATTATCAAGGATTTTGTTGAAAAATTGAAACCAACTACGCTTAACTTCCTATTTCCTAACGAAGAACACAAGGTGCTTCAGCTCATGAGCAATATCGGCAATGATGATAAAATGTTTATCGAAAGACTTGCAAAAGTGGTTACGGATCTGCGGATCGATGATTGGACAGAGGATACAGTTCCGGAATTCACTAAGGAATTAGAGCAAATAAAAAGAGCTGTATTGGACTATGACTTAGCCGCCTCAAGACTTGAAAACACAGCGGTGGGTTCGCATGCCTACAAGGTTTCATTTATTGGAAAGGACGGCAAGGAAATAATAAAAGCCTTTGATAAGATGTCCTATAGTGCCAGAGGCAAGCTCCTCTATAATGAAATTGCCAACGCTCTCGATGAAATGGGGCAATCTATCACTGAACAAGAAAAAAGGCAAATTCTCATGGAATTTATAGAGAAGATGTGTGGAGGGGGGATTTAGCACTTGGAAAGAGTAGCTTACTTTAATAATGCAGCGACTACCTTCCCCAAGCCAGAGGAAGTGTATAGCTTCACAGATAAATTCTACCGTAAGTCAGGCGTTAACGGCGGCCGCGGGCAAAACACCTCTGCTAATAAACTCACTCAAGAAACGAGAGAGCTGCTGTTGGAGATGTTCCATTGCCCTGCAAAAAAAGTTGTTTTCACTCCGTCGGCGACGGAGGCGATTAACATTATTTTGCAAGGGATACCGATGGCGGATAATTATAATGTTTATGTCTCGCCTTTTGAGCACAATGCAGTAATGAGAGTTTTGAACCATCTGCGGGGATTATATAAGCTGAATATTATCACGCTGTCTGTAGCTGAAAAAGGTCTGTGCTATGACATAGAAAAAATTAAATATCAGTTTGGAGAAAACAAGCCTAATCTCGTAATCATCAGCCATGCAAGTAACATGTGTGGCGTCGTTGCTCCTATAAATGATATCTGCACCATGTCACACAGCTACGGCGCAATAAATGTAATTGATATGTGCCAAACCGCAGGACTCATAAATACAGATTTGAGCAGCGACATCTATGACTTTGCTGTTTTTGCAGGACACAAAACACTATATGCTACTTTTGGAATCGCGGGGTTCATATGTAGCGGCAATATCAAGCCCAAACCGCTTATATTTGGCGGGGCTGGAATAGACTCGGCAAATCCCGAAGTACCAGACACGGTTCCTGAAAGATATGAAGTTGGGAGCCAAAACACAATGGCAATAGCGGGGCTTTATGCCGCCTTAAATTGGATAAAGGAAAGAAATATCGAATCCATATACTTGAAAGAAAAAGATAATCTCAATAAACTGCTTAATATACTGAGCTTGTATGAGAACATAAAAATTATCACGCCTGCCGATCGGGTTGAACGGGTTGGGATAGTATCATGTACATTTAATGGTTACAGTAGCGACAACATTGGTCAAATATTAAGCGAACATGGTATTGAGGTCAGGTCAGGCCTGCATTGTGCGCCATTTGCACATAAATTCTTGGGGACATTCCCTGCCGGAACCATTAGGTTCAGCGTGGGTTTTTTCAATACGGAAGATGACTTTGCAATGCTTAGGCAGGCATTAGATTATATCTATGAAAATAGTTAGGGGTGATGTAAAGTGAGAGAACAGGAATTTGAAGATTATTTACTAAAAGATGATAACATAGTCAGCAAAGTCAAAGCTGTACGCTCAAGAGTTAATAAAGCAAGAATGATCGAGCGACATTTTGATGCTTCTCTTGATTATATCGTATCGGACGATAAGAGAATGTATGAGTCTTTGATCAAAATAAAAACTGAAATGAAAGACACAAATGGAAATATCTCAAATGCTTTACGGAAATATTACCATTTTGCAAACAGAGTCCTGTTCCCCACCCTATCAAGCTATGAGAAATAATTTAGACCAGGAGGTGAGAGGCGTGAGTTTAAAAGACGTAGAGCCAAAAAGTGAATACCGGTCTTTGCTGGACGATATAGTAAGGGATTTCTATTTTCCTTTACTTAGTCAAGCCGTGTTATACAAAAGAGCTGTCGGCTTCTTTTCTTCCTCGGCTTTAATTGAAATATCTAAAGGGATATCAGCCTTGGTAAAAAATGGCGGTAAAATTCACTTAATAGTATCTCCAAAGTTATCAGAGGACGATATAGAAGCCATAGAAAAAGGCTTCGAGATGCGTTATGAAATCATTGAAAGATGTTTGGAACGCTCATTTGAACCGCCGAGAAATGTATACGAAGAAAAACGGCTGAATCTTTTAGCTAACTTGATTGCTAATGGCCAGCTTGACATTAAAGTTGCTTTTTTAGAGAGCAACAATAAAATTGGCATGTTTCACGAAAAAATGGGTCTTATAACAGATGCAGATAGTAATGTAATTGCCTTTACGGGTTCTATGAATGAAACCCAAAATGCTTTCTCACATAACTATGAGTCTATTGATGTATTTTGTTCCTGGACTCATGATTCAGAAAGAGTGTTTGCCAAGGAAGCAGCATTTAATGCGTTGTGGAATGATTACGAACCCCATATCAAAACTATTGCTTTTCCTAAGGTTGCAAAAGAGCAGTTTCAGAAATATAAATTTAATTACTCAATTGATTATGAAATAGATGATAAGGAATTTATTGTTCAAGAAAGTCAGCAAGAATATGAAACGATTTCTAACAAGCGACAACCAGTGATTCCCGCTGACGTACTAATCAGACCATATCAAACTGAGGCGCTTGATGAATGGGAAAAAGAAGGGTATCGAGGCATTTTCGATATGGCTACAGGTACCGGAAAGACATATACAGGACTTGCCGCAGTAGAAAGATTGTATCGGAATCTGGGTGATAACCTTGCAGTGTTTATTGTTGCACCGTATCAACATCTTGTTAATCAATGGGTTGAAGATATTGAAAAATTCGGGATGAAGGCAATTATAGGCCATTCTGCATCGGTTCAAAAGAACTGGGAAAAAAGGCTTAATGATGCTATTCGCAGCTTTAGTATGGGTATAACCAATCACTTTTGCTTTATCTGCACAAATGCGACATTTTCATCGGATTTTGTTCAAGAACAACTGCTAAAGACAAATGGGAATATCCTTTTGATGGTGGATGAGGCCCACAACTTTGGAGCAACCAATCTTAGCACATTGCTGGCACCCCATATCCCCTTCCGTCTGGCGTTATCGGCTACGATTGATAGACATGGTGATGAAGAAGGGACTGAGAAACTGTATAATTACTTTGGTAAAAAATGTATCGAATATACGCTCAAACAGGCAATTGACAATAACATGCTAACACCATATGAGTATCATCCTGTGGTCGTGTCTCTTAATGAAGATGAGCTTGACGAATATATTAGTATTTCTAAAAAGATTTTCGGGAAAACGGATGAGCGGGGAAAGCGCACTTTCAGTGAGTACGAAAAAATGCTTCTCATTAAGAGAGCCAGGATAGTTGCGGGAGCTTGGCAAAAAATCGATAACCTTAAGGAACAGATACGGCCATATAAAAACGACACTCATATGTTGGTATATTGTGGTGCCACCACGATAAGCGATCCAGACTATCGTGAAGGTAGTGCAGACGAAAACGAGAAAAAGCAGATTAATGTTGTTGCGGACATGCTTGGTAATGAATTGGGGATGCGCATATCAAAATTTACATCTGAAGAACCTGCACAGGAGAGAGAGTCTTTAAAGAAGGCTTTTGACGAAGGAAAACATTTACAAACTCTTATTGCAATACGTTGTTTGGATGAGGGTGTAAATATTCCAAGTATTAAGACTGCTTTTATACTTGCCAGCAGCACAAACCCAAAGGAGTATATTCAACGGCGTGGAAGGGTGTTGAGAAAATATCCAGGCAAAACTAAGGCCGTAATTTATGATTTTATTACTTTGCCTATTGCTATAAATGAGATTGGAAATTATCCGCCTGAGATAATAAAGTCTACATCCGGGCTTGCGTTAAGGGAAATGGAGCGTATGAAAGATTTTGCAAATATTTCTGAAAACCCATGGGATGTTGACTCACTAATAAACCAAATTGAGGAAGCATATGACCTAAATAACTTTGAGGGGGATGAAAACCATGCCGGAGATTGAAAATAAGCTCTTGGACGAAAAACGCCTAACAGCAATGAAGGTAAATATTTTGGAGCTTGAAAAAGAAAACTTAAAGACTCGCGACAAGACAAATGATGAAATGGTCGAGTCAATAAGAAAGATCATATCGGACGAGCTTAAAAAGAACTATTAAGGGGGTGAGAAGCAATGTTGATGAAGTCTTTATACATTAAAAATTTCCGCCAATTTAAAGGCGAAATTACAGTGGAGTTTGCGCGTGATAAAGAGAAAAATGTAACAATTATTTTAGGTGACAATACCTACGGTAAAACTACCCTTCTTCAAACATTTAACTGGTGTTTGTACGACTTTGTTGTGTTTGACAAAGATTCCAATCCCGATATGCTTCTCAATCTTGAATTGGCTTCGCAAATGCAGTATGGTAGCCGAGATATTGTTGAGATAAAAATCGTACTGATTCATAAAAATACGGAGTATACAATTTCGAGGACACAGGAGTATTTTTGGACAGAGCATAAAGTGCGTGGTGAAAAGTCGAAGGCTACGATGTCGTACAAGCTCCTTGGATCTGATGGGCAAACCGATATCAGAGATCAGTACATAGATAAAATGATAAATGAAATATTGCCTCGTAATTTGTCTAATTTCTTCTTTTTCGATACCGAGCGTGTGCGTGATGTTAGCAACCGCCAAGATGTCAGTGAATCCGTAAAGGGATTATTGGGATTGACCGCATTAGATAATGCAATGAAGCATTTAGGCAGCAAAACAGCAAAAACAACCGTTCTTGGGAAGCTCTATTCAAGCATGGACAATGAAGGCAACCAAAAAGCTACAGAGGCTTTGGAACGTATTAATAGCACGCAGCAGCGTAAAGCAGTTATTGCGGAACAACTTGAATCTCTTAAAACTCAAATAACAGACTATGAAGCTGAAAAAGCCCGGCTGGATCATATTTTAGCAGAAGGTAAAAGTACCGCATCTTTACAGGAGCGAAGCCTTACTTTAGAAAGGATGATTAGCAGAGAAACAGATGCTCTTGAACAAATTTACAGCAAGTTTGTTCAGGAATTTAACGGCGGAACAATGACTTTCTTTGCAAAACCACTCATGATAAGAGCTTTGGGCTTTATGAAAGATGCGAAAGTTGATGATAAAGGCATAAAAGATATGACCGCGCAATCAATTGCGGATATTATCAAGCGAGGCAGATGTATCTGTGGTAAAGAGTTGGTTGAGGGCTCGACGGAGTATGAAACTGTTCTTAGAGAGCTTGATTTTCTTCCCCCACAATCCATAGGAACATCTATTCGAAACTTTAAGGATAAAATTGCAACGTATGATGCGACAAACCGGAATTACTTCACTAACCTAAAATCACGTTATGAAGATATTTTGCGGACAAAAACTAACATTCAAGAATGGCAAGATGAAGCGGATGAGATAAAGGGAAAAATTGAGGGCAAAGAGGATATGAAGAAGTATTCTCTAAAACTTTCTGATGTTAAGTCCCGTCTCAAAGAATTGAACGAAAAGAGAGAACGCCTCATCCGTGAAGATGAAGGATGTAACAATGATATTGAACGCTTCCAAAAGGTATATGACAGTCTTGTGGCGGTTTCATCAAAGAATAAATCCATCATGACCTATATCCGCTATGCAGAAGAAATATTAGCCTGGATAACTAAAACATATAAAGAAAAAGAGTCCGATATTCGGGAGCGTCTTGAAGAAAAAGTAAACGAGATTTTTGGGAAAATTTATCATGGACATCGTCGCGCATCCATCAACGAAAAATATAACGTGACATTGCTTGCAATGGTGGGTGAAAAAGAAATTGCTTCTGGCGAGTCAGAGGGATTAAATCGTGTTAAGAACTTTGCCTTTATTGCAGGGCTTGTTGAACTGGCAAAAGAAAAAATCATTGCTACTGCGGGAGAGAACAAAATGGATTTAAGCTCAGAGCCGTATCCTCTTGTTATGGATGCTCCGTTTTCTAATGCCGATGCCATACATACAACCAATATTTCTAAAGTATTGCCAGAGGTTGCAGAACAAGTCATTATGTTTGTTATGGAGAAAGACTGGCGGTATGCCGAGCCAGTGATGGCTTACCGTGTTGGTTCACAGTGGGTGCTTGATAAAAAAACGGATACTTATTCTATTTTGAAAAGGAGTGATTCCTGATGTTCGAAAATGATTATACAATCAATGGTATTCATGCAACTCACCTCAAATATTTAGTAAATGACGCCAAGGTTTTTACTCGATATATTGATGTTTATATGAATGCCGCAATAATTGGCTTTTTGCATGGATGTTCAGAAAAAAAGGATAATTCTTCTCAGGATAGAGCAAGGATCTATGCTGATGCCTTTGCTACAGAAAGGCTGAATTGCGACTTCATTTATCGTCTCATAATGCTTTTGGATGGAACCACAGAATTATCAACTCAGCAGAGGTTAGATAGAGCATTCCGTGATGATTCCCAGAAGGAATCTGAGCACACGAAGGTTGTGCATGCGAAAAACATGGATTTGTTTAATTCATATGTTTTGGGCGGAATCGAAGAATTATATGAGCAGTTCACCAACGGGGCTACAAGCCGGGACGATTATATTAATAGGATTTATGATGTTACCGTAAAATTTAAAGAAGAAATGGAAGGAATTGATTACGAAAGCAAACTGAAAGAACTTGTTCGCAGTAATTAATGGAGTGAGATCATGGATGAATTGCTCGAAGTATTCGCAATAAAGGATGCTTTTCACGAATATGGCTGCTCGGATTTGTGTAACGCTTCGCTTGCATTACTTCGGGCAATGGGTTATCCGATAAAATTTCATAGTGATGCTGGGAATCAAAAGATTGAAAATTTTATTTACTTTACCGTTCAAAATAAATCTCACTATAGTGCGCAAGAAATGATGTATCTCAAGCAGATCGAGACAGCATCGTTTTTATGTGAAATTGAATATCGTGACCTTGCAGATAAGCATGAATCTTCTGATGATACTATTGTTTTTTTAGCCGTTGAAACTAACAGCTCAAAGAAGGATCGCAGTGAGGATTCATTTTACATATCTCAGATTTTAAGCAAGACCTATAACGGCTTCGTGGTACTGATTATTAAAAATGCTGACCACATCATGTTTTGTGCAAATATAGACGAGCAGATTACCTGTATGTCTGAATGGTATAGCATAAACAGCACTTGCATGGATTTGTTTCCAATTTGTGCTGTTTGCTACCCCTACATATCAGGAGTTAGAACAGTTAGGGATTTTTTTTATGAATTGGCTTATGGATTTTCAAGGGATTATATCCGCTATCCTGAATCCTATGAATTTGTGGCATATCAAGCCTTGCCATATATAGAAAGCGATACTGTAGATAGCTTTGTATCACGAGAACAGATAAAAGAAATTGCAGAAAAAACCCATAATTTTTATAAAGAGAAGTATGGCTATGATTATGTTTACCCAGATGATGACTTTGAAGTTTTACTTGAAGAAGATAATGAATGGACTTTATTGGAACTTGACGATTTTGAGTTACCAGATGAAGAATTAGACGACGATGATAATGAGGATAACGAGTACGATAACGATATTGAAGAAATAGATTATTCCGATATTGATGATGAAACGCTTAATAACCCTGTGAAGCTTCTAAAATGGCTTGAGCAAAGAGATAAAGAAGCCAGCTCAGAGTAAAAAAATGTATAAAATGGTTGGCCAAGCAGTTAAAAATTGTTGATTTGGGGGGGGTATATATGCCATATGATATTTCTGAAAAACTCAAGATCGCTGTAACTACACGTGCGATATTCAAACTTGAAAATGAAAATGAGATTTTTGAGAAAAAAGGTCGGGCTGAATATGAAAAATACCAAACAGAGCATGAAGATGATATCTTAGTTCCTGGTGCTGCTTATTCTTTGGTTACTGCACTACTTAAGCTAAACAGCATAGAAAAACTTAATCATAAAATTGAAGTAATCATTGTATCAAGAAATAGTGTTAATACCAGCCTCCGGGTTTTTAACTCGTTCAAAAATTATAACCTTGACATATCAAGAGGAATATTTACAGGAGGTGGTGATTTAGCACCATACCTTGAAGCTCTTAAAATTGACTTATTCCTGACGGCAAATCGTCATGATGCACAAGCCGCAATTAACAGAAAAGTTCCTGCAGCAACACTACTAACAAATAATATTCCGGATTATAATCAAGGAGATTCCATTAGTGAAATTAGGATTGCATTTGATGGCGATGCTGTACTTTTTTCAGAAGAATCAGAAGCAATATACAAACAAAAGGGTCTTGACGCATTTGCAGCAAATGAAGAACTGAATGCGAAAAGCCCGATGAATGAGGGGCCTTTTGCAAAATTTCTCAAGACAATTTCGGAAATTCAGAAAACCATTCAAGATACTGATCTCAATATTAGAACAGCACTTGTAACAGCACGTAATGCACCTTCACATGAACGGGTTGTCCGAACTTTACGCGCATGGGATGTATGCATAGATGAGGCATTCTTTTTAGGTGGTATATCTAAAACAGAAGTATTAAAAGCATTTGGAGCCCATATCTTTTTTGATGACCAGATGACGTATACAGAGGCTGCTTCAAGCGTTGTTCCTTCCGGAACTGTACCTTACCAAGCGGGAAGTACATTGTATAGAGAATAATATAGAATAACTTTTTCCTTGTAATACAATCGCATGAAAAAATTAAAGATGGAGAATATGATTATGGATCAAGATAATAAGATTCAATTATTTGAAAATAAGCGTATCCGTACAGCTTGGGATGAAGAAAAGGAAGAATGGTACTTTTCCGTGGTGGACGTAATGTCCATTCTGACTGATCAGCCTACGCAGCGTTCAGCTGCAAAATACTGGAGCGTTTTAAAAACACGAATGAAAAAAGAAGGGAATCAACTGACTACAAATTGTAGACAGTTGAAAATGACTGCTGAAGATGGAAAAAGCCGAAAAACAGATGTGGCTGACACCGAACAACTTTTGCGTATTATACAGTCTATTCCGTCACCAAAAGCAGAACCATTTAAAATGTGGCTTGCTCAGGTTGGGCGTGAGAGGATAGAGGAAACAATTGATCCAGAACTCACCATCGATCGTGCTCTTACTACATACCTGAAAAAGGGATATTCTCGCGAGTGGATTAACCAACGATTGCAGGCGATTCAAGTGCGCAAGGAACTTACCGACGAGTGGGATGACCGTGGTGTAAGGCAGGGGAATGAATATGCTATACTGACCGACGAAATTACAAAGGCATGGTCTGGTATGACAACTCGACAGTACAAACAACTTAAAGGGCTGAAAAAGGAAAATCTCCGCGACAACATGTCTACATTAGAACTGGTTCTGAATATGCTTGCTGAGGCCACTACAACCGAGATTTCTAAGACAACAGAGCCGCAAACCTTCGAAGAAAATAGACAGGCAGCACGGCGAGGAGGTCGAATTGCAGGAAACACACGCAAAGAAATTGAGGCTGATACTGGTAAGCCTGTCATAACTAAAAAGAATGCCGTTGATTTTTCTCGACTTATTTCTGATGTTATTGAGGAATCTGGTAAAGACGATAAAAATAATTAATTGTAATGAATAAAGCCTTCAAGAGATAAACACACTTTTGAAGGTTTTATTGCTTACAATTTACCTAATTTGTAACGCAAAATCAGATACTAAATCGATGGGAAAAATAGCCTATCCAGGCGTCTGTTTCTGAAATATACCTCCCCGCCAAGGGGGTACCAGAAGGGTGCGGCATCTTTTTTGCGCACTCAAGGCACGTTGAG
>JAQWBH010000337.1 GCA_028707405.1 Parabacteroides sp. | reverse complement strand
ATCCGGCCATTCTGCAAGTTCCGGGTGCCGGTATCCGTCCTTACAACGGCACAAGTTTCGGCGACGATGTCATTTCTCTGGAAATAGGAATCCACGGGATTCCGGTAGATCTGCCGCAATACGTATATAACAATCTATCGAATGGCGCTTTATCAAGTTATTGGGCGATTAATAAGAACGACCGTGACAAACATTATTATAAACGCGTATATCTGGGATGCGTCCGCGCCATAGATTTTATCTATTCATTGCCTGAATTTGACGGACAGACTGTCGGTGTCACCGGCGGAAGCCAGGGTGGTGCATTATCGATCGTAACAGCCGGTCTCGATCCGCGTATCCACTTCGTGGCAGCTTTATTTCCGGCACTTTGCGATTACGCAGGTTATCTGAATAACCGTGCCGGCGGATGGCCGCACTATTTTCGTTCAGAAAAGCCGGAAGCCAATGATGTTGAAACTTTAGCTTACTTCGATGTTGTAAACTTTGCCAAGCGAATCAAAGCACCCGGATGGTACAGTTGGGGATATAATGATACAACATGTCCGCCTACCTCTACTTATTCGGCTTACAACCAGATTATTGCTCCTAAAGAACTGCATCTTTTCCTCGAAACAGGACACTGGACATTTCCCGAACAGGCAAACGAACGCATTGCCTGGCTACAAAAGCAATATCACAAATAAAAAGCTATACATTTAAATTATTGACTTCAGTAAGATTTACTGAAGTCAATTTTACTTTTACCCCACTATATCCTTACTTTTACAAAAACAAAAAAAGATCCTAATAAAAAAGTAAAAAACACTTGATGGAAATATCAACACATAAAGATGCATTTACTACATATTATCAGTAAATAGTTATTTCACATCAGTAAATAATTAAATCCTGGCACTAAATAACTATTTAATGGCAAGAAATAAAAAAGAATTCCTGAACAAATAACCTTTACTTCCCTATAAACAAAACTATTTATTAGGCATAATGACATAAAAAGTATATAAACTGTCTGCTAAACAATCCCATTTCCTGAATTTAAAGTATCTTTGAAAATCTATTTATGATAATTTATGAACTAATAAATAACAACAATATGACACTCTTATCTTTAAAAAAAATCTTTTTTACGCTTATTGCTCTTGCGTGTGCCATTATTTATGCCCATGCAACCAGTGTGTATGATTTACGTTGCGAGATGCTATCCAACCCCTGGGGTATTGATAACACCAAGCCTCATCTCAGCTGGAAAATCGGATCCGAAAAACAAGCGACGGAACAAACCGCTTATCAGATCATTGCCTCATCAGACAAACAACTTCTTTCTGTAGAAAAAGCAGACCTCTGGAATAGTGGAAAAGTTAAATCATCGGAATCGATATGGATAAAATATGCAGGCAAAATACTATCATCGCGCAGTGTAGTATATTGGAAAGTACGCGTATGGAGCAACAAAGAGAAGGTGTCTCAATGGAGCGAAACGGCTTCTTTCAGTGTCGGACTACTCAATGCGGGTGACTGGCAGGCTGAATATATTGCAATGAATGCGAAAAAGGAAGATCCAGAATCGCCTTTATTCCGAAAGTCTTTTCACCTCACACATGAAAACAAGCTTGCTTTTCTGCATGTCAACTCACTCGGATATCATGAAATATACATCAATGGAAAGAAAGTAAGCAATGCCATATTGGCACCGGCCATGGTTCAGTTCGATAAACGTTCGCTGAGCATGACCTATGAAGTATCCAAATATCTGCATCAGGGGAATAACGAATTAATCATATGGTTAGGTAAAGGCTGGTACAGATCACAAATGCCGGGTGTTGTAAGCGGTGGACCGTTTGTTCGTGCGCAGTTGGAATCACTTGAAGGCAGTCATTGGAATAAAATAGCCGTTACCAATGACACATGGAAAACAAGAGAAAGCGGCTATACCTCTCCCGGCAAATGGGGACCGAATGATTTTCAAGGTGAAAATGTGGATGGTTCAAAACTGTTACCCGATTTCACAACTCAGACACTAAACCGTGTTTCGTGGGATGATGCGGTCATTGCTCATATCCCATCACACACGGTATCCCCGCAGATGGTTGAAACGAATAAAATTCAGGAAGCTCTTCACCCCGTATCAATCAAACAACTAGATAATCAATCGTGGCTTATTGATATGGGAACATGTTTGACAGGATGGACAAAAATAGCGTTCCCGAAGCTTTCGGCAGGTCAAAAAATCACGATTGACTATGCCGATTATCTTGATAAGAACGGAAAGATGATTCAAGAAAAGAAATTCTGCGATACATACACAGCTTCAGGAAAAGGGAACGAAACTTTTATCAATAAATTCAACTACCATGCTTATCGCTATATCAAGCTGTACAACTTGAAAGAGGCACCGAAAACTTCCGATATCACGGCATATTTGATTCATACAGGCTATGATGCCGGCGCTTCTTCCTTCAGTTGTTCCGACAAAGATTTAAATGCCATACACGATATGATCCATTACACCATCCGCTGTTTGACACTTAGCGGCTATATGGTGGATTGTCCTCACATCGAACGTTTGGGTTATGGAGGCGATGGAAATGCTTCAACGCTGACTGTTCAGACTATGTATAATCTTTCTCCTCTTTATTCCAACTGGATGCAAGCGTGGGGCGACTGCATTCATCCGGACGGAGGAATGCCTCATACTGCACCTTGTCCGTATAGTGCTGGCGGAGGACCGTTCTGGTGCGGGTTTATCATCACAGCCTCTTGGCAAACCTACGTCAATTACGGCGACCCGCGCTTGCTGGAGCGCTACTATCCAACCATGCAACAATGGCTCGGTTATGTTAAAACATATACCCGCGATGGCTTACTTAAGCGCTGGCCGGATAATGATTACAGAAATTGGTATCTAGGAGATTGGGCTGCACCAAAAGATTTAGGTGTTGATGTAACCGACAGCACCTCTATCAATCTGGTAAACAACTGTTTTATTAGTGTTTGTTATCATACGATGAGTAAAATTGCCGAAGTGCTCGGAAAGCACGACGACAAACGCATGTATCAAGAAAAACAGGAAGCTCTGGACAAACTTATTCAAAATACATTCTATGATAAAGAAAAGAAAAGTTATGGCACCGGTTCACAGATTGATCTAGCATATCCGCTTTTAGCGGGTGTGACTCCAAAGGAACTCGTTCCAACTGTCAAAGAGACACTGTTCAATGAAACAGCCGGTCGCTTCAAAGGTCATATAGTAACCGGACTCGTCGGAATTCCTGTTCTTACCCAATGGGCCACACAAAATAATGAAGCAGAGTTTATGTATGGCATGTTACGTCAACATAGCTATCCGGGATATCTTTATATGATTGATAAAGGAGGCACAACAACCTGGGAACATTGGAAAGGTGAACGTAGCTATATTCATAACTGTTATAACGGCATCGGATCATGGTTCTATCAAGCTTTAGGGGGAATACTTCCCGACGAAAATGCAACCGGTTATCGTCATGTTTTTATACACCCGCAATTAGTCAAGGGCATTCAATGGGTAAAAACATCAAAAGACACCCCTTTTGGTAGATTGTCTGTTAGCTGGAACCTTACAAATAGCCAATATACAATGGAAACGACGATTCCTGTAGGTTGTAAAGCTACTATAACTCTTCCTGTAAAAGCAAAGAGTGTTCTCATTAATGGAAAGACAACAGAAGTTAACACAGACATTAAAGCGGAAAGCGGACATTACACGATTGTGGCTGAACTATAAGTTCAGCCATTTCCCGCCGCGGAGACAAAATTGTCCTTTCCTCCATAAGAATTGCAATTTTCAGCGTACATTTGCAGACAGATGGAAAAGTATGATATCATAATCGTTGGCAGCGGTTTGGGGGGCTTAGTGTGTGGATCTATTCTTTCAAAGAACGGATATAAGGTTCTTATTCTTGAAAAGAATATTCAGATCGGTGGTTGCTTACAATCCTTCAAACGCAACAAAGTCAAATTTGAGACAGGTATGCATTATATAGGCAGTATGAAAGAAGGCCAATCATTGAACAGCTTGTTTCGTTATTTGTCTATTGCCCACGATATAAAACTACAACCCCTTGATCCTATGGGTTCCGATATGATCTCATTAAAAGGAGACTGTTACCCGTATGCCATAGGAACACAACTGTTTGTCGATACACTAAGTACATACTTTCCCAAAGAAAAAAAATCATTAGAGGAATACATGCAACGACTTAAAAACATAGTCGATGCTTCACCTCTGCATAGTTTTTATAAAAGAGAAAAAACGCCTCCTCTTTCAGCTATCGACTATTCTCTTAGTGCAAGCGAATTTATTTCATCTGTTACAGCCGACAGTCGACTACAAAATGTTCTTGCCGGATTAGTTCCTCTTTATGCAGGCAGGAAAAACATCACCCCTGCATATATTCATGCAATGGTTAATAGCTTCTATATTAACGGTTCATACCGTATTGTTGGAGGAAGTGATGTCATTTCCACTTCTTTAGCAAACACAATAGTAAATAATGGAGGAACCATTCTGACACAAAAAAAAGTCACATCCATAGCTTGTAACACCTCTAGGGCAATCTATGTCGAGACGGATACGGGTGAACGATTCGAAGCCAATGAATTTATATCAGATGTACATCCTGCCATAACCATGCATTGGATAAATTCACCTCTAATCACCAAAATATACAGACAAAGACTCGAAAACATAAAAAATACGGTAGCGAACTTTACGTTATATCTTCGCTTTAAAGAAAACCGTGTCCCTTACGAAAATTTCAATTTGCTGCATTATGAGCAAGACTCTGTATGGAACTGTGAGGATTATACGGATGAAACATGGCCAAAACAATTTATATATATGCATCTGGCAACAGGATCTGAAACCGCATTTGCCGAAGGCGCTGAGGTTATCACATACATGAATTATAACGAAATGAAGCCATGGATATCAACAACAACAGGACATCGTGGAAGCAGTTATGAATCTTTCAAGCAACGTAAAGCGGAACGATTGCTGAAATGTCTGGAAAAACAACGACCGGGAATCATTTCCAATATAGAACATTATTATACATCAACGCCACTGACTTATCGCGATTTTACAGCTACATCTGAAGGTTCTATCTTTGGATATGCCCATAGCATCAAGGATCCTTTATATAATATGATCACTCCTAAAACTAAAGTCCCCAATTTGCTGTTAACAGGACAAAACATCAACACACATGGCATACTTGGCGTAATTATAAGTGCGTTGCTTACATGCTCGGAACTTATAGGAAAAACGGAGCTTACAGAGCATATAAAAGAAATAAACGACAATAAC
>JAQWBH010000336.1 GCA_028707405.1 Parabacteroides sp. | reverse complement strand
AGAGGTCAAAGTCGAATGAAAACCCCCAACGACCGTTCAAGTTCAACCAGTTGTCACGATAGAACTGTGGATTAGGGTGCTCGGGCTTCGGGCAATTTTCATTATTTGAAAATGATTGTGCTGAAGATATAAGTGTATAGCTTTGAAGCACTACTGAAAAAATTATAAAACTCAATAATTTATTAATAAAAATTTTGTCTGTCATTTTTAATTCTTTATTATTAATATGAAAAAACCTGAATATAAACAGCTATAGAAAATATGATAATTTAAACCTTGTAACCTAGCAGCAAATATTCCTTTGCGCTTTAGAGTAAAATCTCCATTCTTACATGATCTCCGAGTTAATGGAGCGTATTTATGCTACTTCAATTCTTTCCAATGTAATGCTAATGTCTTTTCTCATTCATTTTTTGAAAAAATCTCAGCTATCGTCTTAATAATTTCAAACTCAGGATCTGTGTATTGGGGATCCCAAGGGGTTCCGCCAGCCGTTGTGTTGATTTGATCTTCAATGTTCAATGCTTTTTGATCAATGTTCTGGAGTTTGGCTTTACACCACTTAAGAATGCGATCCTCCGGTTTGTTTAACTCCCATTTTTTTATGAAGTTATTAATTAAATCATTATTATTAAATTTCTGTAAAACTAAAAGATATAGATAATCAGAAGAGTTATTCCCATTGGATTTTTGCTGTGAATACTCAATAACCTTGTTATATAGTGTCTCTGCATCCATTGGCTTTCCTAATTTTTCCATACATTTAGCCTCTAAAAAATCCTCAATTCTTTCGTCTACATGATATGGTTTACCTGCTCCGAGGTTTTCAGGCCACAGTCTGGATTTACTGATCAACTTTAACGCGTTTCTATATTGTTTTTTTTGATACAGATCAATTATTTCCATTATACATGCCTGTCTGTATGTAATTCTTCCGTATCTGGCCCCCTCATTAGGTAAAATGGTTGTTCCCATTAAAGACTTTCGGGCATTAGAATATTGACCCACAGCCATGAGGCATTTGGCATATACATATTTTAAAGTATTGTTGTCAGGAAATTTTTTTAAAGCTTCTTCTGCTATAATTAATGCTTGCTCAGATTGGCCATTTTGTAGATAATAGTCATTTAAATTTCTATAAGTCCTCCAATCATCAGCCCCTAAATTTTTTGCCTTTATCAAATCTTCTTCGGGTGAATATCCCTTTTCGCCAGACAGAAGTGCACTTTTCGCTAAATAAAAATAAGGATTATCAGGTTCATTGGATATTCTTTTAAATAGCTCAACAGCTTTAGTTTTATTTCCTAAACTCCAATGCAAAAGCCCCAGATAATAAATTGGTTTCCAATTTTCAGATTGTAAAACAGCCCAATTTAACATATTTAGGTCTTCTAATCTGAAAGGAAAAACAAAATTTACAGGCATCTCATTGGCTTTTTTTAAGAACTCTTGAGAATTAGCTTTATTGCCTAATTTAAAATTTAAATATGCTAAATTTAGATAAATCAAAGGATATGCTGGAGATTCTTCTAAAATATTTATTGCTGCTTGAAGATCTCCTATTTCCTGATACCAATAAGCCAGTTCAAAATAAGTTTCATGAGGTAGTTCACTTCTTATCTGGTTTATAAATTTTGTCTTTGAATTTATTGTGTTATCCAAAAGCCATTGCTCAAAATTAGCATGATGATCAAGTTGAACTAAAGTTTTTATATTATGAAGATAATTGACAGTTTCTGCTGTTTTCCCTTCTTTACGGCTTATAACTGTCATAAGCTTATTACCCTCTATATCATTGCTATTAGAAGCAAGCAATTTAGTTGCGTAATAACGTGCATTCGTTAAATCATTTTTTAAGAGATATAATTTAGATAATTCAACATATGCAGCATTTCTATAAGCCGGACTTATTGACGCGACTGCAAAGCCATCCTGTGCATCTGCCCACTTACCCAATTTTTTATTTGCAAGGCCATAGATAAAATTGGCTTCGTCATCATAAGTATTTATAGCAAGTGATTTGGTTGAATATTGAAGTGATTCTTTGAAGTCGGCTTTTCTATAGTACAATACTGCCATCTGGTTTAAAGCCGGAGCATAATTTGAATCCTTCTCCAGGCACTTTTGAAAACAATCGAATGCTTGGTGAAAATTATTTTGATAAATCCAATGGAGCCCATCAATATATAACCCATAAGTTGACTCCCAATTAAAATTTGGGGTGCCTTGTATTGGACGATTCAATAGTTCTTTTTCATCTTTTTCACTAAAAACAAGTTTATTATCTCCAATTGTAATTTTTATTGGCTGTTCATCACTATTGTTGAAAATTTCTACCTTCCAATTTTCCAACACCTCTAAATCAAGATTATGTTCATGTTCCAACTTGTCACCAAAATAAATGCAAAGATTATCTTGCAATTTTTCCAACGGTGCAAAATAAATATAAAGCTTATTCCCCTCCCTTTCCATGTTAAGCACTCCTACTTGATTAGCTTTTCTGACCCCCTTTGTGTTTTTTATCGGGAACCAGAACTCTTTGAAAACATCTGTAGTATATGGATCAAATCCAAAATGTTTAAATGGAGTTTTAGTGCTGGAAGGAACAGCCTGGTTAAACAATCTTCCGGATTGAAATTCAACATATTGCCCATCATTATCTGTCAATAAATCTTCCCAGATAGCACCTGACCTTGCTTGGGACCATAAAAAAATTTTTCTTCCAAGTTTTTCTCCATAAGGAGCGTAATGAACAGAGCCAAAATCTGTTTGATGCCAATAAGCAGCAAAAAAATCGTTAATCCCTCCTACGATGTGATATGATTTGTCTCCTTCAAAATTATTTTGCTTATAAAATGATAAATTATTCCTTCGTTCATCAACGGGCCATTCATGTGCTCTTCCATTATGGCCTATTGAATGGGTCCCTGGAAAACAAAATTCCAAATCCTCTCCAGCCAAAAATGCCCCATTTATCCATTGGTAATAAGGTTGTACCAGTGGCGTTGGATTGTGCCAGGTTGTTTTAGTTGTAAAGTAAGCTTTGTCTTTTGGAAGATTTACTTCAGTTTCCCATCGGGTTCGGGTAATAAGGTCAGTCGCGCTTATAAAACAACTTACACTCCCATCATCATTTGATTTAATATCATAATCCACGGGAGTTGAAGTTGTGGGAACATGGCCGATAATGCCAAAATTTAACTCGAGACCCCCTGAAGTCCAGGGACCACGCATAGCAATATCCCTAAACTTTACAACAGAATTGCAATAAATGAACTCATTCCCTGTAGATTTTTCAATCGCACCCCATATTTTCCCTCCAATTTCAGGGAAAATGGATACTTTTATATAATCATTTTCCAATTCCACTACTTTCCAATACTGGTCCTGCCCTTCAATTGAGAATCCATCAAACCTGAAATAGGGATAATAATTAACACCCGGATTGGGAATTGGATTTGGGTCTGAAAATGGATAAGTTTTCATTGAAATTATTGTATCCCTGATCATAGCGGGATTCTGAGAGTAAGTATTTATCTTAAAAAAACAACCAATCAATAGTAAAAATAATATTTTTTTCATTTAATAGAAATCAAAAATTATATTAAAAAGTTAAGTGCTCAGTTGATATCGTTTCTTTTTCACACACCTTTGCTTATAAAGCGGGAACAATCCTATATTTAAAAATCGATTTATTCTTGTGAGCCATATTGACCAGCCCGTTGGAACCATTCACGGGCGCATCTTCAACGGGTAAATCCTCCTCGTCCACCCCCTCTATAATAACATTTAGGTTCTCAAGCCCGATCACGCCTTTGTTAAATGCAAAGCGTTCGAAATCGTCGGCGGGAATAATTTCCCAACCGAACCTATCCTTCTTGAAAAACAGTCGCCCTTTAGCCTCGAAGTCACCCGTTTTCACGTGGGCGCCATACGTGTCAAAGTAATATTGACTGTCGCTTACAACAAGGTCTACCCTGTAATCATTTTCATCGGAGATAAAATGGTCACAACTACCCGACAGGGCATAAGTCATCCCATCACCCGTGAACGCTAAAAACCCGTGGAGAGGTAGTGTAAAGACTTTACCCATCGCCTTTACTCTCCATTTGCTGCTCGAAAAATTGACGTGTACCGTGAAACCGTTGTCATATTCTATTTTTATTTTCGCTTGCTCGTTTAGTCCCTTTTTTATTGCCGACGAAGAGTCGTGCTCGTTACCTTGGTCATCAAAATAGCTGATCCGCTTGACTGGGATCATGGCATAGTGGTCCTGTAACGTTTGCAGCACAGCATAACGCTTAACCATCTCCGAGGTGCTGCCGGCCAAAATGCCGATATGCCCGTGAGCCAGCGTGTATGCCAAATATTCCGCACCCTCGGCGGGAAGATTTCCCGCGTCCATTTGAAGCGGATGTATCTTGTAGAGTTGAAATTCCGGGAATAGCGGGATGGTATTTATCAGGGGAATGTAATTGGCGTAATTCCCGTCCGTAAGCCCGGCCCACCACCAGTGGTTGTACCCTTCCGAGAAGACGGGGGCTTTGTAAACGTTTCGCTCGTTAAGCAACAACAAGCCGAAGCACTCGAACGTGCGCCTAAAAGTAGCCGCGCCGGGAACCCGGTGATCGTAATCAACCCGGGTCATAGGCGATTTGGATGTATGCACGTCGCAATAACTGTGATTGGGACCAAGCGTTTTTTTAATCACGGGAGCAATGATAGCCTGCTGTTCTAAGGCTACCATGGGTTTAGGGGCATAACAGCGTGCCCAGGCCACTTGCCAGTTGCCATCCGGTTCACGCGTAACCCAATCCGGGTTCCATTTCTCGTTCACCGGGGCAAAGTCGGTGTAGTTCGAGTACAGGCCTACCCTCCAACCCAGGTTTTTCATCTCTTTTATAAACTCCTTGACGGCGTTGTTGCCCCCTCTTCCGGGAGCTGTTTGGGTTCTGAAAGTAAAGCTCTCACCTCCATCCCTCCAGTATTCCTCGTGATAACGAACGGTAACGTTCTCCAGTCCAAGTGCTTTAAGCCTCATTGCACACTCTATATTTTTCTGGTAGTCCGAGCTACCGTCAATCATCCAAAGACGGTTCGCCTGATAGGATCTCATGGGGGAGGCGGGATTATCTATCGTGGGCAATACCTCGATCACATCCTTAGAAACGTTGATGAACAGCTTCTCCCTTACCGGGTTGCGCTTACCATCGGTTTTGGGAACGTACTCAACCCCGTTGTTGTAGTTTGCCCAGCCATCAGCAAGGCTGTTGTTGGTCGTCAAGATAGAGCCGTCGGAAAAATACCAGTCGAATTGCTTGAAGAAGAACAGGTCATCCCCGAATAGCAGCTT
>JAQWBH010000335.1 GCA_028707405.1 Parabacteroides sp. | reverse complement strand
GTCTCTCCTTTGCTGCTCCGGTGGGATTGCTTTTGACGTGTAACCATATTTACAACCAATACCTGTTTATTGATAACAGAGATGAGCTGCTTCAAAAGTTTGAAAAGAGTGGTCGCAATATGCACTCGCTCGGAAGATACAGTCGCTCCAACCAAATCAATGAAGCGTGGATACAAGAATACCTTAACGAAGCACATTCACAAGGATTGACATCCATTCGTGCGCATTTCAACGTGATGGCATGGAGCAACGACCGAGAAGAACTCAAACACATTAAAAACGATGTGGGCAGTCAATTGGCACTAATGGAGTGTAAACCTCGCCACAACACGGTGGATGCTGCTACGCTTTATTGGGCAGCTATGCCGGGAAACAGTGCGGACTTTCCTTCCGAAGAGGGTTTTTACACCTTTATCGAACCTGCGTTGTGTTTCTTCTGTGAAGAGACCAACTACAAAAGTTCGCCCTCCCCTTTTGGAATTAAAATGGTCGACCGTCTTACAGGAAAGCCTCTTCATTTAGACATTTCGGATTTGCCGATGAAGCGTGGCATAACCACCAACCGCAACAAGTTTATTTTAGGTCCCTCGGGAAGTGGAAAGTCCTTTTTTACCAATCACATGGTACGCCAATATTACGAGCAAGGAGCGCATGTGCTTATGGTAGATACAGGTAACTCTTATCAAGGACTTTGTACATTAATCAACCGTAAAACCAATGGTGATGATGGAATTTATATTACCTATACGGAAGAGAATCCCATTTCGTTTAACCCGTTTTATACGGATGATTACCTGTTCGATGTAGAGAAAAAAGAGAGTATCAAAACACTCATATTAACCCTTTGGAAAAGAGATGATGAACCACCCACACGTTCGGAAGAGGTGGCACTTTCCAATGCTGTTTCACGCTATATACAGCGCATTAAAAATGATCGAACCATAACGCCCTGTTTCAATACTTTCTATGAATATATACAAGGGGATTATCGCAAGGTATTGGAACTAAAAAATGTCAGGGAGAAAGATTTTGATCTGGACGGCTTTATTAACGTACTGGAACCCTATTATAAGGGCGGTGAATATGATTTCTTGCTCAATTCGGACAAAGCACTTGACCTGCTTTCCAAACGGTTTATTGTTTTTGAAATTGATGCGATTAAAGATCACAAAATTCTCTTCCCGATAACAACCATTATCATCATGGAGGTTTTTATCAGCAAAATGCGCCGATTAAAAGGTATCCGTAAATTAATCCTGATTGAAGAGGCTTGGAAAGCGATTGCATCAGCGAATATGGCGGGTTACATCAAGTATTTGTACAAAACCGTTCGTAAGTATTTTGGGGAAGCCATTGTGGTCACCCAGGAGGTGGATGACATTATTCAATCGCCCATTGTGAAAGAGAGTATTATCAATAACAGTGATTGTAAAATCCTGTTGGATCAACGTAAGTACCTGAACAAATTCGATGATATTCAAACAATGCTCGGACTCACCGAAAAAGAGAAATCGCAAATTCTTTCCATCAATATGAATAACGCTGCGAATCGCCTTTACAAAGAGGTTTGGATTGGTCTGGGAGGAACACAATCTGCGGTGTATGCTACAGAAGTTTCCGCAGAAGAATACCTGACTTATACCACGGAAGAGACCGAAAAAATGGAGGTGATGGAACTGGCAGAAAAGCTAGACGGGAACATTGAATTGGCCATTAAACAGTTGGCTGAACGTAAAAGAGAATGATCCTTATAAATTAGGTGAGAATAACATTTAACGAAAAAGAGAATATAAAAAATTGATTAGAATTTAACCACTTAAAATCCAAAGCAACAATGAAAACTAAAATTATAATTCTGATGGTTGGATTGGCACTGTTTTATACCAAACATGCCCATGCTCAATTTATTGTGAACGATCCGATAAACGTGGCAACAAGTATCGGGAATACGGTAAAGGAAATTATACAAACCTCCAAAACGGTAAAAAACACGATGGATAATTTCCGGGAAGTGGAAAAATTGTATGCCCAAGGCAAAGAGTATTATGATGCGCTGCAAAAAGTAAACAACTTGGTAAAAGATGCCCGCAAAGTGCAACAAACCATTTTAATGGTGGGCAACATTTCGGATATCTATGTAAACAGTTACCGTCGGATGCTGAACGACAAAAACTTTTCGCACGATGAGCTTATGGCCATCGCCTTTGGTTATGCCCAACTATTGGATGAAAGTACGGAATTGCTGAAAGAGCTCAAAGTGGTTACAACAGCAACATCGCTTTCTATGAGTGATAAGGAGCGGATGGACATTATTGAACGAATCCATAGTGAAGTGAGTGAGTATAGGAATTTGGTTGGCTATTACACCAACAAAAACATCTCTATCAGCTACCTGCGCGCAAAAAAAGCAAATGACTCTCAGCGCATATTGGATTTATATGGTACAAACGAAAGATATTGGTAAGCTATGAATTTTGAAAATTTACATCAACTATTGCGTGAACTCTATGTGGATATGATGCCACTGGTTGAAGATATGGCAGGGGTTGCAAAAGGGATAGCCGGATTGGGTGCGTTGTTTTACATCGCCTATCGGGTTTGGTCAAGTCTTGCCCAGGCTCAACAGATAGATGTGTTCCCTCTGCTTCGCCCTTTTGCCTTGGGATTGTGCATCATGTTTTTCCCGACAATTGTGTTGGGTAGTATCAATGGCATTTTATCTCCTATTGTCCAAGGCACTGGAAAATTACTGGAAACGCAAACCCTTGACATGAAACAATTCAGAGAACAACGTGATGAGTTGGAAAGAGCTGCCTTACTGCGTGATCCCGAAACGGCCTATTTGGTCAGCAATGAGGAGTTTGATAAGAAACTGGATGAACTCTCCGGATTAAATCCCAAACACCTTGTGACGATGACTTCTATGTATTACGAAAGGGGTATGTACAAAATGAAAAAATCGATATCGGATGTGTTTCGTTCTCTGTTAGAATTGATATTCCAAGCAGCAGGATTAATTATAGACACCATTCGCACATTTTTTCTGATTGTTTTATCCATTTTAGGACCCATTGTGTTTGCTCTGGCTGTTTGGGATGGATTACAACAATCACTCGTAACGTGGTTAAGCCGCTACATCTCAACGTATCTATGGCTTCCAGTTTCAGATCTGTTCAGCTCGATGATGATGCGCATTCAACAATTGATGATGCAGAAAGATATTGAGGCTTTGCAAGATCCTACCTTTATTCCCGATATGAACAATGCTGTCTATATCATCTTTTTGCTGATTGGCATTATCGGGTTTTTCACGGTTCCTACCGTTAGCGGATGGATTGTGGAAGCGGGTGGTGGAATGGGTAATTATGGTAAGAACATCAATCAATCTTCGCAAAAAGCTGGTGCATTGGCCGGCTCGGGTGGTAAAATGGCTGCCGGAGCGGGTGGTTCAGTTGCTGGGAATGTCGGGGGAAGAGTTAAAGGGGCGCTGAAGAAAGGGTGATTTTAGAAACTAGAAACTAGAGACAAGGAACTAGAAAGTCGAGATTCGAGACTCGGAAATAGAAAAGCTCCGTTTTATCTTCTCACATCGTCTATAATTAATAACAAATTACGAAAAAACAAAATCGCAAAAACGCAAAAAAACAATTTTAAAAATATGGAATTCAAATCATTAACAAACATCGAAACATCTTTTAAACAGATACGGCTGTATGCTTTGCTCTTTGTCTGCTTATGCATTGTGGTGTGCGGTTTTGCCTTGTGGCAATCGTACGCTTTTGCTCAAGCGCAGCGAGAGAAAGTATATGTCCTGGACAGCGGAAAATCATTGATGCTTGCTCTTTCGCAAGATGTCGCTTTGAACCGACCGGTAGAAGCACGCGAACATATTCGCCGTTTTCACGAACTGTTCTTTACGCTTTCTCCCGATAAACAAGCCATTGAAAACAACATGAAACGAGCTTTTGATATTTCGGATAAATCAACTTATGATTATTACAAAGATTTGGCTGAAAAAGGATATTACAACCGTATTATTTCAGGAAATATTCAGCAACGCATCGAAATTGACAGTATTCTTTGCGATTTTGATACGCATCCTTATGATGTGCATACCTATGCACGACAGTTTATTATTCGTTCGAGTAACATTACGGAACGTACGCTCGTAACTACATGTCGTTTGCAAAACTCGGTGCGTTCAGACAACAATCCACAGGGATTTATATTGGAAAACTTTCGGGTACTCGAAAACCGTGATATCAGCACTAAAAAACGATAAAACTATGGGACGCTTTTACGATAAACTACATTATGCTCTTCGGCGCAAGTTTGATAAACTTTCTCCGAAAGCACACCGCAGGTTACTTTATACCTTACTTATCATTTACGGTTTATTGTCTTGTTATTTTATTGCACAATTCTTTGTGCGTTCCAAAGAACAACCGGTGATGGAAAAGCTTATTCAGCGGCCTATCCAAACGGATAGCCTACTCAATTTTCAACAAAAACAATTGTACGACCATGACAAGTAACAATCAGATTAACAACAAAAAGCTCTCTGACAAAGAGCGAGCGCAACTAAAGAAAGTAATGTTTTTTGGAGCATTGGGAGTGATTTTCCTGCTTGCTATGTGGTTTATTTTTAAACCCTCGCAAACGCACAAAGAGGAGGACGAAACAGGCATAGGTTTGAATCAAGCCATTCCGCAAGCTGCCGATGATGCCTTAATCGATGATAAGCAAAATGCTTATAAAGCTCAAATTTATGAAGAAAAAGAACAGGAGCGTCAAGCAGGGATTAATAATTTATCGGATCATTTTGTTCTGCAAACAGAAACAGCGGATACGCAGCATATAGAAAATCAAAATGAAAATAACGAAATTAATCAATCGGTGGCGCATTACCAATCGGCACAACGTGAATTGACTTCATTCTACGGAGAACCGTCTTACGATGAAGAGAAAAAGGAGATACAAGATGAAATAGCTGCACTAAAAGAAGCCTTATACGAGTTGCAAGAGCTACAAGAGAGTAACAACACCGTAGATGAACAGATGAAATTGATGGAGAAATCCTATGAAATGGCTGCCCGATATCTTCCGCAAACTTCCAACACAGCAACTTCTCCATTTACTACTGCCATTGAACGACCAATGGAAGAAAAAGAGGTTACTCACTCTGGAAGCACCAATTTATCGTTACTAACGGTTGCAGCTGATAATAAATCGGTCGTTTCATCGCTCTATCGAGAGATTTCAGATTCGTTATTTATCAACCAACAGTTTCAGGAGCGCAACCGTGCTTTCTACACGGCTACAGAAACCAGTGATGATATTCCTGATAAAAACACTTTAAG
>JAQWBH010000334.1 GCA_028707405.1 Parabacteroides sp. | reverse complement strand
AAGGTGACCGGCAGCGATGCGTTTGTGCTAAGTGAGTTTCGTCGCATCAGAGATGAGATCAAACAGCGCTTCGCTGAATTTTACATCACAGAGATATTGAAAAAAGAGTTGCCCAAATGCTCCTGTGATGGCGATTGCTAATCTCAAAAAATAATGCTCATCATGAAAAAAAATAAAGGCATTAGTTTTTTTGAACGAACTCTCACCCTCTGGGTGGCCGCCTGCATCATGGCGGGTATCCTGATTAGACAATATATCCCATCCGTACCTGCCACATTGCATCGGTTTGAGTACGCCAATGTCTCCATCCCGGTCGCCATCCTGATCTGGCTGATGATCTTTCCGATGATGCTGAAGGTAGATTTCAACAGCGTGAAGAACGCGGGTTGAAGGCCGAAAGGAATCCTCATTACCGGGGTGACCAACTGGCTGGGCAGTACCTGGCGGTCGCCGTAGCCATCTCGATCTTCGAACTTGAGTCGGGTGCCTCACTGGCCACCACGGTGGGAGTACTGGTGGAGGTGCCGATGATGCTGATGCTGGTACGGATTGCCAATAACACCCGTAGATATTTTCCTCAAACTCAAAATTCATGATCAATGAGTAAAACCTGGTATCCAATCATCAACAATGTTAAATGCGACGGATGTCTTTTGTGTTGGCAAATGTGTAAACACGGAGTTTATACATTGAATAACGGTCGTCCAGTTGTACTTTTTCCTGATGGTTGCGTTACAGGTTGTCACGGTTGTGAGAAGAATTGCCCGCAAAAGGCAATTACCTATTTTGGGGACACTCCCATGTTTGTCATTCCCTAAACATCCTCGATCAGGGGATGACAATTTTTTCTTAACCATATTAAAAATTAGAAACGCTGTGTGACAATGATGAACACTTTTATTGAAACTGTAAAGTATTTTTTTATTATTTCTGCAGAATTGATTCTTCTTTTCATGCTGATCAGTATGATTGTCGAATTGATCCTGATGCACATTCCGGCAGATAAGATTCAAAGCTATCTGTCAGGGAAAGGACTGAAAGGAAACTTTTTGGGTGCGCTGATTGGATCGTTGACTCCTTTTTGTGCCTGTTCAACCATCCCTATGACATTGGGTTTTATCAATGCAGGGATTCCTTTCGGATCAACCATTTCGTTCCTGATTGCTTCACCTCTGTTGAATCCTATCATCATTGGAATGTTAGGCGTAATGATAGGCGTAAAGGCAGCTGTCATTTATTTCGTGATAACATTTCTTTGTTCGGTATTCTTTGGATATTTCATGGACAAAACCAGGGGAGTCAGGTATCTTAAAAACCAATACAAAAAAGTAGTATCCTGTGGATGCGGGGATGAAGAAGAAACCGGGACAAAACCCCAGAGACGAACTTTTAAGAAAAAGATCAGTCTTGCATTTCAAGGAGCATGGGGCAGTATGAAACCCATACTCGGTTATCTGTTTATTGGAGTTGCTATTGGTGCTTTAATATACGGTTATCTGCCTGAAGATTTTGTGATGCGCATTGCAGGTGCAGATAATCCATTAGCTGTTCCTGTTGCCGCGATTATCGGTATCCCTCTGTACATCAGAGCTGAAACTGCAATACCCATTGGATTAGCATTGATGCAGAAAGGGATGAGTATAGGAGCCGTTGTGGCTCTGATCATCGGCGGTGCCGGGATGGCAATTCCTGAAATGTCGATGCTTGCCGGAATTTTCAAAAAGAGGATGGTCGCAATGATTGTTGCCGTTATTTTCGTTACCGCCGTGATATCGGGATGGGTTTTTAATTTATTCTACTGACTGTAGCGGTAGACAGGTATCTGAAAGGTGGTCTTGCAAACTTAATTGAGACAAAAAATTAAGCGACATTTTTAATTGATTCTTTGATAACTGATTTTACTTAGTCCCAAATAACCGGAAATAGAACTGACGGTATGATCAGGTTCACTATCAGGATGAAGGTGGGCGTTAGGTGTTTTTTTTAATTAAATATTTCACACTTTGCTTAAATATCTAAGTTGGTAATATAACCCTTGTTTTCTTTTTTCAATATCTTCTTGCCTAAATTAATACTCCTCATTAGGCAATTAAAACACCGTATATCGGACGGAGGATTTGCGAGATTATGGGGGGGGGGATATACACTACCCCTCGTAATCTCGCAAATCCTGTGTTCTACGATGTCGCCGTAAGGCGAAGATTAAAATGCAGCAGGATGTAATTCTCCGTCCGTTCTCCCGACGTGCCAAAGGCTATGTCGGGAAAACCTCTTGTATAGAGTAAATCTTTGCCGGAATTTCGGTTTATCTATCGTTGCGTTACTATGGTCAAAAACTAATTGTTCATTTGGATTTAGAACCCGGTGATCATTTTTATTTGTGGTCACTTCCACTTTACCGCTTGTTAGCGTTGTGATGGTCTTCGTTTCCGAGGAGTATGCCTTTACATTGAATTTTGTGCCAAGTACTTTTACAGAAAGCTGTTGTGTTTCTACGATGAAAGGCTTTACCTTATTTTCTCTTACAGAGAAATAGGCTTCTCCGTCAAGAAAAACAGTACGCTGGCCTGTCTTGAATTTCTTTGGATATCTTAAATTCGTTCCAGCGTTAATCCAGACTTCGGAACTATCAGGAAGGTAAAAATGTTTTCGCTCACCATATGATGCCTGAATATCCATTAATTGATTATTATATGTATAAAAGAGGTAACCACCCACAATCAAAAGTAGAGGAACCAGCACTGCAGCAATTCCGGTTATTTTTCTACGTATGGAATTATTTCTTTTCCGCTTGATATAGCCAATTTTTACATTCACACGTTCCAAAGCCGCATATGTGTTTGGATCAACGTTGTTTTTTAACTCGTTCCAGTATTCCAATGACGCATTTGCTTTCTCTTCACAATACTCGTCCCTCATAAGCCATCTTTGCACTCTCTCCTCGGTAGATGGAGAAAAACGTTGCGACAGAAATCGTTTAATAATGGCGGAGATTTTGGTTTTGTTTTCCATTGTCATCTTTTTTTATTCAGAAACCAAACGCGACTTTACCCCCGGATCGGGATTCCCATTTCTGATTTCTCTGATTATGCTGGTATTCTACCCCGGCTCCAATTTTTACGTTCTTTGAAGGTTCGGCAATAACGGCTCCTCCAACACTTGTCTTGGGATATAGTCCGCTTACTACTTTTACTGGATCAGTATATTTTGATGGAGAAATATACTGACCCCATAATTGAAATTGCAGTATATAAGTCAAATTATAACTTAAAACTCCCCTCACTCCATACAATATTTCACTTGTGAAAAGCGTTTTTTGTAAACTTAAAAATGCATTACCTTCAATAAATAAATTGTCAACAGGCATTAATAAGGATGAAATACCGATATTGTTGTAGTAGCCAAGTCCGGGTTGTACCAGCCCCTGGTTGAAAGGTGAAAATTGAATTCGGGAAGTTTGTGTTGAGTCATTTAAAATCATTTTAACCATCAAATAATTATTAAACAACTGATCTGCATTTATACCGTGATTTAATACACGATTCTCAAATAGAAATATGAATGGATTCAATTGATTTTTAGCATCGAATGTTCCTGGCCGGAACTGCAAATTAGATTTATTGTCAATTGTTCCAACTCTGGCATTATCTATCTCGCTTTGAGAAAATGAAATAAAAGGGACTAATAGAAAAATCAGGAATAAGGACTTCTTCATCATTCAATGGCTTTTACTATATATACAAGTTAGTCATTGAATTCTCAATAGGAAGTTAAGTCTTTTTCATTTTTTATAGAAAGGCAATAAAAACAGCTTCAAAGGATTTGTGGTCACCATCCCGTAAAGCCTCCAATGTTTCTATGTCGATATTATTGTTCATTATTCAAAATAATGCTTCGTTAAAACTTCATTTATAATACTGACAGTCAACAATTTATACCAGATCCTCAAGTAGCACCATACTCTATTGATATTCAGTGAATTATAATAACTTTTTAAAAAAAATACCGAAGTATTATCAAAATAGTCTGATAATATTACGACAAAAGAACTAATTTTTTTATTAGATAAAAAATTTCTTTTCAAAAAGTTCTCTTTCCCATATACATCGATATTATCAGATAACATTTCAAGTTTTTTCTTTTGTATATCGGTCAGATAATAAGAATAATTGTCGACCGGTCTTTTTATGATTGTAACTATGGTGCTCTCCGTCACTTTATCATCGAAATAAATATTCTTGACCATATACTGGGTTTTAAATGGGTCATTTACCAGAATACGTGCTTTATCGAATATTTCATACGCTTTATTTAAAGCATTTAACCACCACTCCTCATCTTTAAGTAGTTCGAATCTTCTTTGGTTGTAGAAATGGAGATTGTCATCATCAAGTAAATAATCTGCCAGGATATTTTTTGGATAGTCTTCTTTGTACTTTTTACACTCTTGTTCTATATGGTAGGGCGTGGAATGGTTTTCTTCTTTCAGCTTGTAAGAAAACAATACTCGATAATTATTAAATGTGTCATCCTCTAAGATGATATTGTATGAGTAGATAAATGTCTCATCGCGACAAATTGAATTCAGCATATTCAGCCGAACCAGGATGGCTATTGATTTATCGATTTCGTTTTCATTTTCCAGAAACTCTGTCTTGAGGTTGTTGTTCTTAAGGTGTTTCCTGTATCTTGCATCGGCAAACAGATGCCAGTTAAAATATCGATTGACAAAATTGGGACAGGGGTGGTTTTGTTGTGGTTAGTGAGTGGGGGGGGAAACTAATTTAAAAACAGATCATCTTTAGTTTTGTGGTATTTGCTTGGGTGAGATATTTGTAAAATTGAACCAAGAGTTTATTATTATTTGGATATTTTTGTCTTTTTATCATGCTTTGTTTACCCATTGTTTACCCAAAAAGAAAGACACTTACCAGGGCAAACCGGTAAGTGTCTGATTTTAAGTGAGCGGCAAACGAGATTCGAACTCGCGACCCTCAGCTTGGGAAGCTAATGCTCTACCGACTGAGCTATTGCCGCATTGTGAATGCAAAATTAAAACTTTTTTCCATTCAATGTGCCATCAAAGATCATTTTTTATTGTTTTTCTCATAATATAGGGAAAAATTATTTACCTTTGCGGCGTCTATGAAGATAGATAAAAATCATCGGGATGTAGCACAGTTGGCTAGCGCGCCACGTTCGGGACGTGGAGGTCGGGTGTTCGAGTCACCTCATCCCGACTTACATAATAAAGACGGAAGTTTCAGGCTTTCGTCTTTTTTTCTTTTACGGATACTTCTGCTACTACAATACTTCGGTAAGTATTTATTTAGACACCAGACAATCAGCGGTAAAGGCTATCTGGCTTCGGAGAAA
>JAQWBH010000333.1 GCA_028707405.1 Parabacteroides sp. | reverse complement strand
GAAATTAATATTAAAATCTAAAAACTTTTTCAGATAATACCCGGTATTTGTGGATCTGTCAACGACTGCATTCAGGCCATCGGAGGTTGCTCCGTCGCCCAGCTTTGTATATATTTTTCCTAACTTCCCGTATGTTGAACCATTGTAACCAATGATAACGTTAAAGCGAGGATCCCTGTTATTATATTGAACCGATAAATCACCTCTGGTATACTCTGCCCCATTTGCCATACTGAATGCATCCACAAATTCCTGTGTAGGTACTGTACCACCCCCTAAATTATTGGAAAGACTGGGAGGATACTGACGGTTCTCCAAACCATTTGACTTGGGTGCTCCTACAAATACAATATATTCATTGTTGGGCGAAGTGGTAAATAATTTTTCATAACTGGAATTCAGAGCATACACATTTGATCCGTTTGGATTTTTAAGATTTATTACATCTGCACAAGCAGCTGCAGCAAGAGTCCACCGATTGGATGCCTCTTCATCGGTACTGTTTAAATGCCCGATTAACTCATTTGAATTTCCTGACTGATTAAAAAGAGGACTCGCTGAAAAAATAAGCGTTTTCGCTTTGATGGCCATTGCCGCTCCTTTTGTCATTCTTCCGTATCCGCCACTTCCTCCTATTGGAGCAACATCCAAATATTTTATTGCTGAATCACTCAAACTGACAATATGATTTACACAATCGGAATAGGAACTTCTCTCGATGACATTCAGTTCAGGGTCACCCAAAGTATAATATTTATCAATAATTGGATATCCCCCGTAATGCTTTAACAGATCGAATTCAAACAATGCCCTCAAAGCATACATCTCTCCAATGTAGGTATTTTTGATTCCGATCACCTCTTCAGGTGTTGTTTTATTAAGCACCAATTCTATCTCGGTAAGATGTTTTTGTGCAAAAATAGCTTGTCTTATCCCCTGATAAGAATTATTCCAGGGACTCTGCACAGGACTATTTGATCTTACATATCCTCTTGATAACCGATGAATCGCTGAACTATTTATGGTAGACATTCCATCATCGGTTGCTGCATCAAGGAATGAACCAGATATTGAATTAAAACCGCCCCTTATATAACTATAAGCCTGATTTACCGGTCGGACATAATTGGCTTCCATCGAAAAAACATCTTCCGGTTGGGCCCAGTCATAAGGAGTTTCATCCAGATAATTACATCCGACAAATAAAAATGTAGTTATCGTCAATAAAAGAATCTTATGTATATTATTAAATTTCATATGATTAAAATTTTACAGATAAACCAAAACTTAAATTTCTCGTCAATGGCATGGTATCAGAATTGCCTCTGTCTTCAGGATCAATGGGTAACTCATCACTGTACCAGGCATGTAAATTATATCCATTGACAAACAAGCGCAAGCCCGATATGAAATATCGTTCCAATAAATTTTCCGGCAGGTCGTAATAAACTTCCACATTTTTAAGACGCACATACTTTGAATCTCTAATCCAGAATGAAGAACTCTGAGAATTATTGACGTTAGAATACAACCTCGAAATATTGGGCAACGGGTTCGATTGATTCTCCGGGGTCCAGTAATTCAATTGATGTTCATAAATTGTTCCATTTGAGTAAAAGGGATAAGCAACTTTTCCACTCAAATAGGTTGTCACATTTCCGGCCCCCTGGAATAAGATATTAAAGCCAAAATTTTTATAAGATAATCCGGCATGAATACCATAAAAAATTCTAGGTACATCACCATAACCAATGACTATCTGATCGTTTCTGTCAATGATACCATCGCCGTTAATGTCTTTATAGCGTATATCACCCGGCTGCACATCAGAAAAAGTTTGGGTAGGGGAAGCTGCTATTTCTTCATACGTCTTAAATAGTCCAATGGCACTGTATCCCCTTCTAATCCCGCGTGGGTATCCGGCACTCATAAGCCATGGATATTGTTCATCAACTTCTCCGGTTTTATCAATCATATTCTTATAGAATGAATACGTTGCACCCAGGTTATAATTGAAATCTCCGAAATTGGAATTCCAGGAAAGCGCCATTTCATATCCATTGGAATGCATTTTCCCAATGTTTTCCTCTATGTTAGCCACTGTTCCTAAAAGTGAAGTCACTTTGTTATTTGACATATACATGTCGTCTCTCTCATCATAGAAATAATCAAAAACAAAGTGGAGTCGATTATTTAACAGGTCGAGATTCGTACCAATATTAAATTGTCTTACTTTCTCCCATGTCAGATTTGGGTTAGCAATGATATCTTCGACATATCCACCCTGATTTTGCATAGTGTTCCCGAAATTGTATATATTATTGGTAGAATTTAATCGTCCCATATAGTAAAACTCTGAAATACCCAGTTGATTTCCCACAATGCCATAAGAACTTCTCAACTTGAAAAAGGGAACGTACTCTCGTAACGATTCGAAAAATTCTTCATTTGAAATTGTCCATCCTGCTGCAATGGAAGGGAAAAAGCCAAATCTATTGTCCGGAGAAAATTTATAGATGCCCTGATAGGAGCCGATTAAATCGATTGAATATTTATTGCTATAATCATAATTTAACCATGCACCCGTTGTCTGAAACCGACTGGGAATAGATTTTTGATTTGTAACTTCATACTGGTTGTAGAAAACAAAAGCAGAAACGGTGTGATCATCAATTTTTTTGTCATATGACAATTGCAGGTCCAATGATGTTTTGGTTTGACTGCTTTGATCGGTCACAGAGTTTCTCATGCGCTCATCGTTGCCGGTGCGACGCAGAAAATTCGGGTTACTTAAATCAATAAGCTGATAATAAGCATAATCCTTGGTCCTGTTTGTCGTTGCTGTTGTATAACTATCCATCGACAAAACAGCACTGGCTTTTAAACCTTTGGCGATAAAAGGAAGATCCTGTGTTAATTTTACCCTGAAAGATCCATAGACCCTGTTCACCTGAGCGTATCCATTTCTGTTAAGTATTGCCCAGGGGTTGGATACCAATCCATTGCCTGCGGGAAGTTTACCGTTGATACTTTGTATTAAATTTCCGTTCTGATCCAGATATTCTCCATTATCAATATAGTATGGAGGAAAAGCATTTGCAGGCGTCGTAATCAGTGAATTAAAGAGACCATAAGAATCTCCTCCGGGACGATTTTGTTTATCGTACCATCCATACAAATCCAAATTTAATAATGTGGTGGGAGAAACATCCACCTGCAAATTTGATCTTAAATTAAACCTGTTGGTTTTATTATTCGTGTTATAGCTAAATTCATTATCCGGAATGAACATTCCGTTCTGTGTCAAAAAACCAGCGTTAATAAAATACTTGGTTTTGTTGGTCCCACCTGTAACACTTAAATTATATTTCTGTACCCAGGAGGACTGTTTGAAATAATCGTCCATCCAGTTTACATCAGGATACGCTTCATCATTTACCCCAGTTCTGTTTCGATATTGCTCAAGATAATACAGAGGGTACATATTCGATTCTCCCGATCCGTCATATTTTAACGCCTCATTGTAATGCTGTACATAATCAAGTGCCCCAAGAGGTTTTAAAAGCCCAATGGGTTTTTGATTAATTAATTGCACAGTCAGATCTACAACAGTTTTTCCTTGTCTCCCTTTTTTGGTGTTGACAAGGATAATACCATTTGCTGCCCTGGTGCCATATAATGCACTCGCCAAAGCATCTTTTAAAACAGTGATACTCTCAATCTCGTGAGAGGATAAAACGCCAAAATCTCGCTCCTGTCCGTCTACCAATACGAGGACACCCTCTGCATTGGTACGGATACCCCGAAGCCAGAAATTTGAACTTTCATTTACCATTCCTCCGGAGGTCTGATAGGAAAAATAACCAGGTACAAGTCCGGATAACAGATTCGTCAAATTGGTTACGGGCAAATTTTTATAATCATCCATTCTTATTGTATAAGAAGCACCGTTAAAATTAGACAAAGAGACTTCTTTAAATGGAAGATTCAATGTATCATTATCCAGTGGGGCACTTGTTATAAAAGAAGAATTAATTAAAAATATTAAAATCCCGAATAATACTCTTTTTTTTCTCATTATTATTAATATTAATTCTAGTATAGAAATATTCGTTATAAATCTTATTAAATATCACAATAGCATAATAAATCAGACCTCTTTGCAGTCGCAAAAAGTCTTTTATTTGATTATCATGAATATAGGCAGTTTACCTGGAGATATTTTAAAATATTCATTAACATGGTCTTTCAATCGCTTATTCATCGAAAATATATTGTTCAATGGCATTTAAGCGAAGTAAGTGAAAACTTCATAAAATGAATGCAAAAAAAGTCTCAAAAGATACCATAAACTATTCAAAGTTCAACTTAAAATGCCACATCCATGGCAATACCTTTATCTCCCTGCTGTTCCATCCATTTTTCAAGTTCGCTCTTCATAACTGAGATTCTGTCAGCATAATTTTTATCATTCGCCAGATTTTTCATCTCCCAGGGATCATTTTTCAGATCATAAAATTCAACTGCAGGGCGCTTTACATATCGATCCGTTAATACTTTAGCCACCTCACTTGTCTGCGCACTTTCGAGCCAGCTGGCCCATGCCGAGCGCTTATTCTTCACATTCATCAAATGTTTCTCGAAATAATTGGCATCCGGGGTGAGATTTACAATTAGTTTGTACCTTTTATCCTGAATACTTCTGATTGGATAAGCGGTTCCTTCGGGGATATTATTATGAATGCCATAAGTCCAGTTCCTATGTTCCTTACGTTCTCCATACAATACTTTAAGAAAGCTGCGCCCGTCAATATCCTGGATGGCATCATCCCCACCCAAATCTATCAGCGTGGGCAGAATATCCTCATATTGGATCAGCGCATCGCTGGTCGTTTTTGCTTTTATCTTGTCCGGATACCGTGCTATAAAAGCACTGTGCTGACCATACCGATAACAAGTCCACTTTCCAAACGGGAATTGGGGCCCTTGCTCTCCCAGAAAGATTACAATCGTATTTTCAAGTTTGTTTGTTTTTTCAAGAACCTGTAAAACAGCACCTACCTCTTCGTCCAACGCTTTGACTTCAGCGAGATAATTCCTAAATAAATTACGAGTGATGGAATTATCCACAGAATTGGGTGGTAATATTATTTTATCCGCGTCAATTTCTTCCGGATGTCCCCATGTCCATGGAGCATGAGGGTGAATGCTGCACACAAAGAGGCAAAAAGGTTTACTCTCCCGCCCTATAAATTCTTCAATCCCATCCGTGGAATAATTGGCAGTACTGGAAACACAATCCACTTCAAAACCCGGGATTTCCTCAAAGTCATACACAGATTTTGGAGTGGTATGTTGTTTACCGGTTCTACCCACCCTATATCCTATTTCCGGCAAATAATGCGTC
>JAQWBH010000040.1 GCA_028707405.1 Parabacteroides sp. | reverse complement strand
GTCCATCGGGCACCTCCCCTTGGTAATACTGCTCAACAAGCGAACGCAGCCAGTCGATTTCTTCATCAAGGCGGGCGTTTACCGATTCGTACATAGCGTTCTCAGCTTCAAGCGCAGCAAGCTGTTTATTTCGTTCCGCACTTTTGTCCGCGCTGATAAACAGAAGTGAGAGGAAGCATGTCAGCCCGATCCACATCAACACCCACGGGAGCGCTGACCATATTGCCTTCCCAACCTTCTTCAGAACCGCTTTGATAGCTTGCTTTTTCTCAATATTCATTTTCGTTTACCCCTTTCCCAAGGAACAGATTGATAAAATACTGCTGTCCCTTGCCCGTGACTTTTGTGGTCTTGCTGATGGTGACATGGCCGTCTGAATGAGTGATGGCAGTTTCCTTGACCCGAAAAAGCCCCAGTTCCATCGCCTTTTGGGTTGGCGCGTTATAATCCGTTCCTTTGCGCTTGATGAGATAACCGTCCTGACGCAGTTTCTCAAACAAACGGTTCTGACCGATTTCGATGCCGTTGCCCTTGAGGATTTTTGCCAACTCACCAATAAGGATGGTTCCGTCGGATACAGAAACCGCATCAGCGAAGATAACCTTTGGCTTATTCTCAGTGGCTTGCAGTTGTAGCTGCTCTTTGGCGGTGCGCTCCTCTTTGAGGGCAGTCAGCACCTTAATCCAAGAGTCGGGATCGTTCATCAACTCCTCCAACTTGGCGGGTGTGACATATGCCCCGTGCCTGCGGATAGTGGGAAGCACCTCGTGAGTGACCCAGCGTTTGAACTTTTTGGCTTCGGGCTTATCGGAGCGGAGGATGACGTTGTAGAGGCCACTTTCGCTGACAACCGTGAGTTCCTGATTCCCGCCAAGGGTCGGAATCAGACTCCGCCCCTTTTCATCATCATCCAGACGCTCGGCTACCTTGTGAGGACTGGTCAATTCCAGAATGTCACAAACATCCTTCAACACCCACCAAGTTCCATCATCCTTTTGGACAGTCCTGACTTCGTTTCCCTCGTAGGAGAACACTTGTAATCCGTTCATATTGAACCTCCTGAAAATTTATTTTCGAGAGGTAACAAACCCCTCTACTGACTACAGACAGGAGGGGTTGTTTTGCGTACTGGCATTTAATCTTTTTTGTAAAACGAGCAATCGAATCCATCGGCAGAGAGCAAAAGACCCTTTGCCCACGGCGGCGTTCGGCTCATTTGTTGACACAGAACCTCAGTAGACATCCTTGGATCGGCTTCGATTACGATTTCATCGTGGACGTGCATCACAATGGAGCAATGGCGGAGCGTCTGCATGGCGAAGGATAAAATATCCCGGCTTGTCGCCTGTACAATGTTTTCCACGAACTTGGGACCATAGCTTTCGATACGCTCCCATTTCTTCGTGCCGCCGACGCCCTCATATGTCACGCAGTCCGAGCCGAACTGGTTTGTGCCGATACGGGGCTTAACGTATGAAAGCCGTCTGCCGGACGGAAGCGTGATAAACAGCATCCCGCTTTGGTAGCCGAAGCGGATACCGTGGGTTTCGGTCATTGTTCTATCCCTGACCGCCGTCATCGCAGCACGGTCAACATCCCACCAGAATCGCACAATGTTTGGGTTCGCAGACCGCCAAGCGGAAACGAGCGGTCGCAATTCATCTTCCGACAAACCCATTTCTAAAGCGCCCATCGCTTTGAGAGCGCCGACCGAGCCGCCGTAGCCGAGGGCGAGTTCTGCGATTTTTCCTTTTTGCCGGAGAGGTGAACCCTTGGTGACTTCCTTAATTGGAACGTTGAACATCTGGCTTGCTGACGCTTCGTAAATCTTACCGTGGGTGGCAAACACATTATTTCGCCACCGCTCTCCGGCAAGCCAAGCGATGACGCGGGCTTCAATCGCTGAGAAGTCGGCGACGATTAGCTTGTAGCCATCCTTTGGCACGAATGCAGTGCGGATCAACTGGGAGAGGACATCGGGAATGTTGTCATAGAGTAACTCGAGGGCATCGAAGTCACCCTTTCGCACTAATGAACGAGCTTGTTCAATGTCGATCAGATGATTTTGCGGGAGGTTTTGCATTTGGATGAGTCGCCCAGCCCATCTGCCGGTTCTGTTGGCACCGTAAAACTGAAACATTCCTCGAGCGCGACCATCGGCGCAGACGGCGTTTTCTATTGTCTTATATTTCTTTACCGAGGATTTTGCCAGCTGCTGACGAAGAGTCAGTACTTTTCCAAGTGGCTCTGGCGCGTCCTTGAGCAAGTCAGCAACTGCCTTTTTGCCGAGGGAGTCGGTTTCCATGCCGTTATCTGCGAGCCATTGTTTCATCTGTTGTACAGAATTCGGATTGTCAAGATTGGTAAGCTCCTTAATCAGGCAGGTCAACTCGGTGCGGGAGCGGGTATCCGCTTTGATGGCATTTCGGACGAGCATCATATCCAGAGCAACACCACGATCGTTAATCTCTTGGTCGTGGGCGTACTCTTCCCATACATTATCAGGCACGGGGAACTTGGCGAGCCGCTCCTGAATGGAGAGTTCGGCTTCTACATCCCTGCGGTTGTATGCCTTGAAAGTTTTCCATTTGCCCGGTTCGTGTTCCGGCAGATTACGTGTTCGTTGCCCGTTTGCAGCGGTGGGTTTGCAGGGTGAGCAGAAATAACGGATGAGTTCCTTGCCTTCGGTCAGCTTCTGCTTCTCAAGTCCCAAAACCGCACCCGCACCTTCAAGGGAGAGCGGCAATCCCATATATGCCGACCAGATCATAGCGCACCGCCACGATTCGGGGTTCAGATATTTCGCTTTACCGAGGACGGTGGCGGAGTGGTGGTTGTCGGCGAAAGGGTCAAGGCTGATGCCCATATCTGCAAGGTAACGGGACAAGCATACCCTCTCGAAATTTGCGTTGAACGCCCATTTTTGAATATTGTCGTCTGTTAGAGCGTCGAGGATTTCTGGCTGCAGGGTTTCGCCCGCTGCAAGGTCAACGACCTGAACCTCGCCGCCATCTGCGGAATAACCGAACAGGATAATCTCGAAGTCGGGCGACTCAGCGTACTTGTATACACCGCACTTGGATAGGTCGTAGCCGCTATAGGTTTCGATATCTATGGATAAAGTTTTCATAAGCCCTCCATAATTGAAGAAGGCGGCAAGTCGCCCCGCCGCCCTCCGTAGTCTGTTTAATGTAGTTATCCGAGGAAATCCTCGTCGTCGTAGGTGGCGAAGTCGTCCTCTGCACGGGATTTGCCGCCGAGGGGTTCGCCGTCTCGGATTTTCTGCAGGTTGTTCAGTCCGCAGGCAGTGCCTTTGTTGCCGTTGCTGTTGAAAGCGTAGAAATTGACGCTCGCTCTGCCATATACGCCGCTGTAAACTTCCGAGCGGTTTATAATTTCCTGACGGTCTGCATCCACCACGCCCGGTGCGGTCGCACTGTTGGCGTTGATGAAATAGGCATTTTCGTAGGCGGGGTCGTCAGGGCGTTCGGTGTCGCCGTCGCGGAGGGGTGTTTTGAGGGCAGCGAGGGGCGGCACGGTTTTACCGTTGCCTTTCAGCTTCGCTTCGCCATCACGGTAGGCCGCTTCTATCGCTGCCTTGATTTTAGCGACAGTCTTGGTGTCGGATTTCGGGATGATGAGCGATACCGAGAACTTCGGCGTGCCGCCGTTGATGGATTTTGCTTCCCACACGTTGGCGTAAGACCAGCGGGTATCGGGTCCTGTGATAACCTTCATAGGATTGGAAGCCTGTGTGTTTACATTGTTTGTCGTGTTAGCCATTGGAATTTTCCTCCTCATAATCATTAAAATCGTGTTTTGCTGTATGGATTGCCGGACGTTTATCGCTTTCCGGCACAAGCGTTGGTTTGCCTTGGGGCTTCTCGACCAGACCGCCAAGCAGTTCGGAGAACCTTGGCTTGCCGAGAGCCTTTTCCATTGCCGTGATGCCCATCACCTTGTGTTCGTATGGGTCGTACCCGGCTGCGATGACGGTGTCAGCGACCGCTTCATCGTTTGTGTACCTGCGGTTGGAGCGGCCTTCGACCAGCTTCCAACCATGCCAGTGCTTTCCGCTGAGTGCGGTCTGCAGAACGTAATCCTTGATGTCCGAAGCCCACGAAATGAGACCGTCTATCCTGCTGAGGATGGATTCGATTTCATCGTCCTCCAGAAGGGGTGGTAGCTTAAATTCGTATTTTGCGAGTTCAAGATTTTGCTCCGCCCGTTTGCGGCAGTCGTGCTTCGCCTTGCAGAATTGACACCAGTCGCCGCATCGAAATTCACCCTCACCGTCGTAGGCGAGTTCGGCGATGGGCTTTAAGACTTCCTCCGCCCACTGGTAGAGGGATTCCTTCAAAACTGTGTGGGTGCTGATGTTCCCATGCCTTGGCTGGTAGACAGTCATGCTGACCGTATCGATGTCATAGATGCCGTCGAACAACTCCAGAGCGCCCAAGGCGTATAATTTCATCTGCGGGTTGTCCTCCGATTCAACTAAAACGCCCTGCCCATGTTTGTAATCGCATATATGGAGCGTTCCGTCGGTGATAACCACGCAGTCGCCGGTGCCAAAGCCACCCTCGACATACTTGGAAAAGTCCAGTCGCTGTTCGATGAGAACGACAGGGTCGGAGCAGGTCTGCTTTGCCGTTTCCACCAGTTCCATGATGTAGGCGGCGTATCCGTTGGCGCATTCCTCCATCGCCTCGGAGTAGTAGGTCAGGCTGGTGGTTGGGTCTTTTGTGCGTATGCCGAGTGCCGTTTTAAGCTTGTACTCACAAAGGGTGTGTGCCTCCGTGCCTTCGGCGGCATAACTGCTGCCTTTATCTTCGTACTTCTCACCAAGCCGAGCCGAGGGAGGGCAGTTCAACCATCGGTGGCTTGAAGAAGCAGAGAGAAGTGCATGTTTACCCATTGCCCAGTACCTCCACTTCTGCAAGCAGGGCAGCGTACTTTTGGGGGTCGATCTCTGAAAGCTTCGCAGCGCCATGCTTTTCGAGCAGCTCCCGAATTTTAGCGGTGTGACCGTTACGGGATTTTTCCGCAAGTACTGCTCTGACATCTTCCAGCGTTAGAGGTTTTGAAGTTGGCTTTGATTCTGGCAGTACCGATTTTTCGGGCTGGCTGCCGCTGAAAAGAGCAGTCAAACTATCAGCTACTGAGTTCAGGGACTGTGCAGCACTACGAAGTTCGCCTACACAGAGGTCGAGTTCACTCATCTTGCCCATCTGGTACACCTCCTTCCTCGGTGGATTCCTTTTGCCTTTGAAGCGCAAGTAGCTTCTTGGCGAGACGTTTGGACACGACGCTGATCGCCGTTAAAATACCTGCGAGTTCTTCATCCAGTTCGGCATTGTGCAAATTCGTGTCCCTGTCATTTGGTTTTGTTTGCATTTTCTTACCTCCGTTTCCGAGAAGGCTTAACCGCCCCTCTATCGTCTACAGACAGAAGAGGGGCGGTTGCGTACCAACAGAGGTCTGCTATTCGAAAAATTCCTTTAAGGCTTCGTTTTGGCGCAGGGTTTCGAGGATTTTTTGCTTGCGCTTGTTGACGCTTTTCGATTGCTTATATCCGAGTAAAGGCGCAAGTTCTCGCTCGGTCTTGCCTTGCCAGTAGATATCCTTAATAAGCTCGAGGTCTTCTTGAGCAAGCGTGGCGAGAGCGGCATAGAGGATATCCAACAAGGATTTTTGCTCTATGATTTCTGTGATATTGGTCGGGTCGGAAGGCTCAAAATATGTAACCAACCCTTCGCCGTCGGCTCCTTTTTTCAGCGGTTTATCAAGTTCAATGGTTCGACTTGTACGAGACCTGCAATCCTCGCATTTCTGATCGCATTTGTTTGTGCCTTTCCATACGCATTGAAATTTTCGTTCCTGCTTCTTATCCTCACGCCAGATGTCGCGCATATTGTCGCGGGCAAGTTCGTCGTATTCCTTGGTTCGTGGCAGACGGACTACCAGGCCGGACTCTTCGTCAACGAACCACCGCTGCGGGAATGGGTTTTCGGGTTCTTCGGTACGGGCAAAACACACTGCCCGTGTTACTTTGGATTCCTGTTCACCGTCCTCGGAGAGGATATAGTATTGCATCGGCTCGCCGAGCTTGGAACGGTGAGGGATGGGGGTGGGTTTATAAGACTTGTTTTTACTTATAAAATTGGCTCCTTTCGAATTCGGAAGGAGCCTGAGCAAGCAGTCATAGCAAACAAAAAAGGACGAACCTTAACGCATAGCTATAAAGCTACTTGTCAGGCTCGTCCGTCGTTTTTAATATCTGCCGCTGATAGCGGCATTTGCGTCGTGCTCTGTTAAGTACAGAAGATGTTATTCAATTTTCCGAATGCCGACTTCGGCTTTGCATTTGGGGTTCGGGCACTTGGCGTAGTAATCAGCACACAAATAGCCTTCCTGCCCCTCGATAAATGTCAGCGACCGTGTGTGCTGCCCCGTATCAATCAGCCGCTCGAAGTGGCAAGCAGGGCAAGGCAGACGTTGATGGATAAATGATCGGCTGTGGGATTTCTTTCGCTTGGTCGCTGTTCGTTCTAAGTTCAAAGGCATCACCTCTTTCTGATAACAGTTTGTGACTATGTCAGCTAACTTGCGAACATAGGGGTAAAAAGATGCGGAGAACCCACGGGGCGGAGTTCTCCGCTGTTACTGGAGCAGTAGGTCTAAATCACGCAGCCTGTTCCGCATGGCGGATTTGGATACCTGAAAAACATCAGCCATCCCTTGAATAAAGTCATCAGAGATATAGACTGGAGTGAGAGCCTCGTTGTTTACGCCGAGCAGTTCCGCCATCAACATTTTTACAGTCCGTGCCGGCATAATCAGAGCTGCTCCAAGGCGGTTGGCTTGCCATTCACGAATTTCATCATCCGTCATTGGCGGTCGCTTCGTCCATTCTTCGATATGATAAACAGTGCATTTGATTTGTGGTGTCTCAACACCCGGCTTTTTGTAATAGAAGCGTGGGTGGAGAATATAGTGCGAGCATTCGTGAATGATTGTGAAACGTACTCTTCCTTCGACTTCGCATTCGAGGACGGATTTATCTACAAATATGAAGCCCTTTTCAACATCGATGGGATACCTTTTTGTGTGAGTATCGTCCCAGACTAAAAGTTTCCCGTCATTGAAGCACGTCAACCCCAAGGTGAGACCGTCCTCAGACAAATTGGCAAAGTCGATGGTGGCTTTGCAGTAAAACTCAGCGAAATGGTCAACATCCATAGCCTGCGGTTTCATCAGCAATACACCGTCTTTGTACTTCGCCAAAATTTCCTCAGCCTTCCTTTCGAGCCGCTCAGATGTATAGTAGTGATACAAATGGTTTCCTCCCTTCGATACATTATTCGTCATCAATCTTTTTGTTGATCAGGTCAATTACTTCTTGCCAACCTTCATCAGAAAGATTGCCGGCTTTAGCCCTGCGAAGGGCGACGCGTGCGAGGTCTTTATCCATGATGTATTCAGGCAAGTCAGGTGACACAGTATTGACTCGGGTAAGAGCTGCCATATCTAATAACTTCTCTTTATCCGTTCCCTCCAGCTTCAGGATTCGGGCGATGTCGTCCAGTTTTTTATCAGGTGGATAGCGGCGACCTTTCTCAATATCGCTCATGTAGGCAGGAGCAATGTCCAATTCAGCAGCAAATCCGCGAAGGGTGATACCAAGAGCTTTACGCCTTTCTTCTATAAATTTCCCAAAAACCTGTTCGTTCTCGTTCATTATGGCTCTCCTTTCAAAATGTAATTGCATTCGTAAGCGACACATGTTCGCTAACATAGTTACATTATAAGCCCGATGATATTCGGTTGTCAATAGGTGTTCGCAAATTAGCGTACAATTTTTCAAATTTCTCGGATTCCTGTCTACAGGGGAAAGGAAGGGTTTAATTGCACCGCAAAAAGTAATTACTTTTACAACGCTAAATAATGTTCAGAATAGATTTGTAAAACAGGTTGTAATTACAACCTGTTTTTGTTACAATAATGGGTAATATAGGGGTTTTATATCCAGAGGAGGAAACGCGAATGGCGGACAAAAAAACGACACCTAAAGTGCCGATTATGGATCACTTCAATATCGCTGAATTCAATAGAGGTCAATCCTCGCGTCTGTTAAGAGAACTGGTTGCGGCGGATAAGACAGCGTACATCCAAAAGAATGGTAAGCCGATAGCGGTAGTGATGTCATATGAACGCTATCTGCGTCTATGCGAGAAGGGGGTCGATATCAATGAGTATTAACATTTCCGAGAAATCGAATTTTATATGGAAAATTGCCGACATTCTGCGCGGCGACTATAAGCAGAGTGAGTACGGGGATGTCATCTTGCCCTTTACCGTACTGTGCCGTCTGGATAGTGTCCTTGCTCTGACGAAAGATACGGTGCTGGAGGTTGACCGAACCTGCAAATATAAAAACAAGGCTCCGTTCCTGAAACGTGCAACCCAAACGCCAAGCACACCCAATGGCTATAACTTCTGGAACACCAGCGAGTTCACGTTTGCAAAGCTGAAAGGCGACCCTGACAATATTGCGGATAATCTCGTTGACTACATAAAAGGCTTCTCCGAAAACGCCCGTACCATTCTTGAGTCTTTCGATATTTATTCTCAGATAGCGCGTCTTGATAAGGCTAATCTGCTTTGGCTTGTTGTTTGCAAATTTGTGGATGATATTGACCTCCATCCGGATGTGGTCTCCAACAACGAGATGGGTTATATTTTCGAAGAACTTATCCGCAAGTTTTCTGAGATGTCCAATGAAACTGCTGGTGAACACTTTACGCCGCGTGAAGTTATCCGTCTGATGGTCAGCATCCTTTTCTGCCCTGATATGGAGAAAATAAAGGACTCCGGTTATATGGCGAAGCTGTACGATCCAGCGGCAGGTACGGGCGGGATGCTTTCGGCGGGCATCGAGTACGCTTCAGAACTAAATGACCGCGCTATCATTCGTGTCTATGGGCAGGAATTAAACGAGAAAACCTATGCCATCTGCAAGTCCGACACGATGATTAAGGGAGACGGTTACGAGAACATCCATCTCGGCAATAGTTTTACCGAGGACGCTTTGCCAAACGAAAAATTTCACTATATGCTTTGTAATCCGCCCTTTGGCGTAGAGTGGAAAAAATACGAGAAGTTCATCCGCGACGAAAACGAAAACAAAGGCTATGCTGGACGCTTCGGTGCGGGCCTGCCGCGCGTATCGGACGGCTCTTTATTGTTCCTTCAACACATGATAAGCAAGATGATGGCTGTTGAGGATGGCGGTTGCCGTATCGGTATTGTCTTTAACGGTTCGCCACTATTCACAGGCGATGCAGGCAGCGGTGAAAGCGAAATCCGCAAATGGATTATTGAAAATGGCTGGCTTGAAACCATCATAGCAATGCCTGACCAGCTTTTTTATAACACAGGTATTTTGACCTATGTTTGGATTGTCACCAACCGTAAGAAAGGCATCCGCAAAGGTAAAATACAACTGATAGATGGCACATCCTTCTTTGAGCGTATGCGGAAGCCCCTCGGCGAGAAGCGCAAGATGTTGAGCGAAAACCATATTGCTGAGTTAACACGCATCTACGGCAATTTTGTGGAGGGCGAGTTCTGCAAAATATTCGACGAAGACGACTTTGCCTACTGGAAGGTGACGGTCGAACGCCCACTCAGGCTTAATTTTCAAGCATCGCCGGAGCGCATCGAGCGTATCCGTGAGCAGACAGCATTTGCCAACCTCGCTACGAGTCGAAAGCGTAAGCCCGAGGAGATTGCTCGTGAGGTAGCCGAGGGGCAAAAAATGCAAGAAGCTATTATTGCCGCTGTCTGCACGCTTGACGGCACAAAGCTTTATAAGAACCGCACCGAATTCACCAAGCTGCTTCAAAAAGCACTCAAAAAAGCGGAACTCAATATGAAGGCTCCACTCTTGAAAGCTATTCTCGCTGGACTGTCGGAGAAAGACGAGACCGCCGATATCTGTATCGACGCAAAGGGCAACCCCGAACCTGATACCGGCCTGCGTGACACCGAGCAGATTCCATTCAAGGAGGATATCGACGTATATATCAAGCGCGAGGTTCTGCCCTACGCTTCCGATGCTTGGGTAGACCCCGCCAAGACAAAGAAGGGCTACGAAATTCCGTTTACGCGTCACTTCTATAAATACACGGAACTTGGCAACGCCGAGGACACCCTCCGTGACATCCAGTCTCTGGGCGTGAAGATTCAGTCGGCAATCGCTGAATTGTTCGGGGAGGTGTGAGCGTGGTAGGATATGCAGAATACAAGGATAGCGGTATCGCGTTAGTGCCACACATACCACAAACTTGGGAAGCAAAGCCACTCAAGTTTATCGCCGATTGCAATGTTCGTGTTCTACCGGAAAACACAGACGAGGAAGCCGAAATCACCTACATTGATATTGGCTCGGTCAACTACGGGCAGGGTATCTGCAAAACGCAAGAATTCACTTTTGCGAATGCGCCGAGCCGGGCAAGGCGAATAGTTAAGACTGGCGATACGATTATTTCTACTGTGAGAACCTACTTGAAGGCAATCGCTTATATTGATGATGAATATAACGACAACATCTGTTCCACGGGATTCGCTGTTTATACCCCGAAGCCGGGTGTAAATCGCAGGTTCTTGTTCTATGCCTTGAATGCCGACTGGTTCGTGTCAGACGTCGAACGATATTCTGTGGGTATTAGCTATCCGGCGATAACCAGTACCGCATTATCTGCACTGAAAACAATCCTCCCGCCAATAATCGAGCAGGAGCGGATTGTTGCGTACCTCGACCGCCGCACCGCCGAAATCTACATCTTACTTGCCGATCTTCAGTCTCAGGTGGATATGCTCGACACCTACAAGCGAGAACTCATCGCCGAGGTGGTCACCAAGGGACTTGATAAGTCGGCAACGATGAAGGACAGCGGGGTGGACTGGATTGGCGAAACCCCAACACATTGGGAAACCACAAAGATTAAGTGGATGTTCGAAATCGTCAAACGTATTTATGGTAAGGAAGACCGCGATGTGCTTTCAATTACACAGCGTGGCATAAAGGTTAAGGATACAGAATCAAACGAGGGGCAGTTGGCGGAATCATACGCAAATTATCAGGTGGTCAACGTGAATGATTTTGCCATGAACTCTATGGACTTGCTGACTGGTTGGGTGGATTGTAGCCCGTTTGAGGGCGTGACCAGTCCTGATTATCGAGTGTTCCGCTTCCTCCCGGGCAAGGAGCAATGCCACAACTACTATAAATACCTGTTCCAGATGTGTTATAAGAACCGCATTTTCTATCGACTAGGCCAGGGCGTTTCAAATCTTGGACGGTGGCGGCTCCAAGCCGACCAGTTCCTTAATATGCTATTGCCACAGCCGCCTATCGAGGAACAAGAAGAGATAGCTGCTTATCTCGACAGCAAGACTAACCAGATTGAAGCCTTAATTGCGGACATCACAGTTCAGATAGAAAATCTAAAGCAATACCGGCAAATCGTGATTCACGATGCGGTAACCGGCAAAATCAAAGTAACGGAGGGATAAGAAATGGCTATAGACACAAAGGAACGCACCTTTGAACAGGAAATCGAATACTGGCTGACACAAGGTACAAAAAAAGCTGACCGCTACGCCAAGGGAACCTCCTCCGCATTCAGCCGCGAGTTTGCGATGGATACCGAGGCGGTTATCGCTTTCGTAAAAGACACCCAACCGACCGAGTGGGCGGCGCTTGAGAAACGCCACGGCGCAGATGCGGAGGACGGCTTCCTCAAGCGTCTGAACGCTGAACTGAACAACCGGGGCATGATTGACGTGCTTCGCCACGGCATCACTGATCTCGGCGTGACCGTGCGCTTGGCATATTTCAAGCCGGGCAGTGGCATGAACAAGAGCGCGACGGCTTTGTATGAGAAGAACGTGTTGCAAATAACACGGCAGGTTAAATACAGCCTCGCGAATGAAAACTCCATCGATACAGTTATCTTCCTGAACGGGCTTCCGATTATCACCATGGAACTGAAAAACCCACTCACAGGGCAGACATATAAAAACGCTATAGCGCAATATCAAAATGACCGCAATCCGCGTGAACTGTTGCTCGCTTTTAAGAAGCGGGCTGTTGTGCATTTTGCCGTGGACACTGAAGAAGTCTGGATGACTACATGGCTGCGGAAACTGGATACGGTTTTCCTGCCGTTTAACAAGGGATATAACAAAGGAGCGGGTAACCCACCTGTTTCGAGTGACTACCGCACCTCGTATCTCTGGAAAGAAGTTTTGCAGCGGGATAGCATCCTCGACATTCTCCATCGTTTCGTGCAGCTTACGAAAGATGAAAAGACAGGCAAAGAGAAGCTGATATTCCCGCGATATCACCAGTTGGATGTTGTGCGCGAACTCGTCAGCGATGTTTACAAGAATGGTTCGGGCAAAAATTATCTGATTCAACATTCAGCAGGTTCAGGTAAATCGAATTCTATAGCGTGGCTTGCCCACCATCTGACTAACTTGCACGATGCAAAAGAAGATTCGGTATTCCATAGCATTATCGTTATCACCGACCGCCGTGTTCTCGACAAACAGCTTCAGCGCAACATTTACAATATGGAACACAAACCGGGTGTGGTCGTGCGTGTCGACAAAAATGCGAAACAACTGACCACCTCGCTTGAAAAGGGCGATAGAATCATTGTCTGCACATTGCAGAAGTTCCCGTTTGTCGATGTGCAGAGAGTAGCAACTGAAGGTAAACGATTCGCCATCATCGTGGATGAGGCTCACTCCTCCCAGACCGGCAAGGCAAGCGAACGCCTTAAAGAAGTTCTGGCTGACATCTCCGCACAGGGCGAAGACGCTATCGAAAAGAAACTGCACGAGTATGCAGTTGAGGAAGCGAAAGCCGAAGCCGAGGAAAAGGATCCCGATGAGGAAATTGCCGCTGAAATGGCTACACATGGTCATCAGAAAAACCTCTCTTTTTTTGCGTTTACCGCCACCCCGAAGCAAAAGACACTTGAAATCTTCGGTACAAAGGCGACTAACGGAAAGCCGGAGCCGTTCCATGTTTATAGTATGCGGCAGGCTATCGAGGAAGGTTTCATTTTCAATGTCCTCGAAAATTACACAACTTATGAGACTTATTTTCAAATAGGAAAGAAAGTAGCCGACGATCCCATTTACTCAAAGGGTCAGGCAAATAAGGCTCTCGGCAAATATATGGGGCTTCACCCGCACAACCTTGCCCAGAAGACCGAGGTCATCATAGAACATTTCCGGAGTCAGGTTCAGCACCGCATTGGCGGCAAGGCAAAAGCAATGCTTGTGACGGGTTCGCGCCTCCATGCTGTGCGCTACTACTTCGAGTTCCAAAAATACATCAAGAAGATGGGCTATACGGATTTGGGTGTATTGGTGGCGTTTTCCGGCACGGTTAAAGATAACGTTACCGGAGAGATGAAGGAATACACGGAAGCGAACCTGAACAAATTCCCTGATACCGAAACGGTGGAGAAGTTTGACTCGGTTGAATATCAGCTTCTGCTCGTTGCCGAGAAGTACCAGACGGGCTTTGACCAACCGCTCCTGCATACGATGTATGTTGACAAGAAGCTGTCCGGCGTGAAGGCTGTTCAGACACTCTCTCGCGTCAACCGCACCTGCCCCGGCAAGACCGAGACCTTTATTCTGGACTTTGTAAACTCTCGCGAGGATATCGAGAAAGCGTTTCAAGACTACTATCAGGAAACGGGTGTTTCCGAAACAACAGACCCGAACACTATTTACGACATTAAGAATGTCCTCGACAGCTTTATGCTCTATCTGGACAGTGAGATTGACGCCTTTGCGAAGGTGTTCTTTAAGGAGACGAAAAATCAGGGCAACATCGACCTTGCTAAGTTAAATGGTTTTATAGACCCTGCCGTTGATCGCTATAACGCTCTTACTGAGGAACAGGACAAGATGGACTTCAAGGGCGCACTCTCGAAGTTTATCCGTCTGTACTCGTTCCTCACGCACATAATCAAACTCGGTGACGAGAAGCTTCACAAGTTCTACGCCTACGCCAAGGCTTTGCTCCGCAAACTGCCGAAGGATACCGGCGAGCGGACGCCAAATCTTGATAACGATGTGTCGCTGCAATACTACCGCCTCCAAAGGTCGTATGAAGGCTCTATCGATCTCGTGAAAGAAGATGGCGTGTTGTATGGCAAGACCTCTGGCACGGGATTACCGCTTGAAGACGAGAAGGAAAACCTCTCAGCGATTATCCAAAAACTGAATGAACGGCTCGGTACAAATTTCACCGAAATGGATAAAGTTCTGGAACAGTTCGTACGGGATATGGCGGGCAACGAGGAAATGGTTCTCCGCGCCAAGAACCCACTCGATCTCTTCAAAATCATCTACGATAACAACATTATGGACGTGGTGCTTTCCCGTATGGATGAGAATACGAAGTTCTGCGAACGGTATCTTGAAGACGAGGAGTTCAGAAAAGAAGTCGATAAAATACTGCTGCCGCTTGTTCACGCGCGGCTCTCGAAAATATAAGTCAAAGTTGATAACAAAGGAGGAAAACGATCATGGATAACGCATATCAATGGGTGCCGTTTTACGAGGCACTTGCCGACAAATTGCTTGCATACAGTGATAAGCGGGGCGAACTCTTTGCTCTAATAAAGAAGGTCTCATCGGAGCAACCACTGATGAAATATCTACATTTCGAGCGGGAGGACTGGTGGGAACCTCGGCATCATCAGATTGACCCGTTCTCTGTGATTGGCATTATGAATCGCGGTACCACTGACGCAAACCGCACCGTGCTGGCAAAGGTTCTCGCCGACACATTTGATATCGAGATTTCCGCTCCGACACAGTTTGCTGGCATTCCCACTCTTGATAACAGAAAGTCGTTCTTTGCAGGCGTTGATGAGGTTTGGGAGCTATTTATTCTGGCAATGAAGGTCGACGAAACGAACACTTTCACTGACGAATTCAAGGCTGCCTTTGAAAAGGCTATTGCTGTTAACGGTAATGGTCTGGCGTATATCACTATGGGGTTGTACTGGATTAAGCCCAACATCTTTATGCCGCTTGATGGTAATTCCCGTGCATACGTTTCTTCTAAATATGGAATAACCGCTCCGAGCGGTAATTGTACCGGAAATGAATATGTGGCATTTCTTGATATACTAAAGGCGAAAATCGGCGAACAGTCTCCAGACCTTACATTTCCTGAAATATCTTATACTGCGTGGACGCAGAAAGACGGTAAAGCGCCGACCAGTTCGAATGCATCTTTGGCTGCCGACGAGCAAAAACAGAGGGCAGCCTTTAAACAGTGGTACATAAATAATGGTGGGTCACCTAATTCCGCGAACACCATCTCATCCGCTATTGGCAAAACCAAGCTGAAAAACGGACGAGCAGTGTTCGCTGTTGCCGTTTACGGTGAACTTGATACTGCAATTAAAAACGGAGGTCTCGATGGGTATTTTCAGTCCAGCGGCGGTGATTACGCAAAGATGGAAGCTGTTTTTGACATTGAATCGTCTGTCCAAAGAGATGATTTAAAGAGTGGAATAAAACACTATCTCAGTTTTCTGCAAAGCGAAGAGGCATCTGTCGTGTCAGATGGAGTTTCCGCACCGGCTAATACGGTTGTTGGGCAACCTGGCAGCTATGCTATGGCTAAAAATCTCATCCTTTATGGAACGCCAGGCACCGGCAAGACCTATAGTTCCATGCAATATGCCGTTGCAATCATTGAAGAGAAACCATTTGCCGACGTGAAAGCGGAGAATTATAACGCAGTGTTTGCCCGTTATCTAAAATACAAAGAAGATGGGCTTGTTGCATTTACTACATTTCACCAGTCCTTCGGTTACGAGGAGTTCATTGAAGGTATTCGTCCAGTTGTTTCGTCGGAGGATAAGGCCGAATCTGGACGTGAAATCGAATATGAGGTTCACGATGGGATTTTCAAGGCGTTCTGTGACAAGGCAGGAACGCCTATCGGAAGCGGTGCAAGCGTTGACTTAGGGATTGGCAAGAGCCCAACTGTGTGGAAAGTCTCGCTTGAAGGCACGGGAGATAATCCAACCCGCACCGAATGCTTCGCAAATAGTCATATCCGGATCGGATATGACAGCTACGGCGAAACCCCGCCAGACTCTTATGAAAAAGGTGATAACGGAAGAAATATTCTGAACGCGTTTTATTACAAAATGCAAATCGGTGATATTGTTCTGTCGTGTTACTCAAACAAAACGATAGATGCTATCGGCGTTATCACGGGTGAACCGGAATGGTACGATGAATATCCCCATTATAAAAGGCTGCGCAAAGTAAGATGGCTTGTTACCGGCATCAACGAAGATATCTACGAACTCAACTCCGAAAAGCTGATGATGCAGCCCTCGGTGTATAAGTTGTCGATATCCGTTTCTGACACGCTTCAGCTACTGAAGAAAATAAAGCCGAGCCTGTTCACGCTAAAAGTAAAAATTCCAAATCGCGTCTTTATTATCGATGAGATTAACCGAGGAAATATATCAAAAATATTCGGCGAACTGATAACGCTTATCGAGCCAACGAAGCGCATCGGAGCAAGTGAGCAATTGAGAGCCTCTTTACCGTATTCAGGACAGAAATTCGGTGTACCTGACAATGTTTATATTATAGGCACGATGAATACCGCTGACCGTTCCATTGCACGAATTGACGCCGCCCTACGCCGCCGGTTCAGTTTTGTTGAGATGCTACCGGAATCGACGACACTAAAGGATATTCTTGTAGATGGGATCGATATAGCTGAAATGCTCGATACCCTGAACAAGCGAATCACCGTTCTGCTCGACCGTGAGCATACCATTGGTCACTCATATTTCCTACAACCACTGAAGATTGACCCGAGCATCGAACGCCTTGCAGCAATCTTCGAGAATGAGATAATTCCGCTCCTGCAAGAATACTTCTATGACGATTACGAGAAGATTCAGCTAGTGTTGGGCGATAACCAGAAGCCTGATGATAGCACCCGCTTCATTGTGAAGAAGGCTGATGCAGTGAAGCTGTTCGGAAATGCCGACATTGATTTTCCGGAATATTACGAGATAAACAGTGCGGCGTTTAGGGAGGTCGACGCCTATGCATTCCTCTAATAAGACCTACACCATAACTGAATACGGTGGATTTACGCGTAATGTATCGTTTAGTGGATATCAGAGCTTACCTGAGAGAACATTCGATGCGCTTGAAACTTTTATACTCGCCAACACCTCCGGTATCGAAACGGAGGCGGTCGAATTGCTCTCCCTGTCCGCTCGCCGTGGTATTGGTAAAATTATCACCGCTCGCAACTACGTGGGGCTTATAACGATGACAGATGGCACGGTCATAGAGATTTTACCGAAGATAGCAGGCGGCGACATTTCCGATGGCGATACAAAAGGAATTTTCCTTGAGATGCTAAAAACACTAAAAGATGTGACATTTAAGGACTTCAACGTCTCGAACCTGCACACTGACCGATTAAGCCTCCTCGAAATTTTTATCAAAATGTTTCTCGATGAAGTGTCCATCCTGACGAAACAAGGGCTGAAAGCAGCATATACGCCCGTCGAGGCTAACGAGAGATTCTATAAGGGAAAACTACTGGCTTCGCAAAACATCAAGCATAACCTGATTAGCCATGACCGATTTTTTGTCCGCTACGACGATTTCAGCATCAACCGACCTGAAAATCGGCTAATTAAGTCCACACTCCGCTTTCTTTTGAAACAGACTACAGACAGCCGCAACCGCCAGAACACCGTCCGATTGCTCACTTTTTTTGAAGGTGTAGATTATTCCGTAAGCTGCGAAGCGGATTTTTCGAAGTGCATCGGCGACCGAAGTATGAGTCACTACGACAAGACGCTTTCGTGGTGCAGGGTTTTCCTGCAAGGGAACAGCTTCACCTCTTTCAGGGGAAGCGAGATTGCCCTTGCCCTCCTTTTCCCGATGGAGAAGGTATTTGAGAGTTTCGTGGCGGCAAAGTTTCGTAGGCACCTCGGTGACGGCGTAAGCCTGCGGACGCAAGACTCCAGATACAGTCTTTTTGATAGTCCGACCCGTGCTTTCGCACTCCGTCCAGATATCGTTCTGGAGTTCAGCGGACATACAGTCGTTTTAGATACAAAGTGGAAACTGCTCTCTGACAATACAAGAAACAGCGGCATTTCCCAGTCCGATATGTACCAGATGTACGCTTACAGTAAAAAGTATGATGCGGATGGCATCGTCCTGCTCTATCCGCATTCTGACAACGTAAGCAGGAGTGAATTTCGCTATGAGTCAGATGATAATGTCAACGTTGACATTTCTTTCATCGACCTAAGAAATGCAGATAACAGCATTGCAAATTTGATAGCGAAGGTGTGTTGAAATGTAATAAAACAAATTGAACGGAGGTCTAATCGATGCCCTTTACCATCGTCCGGCAGGACATCACAAAAATGAAAGTTGACGCTATTGTTAACGCCGCCAACACCAATCTGCAAATGGGCGGTGGCGTTTGCGGAGCTATATTCAAAGCAGCGGGAGTAGCACAGCTTCAAGCTGCCTGTGATAAACTCGCCCCAATTAAGACAGGCGAAGCGGTTATCACGCCGGGCTTCAATCTCCCAGCTAAATTTGTTATCCATGCGGCGGGTCCGGTATATCGGCAGTGGAATAAGGAACAGAATGAGCAACACCTCCGTGATGCCTACATAAACTCGCTGAAAAGAGCCGTTGAAAACGAGTGTGAAAGCATAGCCTTTCCGCTAATTTCAAGTGGTATTTACGGCTATCCGAAAGATGAAGCCCTCCAAGTGGCAACCTCAGCAATTCAAGAATTCCTTAAAGACCACGACCTTGATGTGGCACTTGTTGTGTTTGACAAGTCAGCATTCACCGTCAGCCGCGATCTGCTCGGGGCAGTCGAAAGCTACATTGATGAGCATTATGTTGACACGCACCAAATCAGGCGGAGGCAACTGCTTGATGTTGAGCAAAAAGCTTTGTCCGAAGCCGATGAGGATATTGGTAAATATAATGAGTCAATTTTTGAAGAGATGCTCGCTCCGTCTGTTGGTGCGCCTGCCCCACTTGATGATTTGGTTGGCAACCTTGACGAGCCGTTTTCCCAGATGCTCATGCGTCTGATTGATGCCAAGGAAATGACGGATGTCGGAGTTTATAAACGTGCCAATCTCGACCGCAAGTTGTTCTCTAAAATTAGGAGTAACAAAGGATATATGCCGAGCAAGCGCACGGCTATTGCCCTCGCCGTGGCTCTGGAATTGTCGCTCGACGAAACCGACGACCTTTTGGAGCGTGCAGGTTATGCCCTGTCCCATGCCGTCAAGTTCGATGTTATCGTTGAATATTTCATCACAAATGGAAAGTACGATGTTTTCGAGATAAATGAAGTGCTGTTCGAGTACGACCAGCCACTGTTGGGAGGGTAAATATGCATTGTTGTTTGTTTTCACTTGAAAAAGTTAATAACGGAGATATTGACTTGGAAGTAGTCGAGGATTTTGGTGATGCTTATCAAGATGAAAATGGTGAGATCGTTCATTTTTTCCACACTTGGGATGATGGTAACCGTGAACTAGTTCGTTGCAAAAAATGCGGCGCACTCCTTCTTCGCCAGTGGTCAGAATTCCACGGTATAGAAGATGCCTATTATACCGACCTATTTCCTGTCAAAAGCCGCGAAGAAGCCTTGATTTTTAATAAGGAGTTCAGTGGTTGGGCAATTGAGAAGGAGTATAAAAGCGAGTGGCTGTGCAGTACCAACGATGGTTGGGCTATAAAAAATCGTTTTTCATAGACGGGAGGGTCAATATGCCGTATATTCCAAAAGAACACGAGAAATACGACTTGCTGCCTTTTTGTCGCGAAAATAGCGGTGAAGTGTTTAGTTACTCTTGCGAAATGGAGAACACGATATGTGATTTACTTCCCGAAGGAGAATCAGTCATTCCATATGGCTTTGATAGCTACGAGTCGTTCGATAAACAGCTTGACGACTACATTACTCAATACGGAACAGATAACGGCAAACAAAATCGGCTGGGGCATTTGCTCGCAGAGTATAAAGGCAATATCAAACTCCGCAACATCAAAGAGATCTGGTCGATCGTTAAATACGTTGGTGAATCTACGGGCGGTGTCGGTGGTTTAATCCACGATAAATATTACTACTGGCCGTGTTCTATTGAGGAACCAGAATACGAGGGTGTTATTGACGATGAAGAATTCACATCGTACTTATATCCAACAGATTCTCATTTATGGGAGATTGCAGAAGACCCGACCGGAATGGCTGCCCGATACCTTGGCATTGAACAGTCCAGTGGAGAATAAGACACACGCTACTATTGGAGCGGATAATAGCATAAAAGAGTAGGTAGATTTGATTTGTCGTTTCTGAAGCGACCTCCCGTCCCTTGCAAGGTAGTATCCTAAGACCAACAAATAAATCTTAGGAGGCTACAACAATGAAAAAGGGGTTAACTGAACTGGTATTCATACTCGACAAAAGCGGCTCGATGAGCGGACTGGAAGCAGACACCATTGGCGGGTACAACTCAATGCTCGCCAAGCAACAGGCAGTAGAGGGCGAATGTAGCATCACAACGGTGCTATTCGATAACAACTATGAACTGCTCCACGACCGAATTGATATCAAGGCGGTCAGCGCTATTACAGAGAAGGAGTACCAAGTGGGTGGCTCGACCGCGCTTCTTGATGCAATTGGCATGACGATTCATAAAATCGGCAACGCCCAGAAACATACTGCCGACGATTACCGTGCCGAAAAAGTAATGTTTGTTATTATCACGGACGGAGAGGAAAACTCCAGCCGAGAATACTCCGCCGAAAAGGTCAAAGCACAGATTGAGCGACAAAAGACAAAATACAGCTGGGAGTTTATCTTCCTTGGAGCGAATATCGATGCGGTTCAGACCGCCGGGCGCTTTGGGATTACTCCTGACAGAGCGATTGATTATCTCGCCGACAGTGAAGGCACGGAACTGAACTTTAAGGTAATGGCAAGTGCTGTGGCAACATTCCGCGAGGTGGGAACCGTTGACGAGGCTTGTTTTGAGGAAATCCGCAAAGATGTGAAACGGCGGGGAGGTCGGAAATAATGCTCGGAGCGATTATAGGCGACATCATAGGCTCGGTCTACTAGTGGCATAATATCAAATCAAAAGACTTCCCGCTGTTCCGTGACGACTGCTTTTTCACGGATGATACAGTGATGACGATTGCCACAGCAGATGCCCTGATGAACGGTGGCGAAGCCGACGATTTCATAGACGCATATAAAAAGTGGGGACCCCTCTACCCTGATGCAGGATATGGCGGTAGGTTTGGAAGTTGGATTCACTCTGATGACCGTGAGCCATATAACAGTTGGGGCAACGGCTCTGCGATGAGAGTTTCGCCTTGTGCGTGGTTGATGGACTGTGGGTTCTGTGCTCGAACAGGGATGTGGCCGTCCAACGGTAGGGACAGAGCAAAACTGTCTGTTGAAGTGACGCACAACCATCCCGAAGGAATAAAAGGTGCACTGGCTGTGACGGATGCAATATTTATGTGCCGTTTCTATACTGGTGGTTATGGTGACGATATGGGTAATCCCCTCAACGAACGCTTAACTCTCGAACATTACAAGATGCAAATCAAAGAACACATAGAACGGGAACACGGCTACGACCTGAGCAAAACCCTTGATGAAATCCGTCCAACCTACCGCTTCAACGAAAACTGTCAGGACACCGTACCGCAGGCAATTATTGCTTTCCTTGAAAGTGCCGACTTTGAGGACGCTATCCGAAACGCCATCTCCCTCGGTGGTGACAGCGACACCCTTGCTGCAATAACAGGAAGCATTGCAGAAGCTGCCTATGGCGTGCCGGACGCAATAAAGGAAAAGGCGTTGTCATTCCTCGACGAGCCATTGAGGGAAGTCTATGAACGGTGGGCAACATACATCAGGAACGGCTAAAAGGGGTGTGCAAGTCTTGAAATCGTTAAAAGATGCACCGCTCCAAAATCGGTAGCGGTGCATTTTATCAATAGGTAGTACCTTTGCCACCGGAGATGACAGGAATTAAACCCCATGTATCGACTTATTCCCCAGAACGGATAAAAACCATTGACCTGTTCCCTCGAACAGAACACCCCCATAAAAACCACTATTGACCTGTTCCCGAGAACGGACAAAACGAAAAATACATACCAGACATCAATCTGATGCTATCGTTCCACGTTGAGACGGTCGTATTGATGTCAAGGGTTGATAAATAAGATCGTAAAAGTGCTTGATATAAAGGGGTTTCCGTGACT